>CAZLTC010000013.1:29339-47189 GCA_964562405.1 uncultured bacterium | reverse complement strand
GAACTGGAGCTGGGTCTGTGAGGTCCGCGATGAGGCGTGTCATTCTTCCCAACGGGCTCCGTCTCATAGTGAGAGAGATGCGGTCCTCGCCGGTCGCAGCCCTCAACCTGTGGGTAGGGTCCGGCTCGTCCGACGAGCCGGATGAACTGTCGGGTATTTCGCACTTCATGGAGCATCTGCTGTTCAAGGGGAGCGCTGGAGAGGATGCCTCGGGCCGCATCGAACTCGCCCGCGAGGTGCACGACGCGGGAGGATATCTCAACGCGGAGACCGGGTGCGACCACACCATGTACTACCAGGTCGTTCCTGGTGCGGGGTGGCGAGACGTCCTGAGGACGTCCGCGCTGGCCCTGTCGTCTCCGGCCTTCAGGGAAGCGGAGGTCGAGGCGGAGCGCGCGGTCGTGGTGGAGGAGGCGAGAAGCGGCGAGAGCGATCCGGGTGTGTTCGTCTGGAGAAGGCTCATGGAAGCGGCTCTCTCCGGGCGGCCATGCGGTCGACCGATCGTGGGAACTGTCGACACGGTGACGAACATCACGCCCGACGACCTCAGAAGACACCACTCCGAGTACCACCGGGCCGGGAACCTCGTGCAGGTGGTCGTGGGCGACGTCGATGCCGACGAGGTGGTGGAGGTTGCGTCCGAGGTGCTAGGTGCGCTGCCGGAAGGAGTCGGTCGCGAACGTCGGACTGGTGCGCCGCGAGAGAAGGGTCTGAGGGCGCTCACTTTCGAAGGCGGCATCGAGCAGCCCTACATCGCGCTGGCGTTCGAAGGGCCTCACGCGCTCGATGTGGACGTGCCGGCGGTCGACGCGCTCTGCGGCCTCCTGGGAGCCGGACACAGCTCGAGACTCTGGAGGTCCCTCCACAGCCGCGACGGCGCTGTCAGCGACGTGGGAGCAGGGCTTGTGGCCTACAGGGACTCCGGCCTCATCGTGGCCCGCGCGGTGGCCACGAGCGCCGAAACGGATCGGGTCGTCGAGGGCGTCTTCCGCGAGGTAGAGCGTCTGCGGAGCGAGCCGCCGTCGGCGGAGGAGATGGAGAAGAGCCTGAGACGGCTGGAGTCCGCCTACGCGCTGGAGCACGAGACTGCCGATTCCATAGCGCGCACACTGGGCTACTTCGAGACGCTCGGCGACTACCGATGGGCCGAGGAGTACGTCGACAGGCTGGCGCTCGTACGGCCTGATCACATAGCGCGCGTGGCGAAGCGGTATCTGGACCCGGAGCTGGCGACCGTCATCTGCTACGTCCCGGGGACGTCGGGGAGTCCGGGGACGTCGGACAGTCGCTCCGTGGAACGGGTCGCGGAGACGCGCGCCGTCATCGACAGGGTTACACACGCGTTCCAGGGCGTCACCCGGGAAGCCCCGGCGCGTTGGTCGCCTCCGGCTGCCTTCACGCGCCCAAACGTTCTCGGCGAGAGCGGGAAGATCGTCTGCCGGAAAGTCGCCCTGGAGGGCGGCGGGAAGCTGATCGTCCGGCCGTCGCGCTCTCTCCCTCTCGTGTCGCTGACGCTCGGGTTCCCGGGTGGCTTCCTTCAGGAGCCGCGCGGCAAGTCGGGGCTGACCTACCTGACTCAGAGGATGTGCCGCGAGGGAGCCGGCACCAGGAGCGCCGACGACATATCGGACGCCATCGAGGGTCTGGGGAGCGGTCTCGCGTTCGCTGTCGAGAGGGACGGACTCGGAGCAGGCTTCACCGTCATGTCGAAGCACCTCGACGTGGCGATGGGGATCCTGGGAGAAGTTCTGGTCGACCCCACGTTCCCCGAGGAGCGGCTCGAGCACGTAAGGCTGCAGGTCGCGTCCGAGATTCGAGAGATAGACGATCACCCGATTCGCAGAGCTCTCAGGATGCTTCTTCCGCTCGCCTTCCCGGGGCTCCCGCACGGCCGTCCCATACGTGGGACCTACGATACTATAGGTGGAATGACCGCGAGCGAGCTTGCAGATTGGCACGGGCGCGTTTGCGTCTCCGATCGCCTGGTCGCTTGCGCCGTCGGCGACGTGTCACCCGCGAGGGCCAGCGATATCGTGTCCGAGGCTCTCAATGGGCTCTCATCCTCGCACGAGCCCGCTGCACGCACATCGGCCGCGGGCGACTCCGAGACAGAGCGCTCGGCACCGCCGGGATCGGGCGCCGGCGGCTCGAATGCAGCGGCGAGGCCGTCCGGGCAAGACGAGGCCGAGTTGGTGGGCAGTCCGCAGTCGGTCGTGGCGGTGGCTCTACCCGGGCCGGTGGGTGGAACGCGAGACGCTGTCGTGTGCAGGCTCATTGTCAGAGCACTTTCGACGATCGGCGGCCGGCTCTGGCGCTCCCTGCGGGAGAAGCCTCCTCACGCCTACCATGTCGGAGGGACGCTGCTGGCCTACAGAGAAGCCGGCGCTATCATCGCGTATGCGACGGCGGCGCCGGGCACGGAGGAGAGCGTCGTGGAGGGGTTGGCTGCCGAGTTCTCGAAGCTGGTGGAGTCGGGCCTGGAGCCCGAGGAGCTGGCCAGGACCAAGAGGCAGTTCGCGGGCACTCTCGAGATATCGCTCATGAGGGGCGCCTCGAGGTCGGCGACCTACGCGATGGCCGAGGTCATGGGGGCCGGTTACGAGTACATTGACCGAATGTCGGGCGAGGCCGCGACGATCACGAACGATGACATCGTGAACGTTGCGACCTCGCTGTTGGACCCTTCTGATGGGTTCGCCCGTGTGGTTCTTCGCGGGCGCTCGCTCTGATGCTCTAGTTTCCCGTCCCAGCTCCCTCCTGCCGGGCCATGCCCTCTTCGACGGCTTGCTTGAAGTCGTCCGGAGCGTAGCGCTGCCAGAGTTCGATCAGCCGGTCCAGCTTGGTTTCCTCACCCAGTCTCTGGTAGATCGAGAGCAACGCAGGATAGATGTCTGACCTGTCCGGCGTCTTTCTGAGAGCGATCTCATAGGCGTCCATCGCTGTCTTGTAGTAGGACAGCGCGCCGTCCGCGTCTCCCTGCATCTCGACCTTCTCGGCAATCATCAGGTTGACGCCCCCGTAGCGTATCCACCCGTCCATGTTGTCGGGTTGTGACGTCACGACCTGCTGAGCGTAGGGGAGGGCCTTCACCGGCTGGTACAGGCGGGCAGCGTATATGGCCACGAGCCCGTTAAGCGCAGGGAGGTAGTCCGGCGCGAACTTGAGAGAAATGTCGTAGAGCCGGATGGCCTCCTCGACGTTCGGTGGGGACTTCTCCATCTCGGCGAATGCGAGTCTCGAGAACCCGGCGGCGTAGTTCGTGACTAGCCGAGTAGTCGCGGGATCCTTGTAGACCTCATCCATCACACGCCACCCATCGTCGACATCGACGATGCTGTCGTACCGGTAGTTCTCGAAGCAGTTCTCGTATGTCTTGTCGATATCGATCTGGTGTCGTCCAGTAGTTGGGACGAGTTCGAATACCATGCCCTGGAGTTCGAGGTTATCGTAGTAGCCTAGGAAATCATCCACGGTCACGGCGAAGTACAGCGGCCGGTTGAAGTTGTTCTCCCGGATGATATCGTGAACGACGATGTCCTTGAGAGAGATGAGCCGCGGCTCGCCCGTGGAAGGATCGCGCGCCCAGTATGGGTGCATCCGGTCGATCTCCTCGAAGGAGAAGCTCATTGGAACGTCGCGCTCCTTGAGCTGCCTGACGTACCAGTTGATCTGGACCAGCGATAGGTTGACGATGTCCACGTCGGGCCTGACCTTCTCGACCTGCTGCAGGTACCATAGAGGGAACGTGTCGTTGTCTCCGTTCGTCACCAGGATGGCATCCTTGTCGAGGAAATTGATGATGTTCCAGCCGTAGTAGTACGCAACGTAATTGTCGCTCCGGTCCATCTCGTGGTAGTGCTTGATCATCGGAAGGAACGCGAACGCCACGAGCGCCACCGCAAGCACCCTCTGGTAATTACGGCCGATCTTGCGACCCCACTCGACTATCGCCCCAGCACCGATGCCCATCCAGATGCCGAGCCCGACGTAGGCCGGGACCCAGAAGTACTCCCTGGACCTGACCTCGTGGTCGGAGATGTTCAAGTAGAAGAGGAGCGCGACGGACGCCATCGCGAATGCTATGAGCATGAGTGTGAAGGTCCGCTTGTCTCTGCGGGCATGCGCCACGGCGCCCCATGCGGCGAGCAGGAGCGGCCACACCGTGAACTGCGGCCTGAAGTACGTCCACACGATCTTGAACTGGTTCGCGAACGGCGTGCGCCTGGGGAAGAGCCTCATGGGTTCGTACTGCTTGCGTTGCATCACGTCGAGCACGAGGCGCCAGGTATGGGGGTTCGACTCGTTGATTGCCGGCTTGAGCCTCGCCCTGATGAGGAGATACGCGTGGACCGACAGCGCCAGCACACCGAGGACCGCTGCTGCAAGGACCACCCTTGCCGGCGCCTCGGGATTCTCGATGACCTTCCGCCTGACGAGGTGCGAGAAGAGCGCAAGGCACGCGGCCGTGGCGGCCAGGAGGGCGATGTAGATCCAGGCGGCCCCGGCGCCCTGCAAGCTTCCGACGCCTACGGCGGCCCCCAGACCTATGATCGCGAACGTGGCGCTGAGCCACATGGGAAACCGAGCGGTCTCGATCTGCTCGGCCCCGCGCTTTCGCATCTGGCGTGGTAGCGCCTTGGGTTTCGGCCAGAGGGACGGAAGTGCGTAGAAGAGCGTCGACCCGAGCCAGATCAGGCCCAGGGCGATGGCGCCCTCGGAAGAGTGCTTGGTCATCATGACGAAGGCGAACACGAGCGGCAGTCCGAGGAGTACCGTGCCGATGAAGCTACGCTCGAAGAGGATGACGAAGACGAGGAACGCCGGCGCCCACAGCAGGCAACCCATGTGCACGCCCACTCCAAGGGCGAGCAGATAGATGATCAGGTACAGGCGCCTCCTGTCGCGTGGGACGACGTGGAGCTCGGTCCACCTGAGCGTGAGCCACAGCGTGACCGCCATGATCAGGATATTGGTTGCGTACACCTCTGCCTCGAGCGCGTTCTCCCAGAAGCTGAATGAGAACGCGGTCAGGATGCAGGCCGTGATGCCGGCGATGTACGTCGGTAGCCCGTCCGAGAACGACTCGACCCGTCCTTCCCAGCGCTTCGCCATCTTCGCGATCGACAGATAGATGAAGACGATCGCGAGCGCGGCGGCCAGTACCGACGTGAAGTTGACCGCCTGCACGGCGTTAGGGAAGGGGAGGAGCGAGAACAGGCGCGATATGAGCGTGTAGACCGGGGATCCAGGGGGATGTCCGACGCCGAGCGTCGCCCCTACGGCGACGAATTCACCGTTGTCCCAGAACGCAACCGTGGGCGCCGTCGTCATCAGGTATACGATGATCGACATCGCTCCGAGCGCCCATGCGATTATCCTGTTGTTTCTCTCGTGCTGGTACATCGACTCTCCTCTACGTTCCGGAACCTTCCGATGACGGCGGTTTGAGAAGCTGGGTCAGCCGGTCTCTGAGTGCTTGCACCGGCAGCCCCCTGGAGATCTGACCCGCGAGGGCCAGCGACAGCTCTCCCGTCTCTTCAGATACGACAACGACGACCGCGTCCGTCTCCTCGGTGATGCCGACCGCGGCCCTGTGACGCGTCCCGAGCGTGTGAACGAAATACGAACTCTGCGATAGAGGCAGCGTGCACCTGGCTGCTACGATCTGGTCCCCGCTTATGATCAGCGCCCCGTCGTGGAGTGGTGTGAGCGGAGTGAATATCGATACTATGAGTGAGGGCACGACCGGCGAGTTCAGCATGACTCCGGTCTGGTAGTAGTTTATGAGCCTTGCCGACCGCTCGATCACGATGAGTGCGCCTGTCTTCTTGCTGGCCATCATCTGCGCGGCGGAGATGACCGCATCGATGACCTCGTGTTCCTCCGTCCGGAAGAAGGGCCTCAAGTAGCGGCTCTGGCCCAGCTGGCCGAGCAGCCTCTTTAGCTCGTCCTGGAAGAGGATCACGAAGATGATCGCCCAAACGCCCTTGAGTCCGGACATGAGCCAGTTGAGGGCGTCGAACTGGAGCCATCTTGCCAGGAAGCCGATCACGACGATGATGAAGAGCGCGACGAGCATCTGCATCGCGCGGCGCCCGCGCATTATCAGCAGGAGCTGGTAGACCACGAAGGCCACGATCGAGATGTCGATCAGGTCGACGAGTGTTCTCCAGCCTTCCATCCGAGCTCACTCCGTTCAGATCGGGCGGCCGACGTCAGCCTGCCGGTCCGTTGACAGGCAGGCTTCCACGATCTTCGAGGCCCTTGCGACCGGCCTCACATCGTGCACCCTCAGTATACGCGCTCCCTGAACGACGGCGAAGGCCGCTGCCGCGAGCGTTCCCTCGAGCCGGTCGTCCACGGGCAGGTCCAGTACCTTGCCTATGAAGGCCTTCCTCGAAGGCCCAACCAGCACTGGTTTTCCGAGGACGGCAAGCTCGGGCAGCCGCCGCAGTATCTCCAGGTTGTGACGGGCGGTCTTCCCGAACCCGAGGCCAGGATCGACCACGATCGCATCCTCACGGACGCCGGCGGCCACCGCGCGCTCGATCGCGTCCCCCAGAAAGCAGGCTATCTCTCCCATGAGATCGGAGTAGGCGGGGCTCTCCTGCATGTCGGCGGGCGTCCCCTGCATGTGCATGAGCACGCATGCCGCGCCGTGGTCAGATACGACCCGGCCGATCTCCGGTTCGGTCCTCATGGCGGTGATGTCGTTGACAATACACGCCCCGGCCTCGAGTGCGGCCTCGGCAACCCGGGCGCGGTAAGTGTCGACGGATATGGGGCCGTCCCATTCTGCCGAGAGGGCCGCTACCACGGGAATGACACGCTTGAGTTCCTCCTCTTGGGGGATCTCTGTCGAGCCCGGCCTGGACGACTGCCCACCCACGTCGACAATGTGGGCGCCCTCGGCGACCATCTCGAGCGCTCTGGCCAGCGCCTCACTCGGCTGGAGATAGTGCCCACCGTCCGAGAATGAGTCGGGCGTCACGTTCAGAATGCCCATGATCTGAACACGTTCATCCAACGCAAGCTCGCGGCCGCACGCGACCAAAGATGGGGAGCGCTTTGCCTCAAGCATCTCGATGAGACGCGCTATGCTCTCGCCCAGGGCCGGTATGTCAAACGGCTGCCACGCCAGCTTGACCGTCAGCTCACGCATCTGAGCGTGAGTGCCGATGAGCAGAATATCGGTCGTGTCGACCCCATGCGTAAGGACGTCCCTGGCGACCGCAGCATCGCCGCCTAGCGACAGCATCTGCTGCTTGAGGATGTGCGCGGTGGGTACGTTCGCGTCCGCGACCTTGATGATCACGCTGCGGCACTTCCCGGCCATGGCGCGGACGCCGCCCGGCGAGACTCCTATCTTCTCCATCTCGCGCGCGGCGTCGTCGAGAGAGGACACCAGGATTGCTCTTGGGGAGAGGACCTTGCTCATCCGTCGCTCGGGGAATGGTTGGGGTCGTTGTTGGAGTCCTCGGCAGGTTTGCCGGGCTCACTCGTCTCCGCCACACTCCGTTCGCCCGGATCTTCTCCGCGCTGCTTCTTCTTCCTGCCGAAGAGCTCATCGAGCTCGCTACCGCTCAGGGTCTCGCGCTTGAGCAGCGCATCGGCGAGAGTGTGCAGCTTGTCGATGTTCTCGGTGAGGAGGGTTCTGGCGCGGGACACCGCGTCCTCTATCAGCGCGCGGATCTCCTGGTCTATTAGAACGGACGTTGCCTCGCTGTGGTCCTGCGTTCTTCCCATCTCACGGCCGAGGAAGACATGCGTGCTCTCCTTGCCGAACGAGACCGGTCCGAGCGCTTCGCTCATGCCCCACTCGCAGACCATCCTCCTTGCGAGCTCCGTGGCGTGATCGATGTCTCCCCAGGCGCCGACGGTCACCTGCTTGAGGGCGATCTCCTCCGCGGCGCGCCCACCCATCATGTGCGTGAGCGTGTTCAGGAGGTGTTGCTTCGTATAGTTGTGACGGTCGTCTTCGGGGAGAAGGTGGGTGAGTCCGAGCGCGCCGCCGCGCGGGATGATCGTCACCTTGTGAATCGGGTCGGTGCCGGGCGTGAGCCACGCGACCAGAGCGTGCCCGGCCTCGTGGTACGCGGTGTTCCGGATCTCCTCGGCCGACAGGATGACGCTCTTGCGCTCCATCCCGAGCATGATCTTGTCCTTGGCGTCGTCGAAGTCCTGCGGAGAGACCGCGTCGTGGTCGCGTCTGGCCGCAAGAAGGGCGGCCTCGTTCACGAGGTTGGCCAGGTCCGCGCCGGAGAGCCCCGGGGTTCCCCTGGCCACCACTTCGAAGTCCACGTCATCGGATACCGTGACGCCGTGGGCGCTGACCTCGAGAATACCCTTGCGGCCAGCCAGGTCGGGTCTGTCGACGACGATCTGGCGGTCGAATCGACCCGGACGGAGAAGAGCCGGGTCGAGCACGTCGGGACGGTTCGTAGCGGCCAGGAGTATCACTCCGTCGTTCGATTCGAATCCGTCCATCTCCACGAGCAGCTGGTTAAGCGTCTGCTCGCGCTCGTCGTGACCTCCGCCGAGCCCGGCGCCTCTCATGCGGCCGACCGCGTCAAGCTCGTCGATGAAGATGATGCACGGGGCGTTCTTCTTGCCCTGCTCGAACAGGTCGCGGACGCGGGCGGCTCCGACGCCGACGAACATCTCAACGAACCCGGAGCCGCTTATCGACATGAACGGGACCTCCGCCTCACCTGCGACCGCGCGGGCGAGGAGCGTCTTCCCGGTTCCCGGCGCGCCGACCAGAAGTGCGCCCTTCGGGATCTTCCCGCCCAATCGTTGGAACCGTCTCGGCTCCCGCAGGAACTCGACGATCTCCTGGAGCTCCTGCTTGGCCTCCGGAAGGCCCGCGACGTCGTCGAACGTAACCTTGGGGCGGTCCTCGGTGAGCAGGCGCGCCCCGCTCTTACCGAAGCTGAATGCCTTTCCAGGCCCGGCCCCTCCGCGCATCGAGCGCATTATGAAGATCCAGAAGGCTATGATCACAGCAAGGGGGAGGACCGAGAACAGGACCCCGCCCCAGTTCGTGGGCGGCGGCTGGCCGTTGATCATGGCCTTGGGGCTGTTCTCCTCTATGAAGCTGACGATGTCAGGGTCCTCGACGGCCATCCACGTGTAGAACTGGTAGTAGGAGACGTCCTTTCCATCCTTGTCGGTTACGGTCGATGGCTCGACCAACTCCCCGTGGATCTCCCGGTCCATGAAGTCCGCGTACTTCAGGTTGCCGGCGAGCACCTGCTGCCGAAACTGCGTGTAGGATATACGCGTCTCCGTCGACCGTCCCGATACGAACAGCTGGTAGGCTATGATCGCAAGGAAGATGAAGAGAATCCACGCCATCAACGGATTGCGCGATTTCTGGGGCGTCAGGAGCTTTCGGGACAGCTCCTCACGCTTCCTCCTGTTGTCGTCGTTGCGACCTGGCCCCTGCTTGTCGAGGTGGGGGGGTGTGTTCTTATCGTTCGGCATCTTAGGGTGTCTCCAGTGGGCCTCAAGGGCTCTGGACGTACGGAGCGCGTGGCGTGACCGGCGCAGCCGGAAGGCGCTGCCGCTAAGGGATCTCTTCGTCCTCAAGCACCGCGATGTGAGGAAGGTTCCTGTACTTCTGCGCCAGGTCGAGACCGTAGCCTATCACGAACTTGTCAGGCACTACGAAGCCGACGTAGTCGAGATTCAAGTCGACCTCTCGCCGCCCCCGCCTGTCGAGCAGCGTGCATATCTTGATGCTCCGCGGCTGCCTGGTCTCGAGGTTCTGGATGATGTAGTGCAGGGTGAGCCCCGTGTCGACGATGTCCTCAACGATGAGCACGTGGCGGTCAGTGATCGATAGCGAGAGGTCTTCCAGGATGCGCACTACGCCGGAAGTCTCGGTCCCGTTGCCATAGCTCGAGACCTCCATGAAATCGATCTCAACGGGAATGGTCGTCGCCCGGATCAGGTCGGCCATGAAGACAACGCCGCCCTTGAGCACGTTGACCAGGATCGGAGGATCGTCCGCGTAGTCCTCCGAGATGCGGGCGCCCAGTTCGGTGACCCGCTTGCGTATCTGTTCCTCTGACAGAAGCACCTTGCCGAGCTGCAGTTTAGGCCTCCGGTCTGTGGGCTCTGAGGACCAGCACGCGCCCGGTGGAATCGAGCACCGGGGCGCGAGCCGACCTTCTCATTCCCGGTATCCAGATGATCCCCTCGTCGTCGCACACGAGGGGAACATAGTCTCTGAAGCTCGCCGCAACCTTGGAGTCTATGAAGAACTGCTTGAGCGACTTCGTTCCTTCCATGCCGAACGGGCAGAACCGGTCCCCGGGGCGCCTTCCCCTGGCCACGAGTGGCGGTCTCAGACCTTCGAGGTCGAAGACCGCAACGTCGTCGTCCAAACGCTCGGGTGAGTCCTCGAGCGCAGCCCGGTCGAGCAGCTCTGCGGTTATCGACAGACCGGTGGTGTCGAACCGCGTGGCCCCCGGAACCGCCAGCGTCTCGTCGGGCGGGTCGCAGGGGCCCTCACCGCTCGTGATCACCAGGAGGCCGTGTTCCAGACGGGCATGAACGCCGTCCGAAAGCTCGGCGGCGACACCGACCTCGTTTCTCCTGAGGAGTTCCGCTATGCCCTCCACGTGACGGAACGAGGGCGGCGGGAGGTCGGGGCGCAGTACTTCCAGAATCCTTCGGAAGATGTTCCTCCTGAGCGCCTCATCGTAGCCAGCGAGGACCGCCGAATCAAGGGCAAACTGCCCTAACCGCGCACTGTTGACCACCTTGGGGATCGCCTCATCGGTCAGGCGCTCGAAGTGATCCCTTACCGCCACCATGATGCTGCCCAGGTTCACCAGGGCGCGGTCGATCCTGGGGTTGTAGGTCGCAAGTTCCGGCAGGAGCTCGTTCCTGACCCTATTCCGGAGGTAGTGCGATTGGAGGTTGCTGGCGTCGGTCCTGTAGGAAACGCCGTTGGCGGTCAGGTACTCCTCGATCTCCGACCGCCAGACCTCTATGAGCGGCCGGATGATGTTTCCGTCGCGCTTGGGAGGGATGCCGGCGAGGCCGTCGGGACCGGAGCCGCGGAGCACGCGCATGAGGACCGTCTCCGCCTGGTCGTCCGCGTTGTGACCCGTCGCGATGCGCTGGCAGTACTCCTGCTTGGAGACGGTCAGCAGGAACCGATAGCGCAGCATCCGCGCGGCGTCCTGTTTCGACATCGCGTTCGACATGAGAAAGTGTGGAACGTTCTCTTCCTCGCACCGGCAAGGAAGCCCCAGCTTGTCCGCCAGCTCGCGGACGAACTCGGCGTCGCGCCTCGACTCGTCGCCCCTGAAGCGGTGGTCCAGGTGCGCCACCCTGAGCTCGAACCCGAGTTCCTCCCGCAGCCCGGCCAGAACGTGGAGCATGCAGACCGAGTCGGGACCACCCGAGACCGCCGCAAGGACCGTATCACGCACGGATATCATTCTGTGGTGGCGTATGGTGGAGCGCACCTTCTCGACGACTGTCGACATCCGCTGCCTCAGATCGGCGATCACCCGGCGCGCGAGTTCGGTGACGGCGCGCCGTGCGGTCCGGGCGCTCGTTCCTACGCACCGCCAGACCACAAGAGAACGGCCCCCCCGCCAGCCGCAGGAGGGCCGAGTTGGTAGCGGTGCAGGGATTCGAACCCCGGACACGCGGATTATGATTCCGCTGCTCTAACCAACTGAGCTACACCGCCTACACTCCCTGCCCGGCGAGCGTGCCGCCGAGCCCAGCTTTCTGATAGAATGATAGACGAATACATCGTGCTAGTCAACTGCGGAGGCCCTTGTGGCTGGGGCTCCCGCAACCGATTCGCCCATTCCGCATCAAAGCGGATAGGCCTTAGGCCCAGAAGATACATGCGCCCGCGGTCCAGAGGGGCGTGGAACAAGGAGCAGAGATGAGACTCGACAAGTTCACGTTGAAGGCGCAGGAGGCCGTTCAGGCCGCCCAGGAGCTTGCGCTCGAGAAAGGTCATCAGGAGATATCGCCTGAGCACCTTCTGCACGCGCTGCTCGAGCAGCGCGAGGGGATAGTTCTTCCGATCCTGCAGCGGCTTGGAGCCGACGTATCCAGTATCCGTGCCCGGCTCGAGGAGGAACTCGATCGTGTGCCCGCGGTTCACGGCGCTGCCGCGCAGGCGTACGCGTCGAAGGCCCTCGAGGCTGTGCTCGGGGCCGCGTGGAACGAGGCTCGCCAGCTCAAGGACGAGTTCACGAGCACCGAGCATCTTCTCATAGCGATGGCGGATGAGAAGGAGTCGCCCGCGGGCGCGATCCTGCGTGAGTCGGGAGCCACTCGTGAGAACATCTACAAGGTGCTGGTCGACATCAGGGGAAGCCAGCGCGTGACTGACCAGAACCCCGAGGAGAAGTACCAGGCGCTCACTCGATACGGCCGCGACCTCACGGACCTCGCGCGCGCCGGCAAGCTCGACCCCGTCATCGGTCGCGACGACGAGATCCGCCGGGTGATCCAGGTGCTGTCGCGGCGCACCAAGAACAACCCCGTTCTGATCGGCGACCCGGGTGTGGGCAAGACAGCCATCGTCGAGGGGTTGGCGCAGAGGGTGGTGGCGGGAGACGTGCCCGACAGCCTGCGCAACCGGAGGATCGTGGCTCTCGACGTAGGCGCGCTCGTGGCCGGGTCCAAGTATCGGGGCGAGTTCGAGGACCGCCTGAAGGCGGTGCTGCGCGAGGTGCAGGAGTCCGATGGCGAGATCATCCTCTTCATCGACGAGATGCACACCCTCGTCGGCGCCGGCGCGGCGGAAGGCTCGGTCGACGCGTCGAACATGCTGAAGCCCGCGCTGGCCCGCGGAGAACTGCACGCGGTCGGCGCAACGACTCTGGACGAGTATCGGAAGCACATAGAGAAGGACGCCGCGCTGGAACGGCGTTTCCAGCCCATCTTTGTGGGAGAGCCGTCGGTCGAGGACACGATCGCTATCCTGAGAGGACTCAAGGAGCGGTACGAGATTCACCACGGCATCCGCATCAAGGACACGGCCCTCGTCGCCGCCGCCACGCTGTCTCACAGGTACATCACCGACAGGTTCCTTCCGGACAAGGCGGTCGACCTGATCGACGAGGCCGGGTCGAGACTGCGGATCGAGATTGACTCGATGCCGCAGGAACTCGACCAGATCGAGCGACGCATCATCCAGCTCGAGATCGAGAAGCAGGCACTCCGCAAGGAGAAGGACGCGACCTCGAAGGAGCGGCTGGAGAAGCTCGATCGGGAGCTCGCCGATCTCAAGGAGCAGTCGGCCGAGATGAAGGTCCACTGGGAGAACGAGAAGGCGGGCATCGCCGACATACGCAAGACGAAGGCGGACATCGAGGAGGTCAAGACCGAGTACGAACGCGCTGAGCGGCAGGGCGACCTGAACAGAGCCGCCGAGCTGCGCTACGGACAGCAAGGCGAACTCGAGTCGAGACTCAAGGAGCAGAACGCGCGTCTGGCCGAGCTGCAGAAGGACCGCCGGATGCTCAAGGAGGAGGTCGACGAGGACGACGTCGCGGAGGTCGTCTCTTCCTGGACCGGCATCCCCGTGTCGAGGATGCTCGAGGGTGAGCGGGAGAAGCTGCTCAGGATGGAGGACAGGCTGCACGACCGGGTGGTCGGCCAGGACGAGGCCATACGGGTCGTATCCGAGTCGGTCCGCCGGGCCCGTGCAGGCCTGCAGGACCCGAGGCGGCCCATAGGCTCGTTCATCTTCATGGGGCCGACGGGTGTTGGCAAGACGGAACTCGGACGGGCGCTGGCTGAGTTCTTGTTCGATGACGAGGACGCGATGGTACGCGTCGACATGTCGGAGTTCATGGAGAAGCACTCGGTCTCA
This sequence comes from uncultured bacterium, assembly GCA_964562405.1. Taxonomy (GTDB): domain Bacteria; phylum Joyebacterota; class Joyebacteria; order Joyebacterales; family Joyebacteraceae; genus WJLY01. The sequence goes on along the minus strand of CAZLTC010000013.1, from coordinate 33,328 downwards.
CGCCTCATAGGAGCGCCACCCGGATACGTCGGTTACGAGGAGGGCGGGTACCTCACCGAGGCCGTGAGGCGGAGGCCGTACTCCGTCGTTCTCATGGACGAGATAGAGAAGGCGCACCCCGAGGTCTTCAATGTCCTGCTTCAGATACTCGACGACGGGAGGCTTACGGACGGGCAGGGTCGCACGGTCGACTTCACGAACACGATCGTGATCATGACGTCCAACGTCGGAAGCCAGTGGCTGGAGGAACTCGGCGGGGGGAACGACGAGGAGATGCGGACCCGCGTGATGGAGGCCCTTCGCGCTCAGTTCCGGCCCGAGTTTCTGAACCGGATCGACGAGATCGTGGTCTTCAACTCGCTCACGCTGGAGCAGATCGAGCAGATCGTCGACATCCAGCTCAGGCGCATACAGGCCCTGCTGGTGGACAGGAAGATCACGCTGGAACTTACGGAAGCCGCAAGGGAGGCCATAGCCAAGGAGGGCTTCGACCCCGTCTACGGTGCGAGGCCCCTGAAGCGTGCCCTGCAGCGCGAGATTCAGAACCCGCTCGCGGTGAAGATACTCGAAGGCGAGTACAAGGACGGCGACTCGATAGTGGTAGACGCGAAGAGCGGTAAGATGGTCTTCAAGAAGAAGTGATGACCGCCGCCCGGAGCGGTAGGGGACATCGCAGCGCAAAGAGAGACGGGGGCCCGGTGGGCCCCCGTCCTCGTCTCCATCCACCTGCGGTCCTACGTGGAAGTGATATCCGCGAGGCGCAGAAGGTCGAGATCGACCTCCTTCTGCTTCCCGGAGGTGTCCTCGAGGGGCACTAGCACCATCTCACCGCAGTTGACACCGACCATGACGTCGCGGGCGCCCTCGAGCAGAGCTTCGACCGCGCTGCGTCCCATGCGACTGGCAAGGGCGCGGTCCGAGGCCGTCGGAGAGCCGCCGCGCTGGACGTGTCCCAGCACGCTCACGCGCCCCTCTATCCCGAGTCGCCCCGACACTAAGTCGCTTACCGCGTGTGCGCCTCCTGGATAAGCTCCCTCGGCGACGACGATGATGAAACTGGTCTTGCCGCCGCGCCGTCCCTTGACCAGGACGTCGCAGAGCCTGTCCATGTCGGCCGGGACCTCGGGTATGATCACGGCCTCAGCGCCCCCCGCTATCGCGACCTCGAGCGCTATGGCGCCGCAGTGCCTGCCCATGACCTCGATGAAGAACACCCTGTCGTGAGACGCGGCCGTGTCTCTTATCTTGTCGATCGACTCGAGTGCCGTGTTGACCGCCGTGTCAAAGCCGATCGTGAAGTCCGTCCCGTAGATGTCGTTGTCGATGGTCCCTGGGACGCCTACGCATCGGACGTGCTGCTCCACGGTCAGGTCCCGAAGACCCCGGAACGTGCCGTCCCCTCCGATCCCGACCAGCGCGTCGATGCCCGCCTCGGCCATCTGCTCGGCCGCCTTGACGCGACCCCGCGGCTCAAGGAACTCCTCGCACCTGCTGGTCTTCAGGATTGTGCCGCCTCGCTGGACGATGTTCGAGACCGATCTGGCCTGCAGCTGCACGAACTCCCCATCGAGGAGTCCGGTATACCCGCGCATTATGCCCGTCACTCTGATCCCGTTGACTATCGCGGTCCTGACCGCCGCCCTGATCGCAGCGTTCATCCCGGGAGCGTCGCCTCCGCTCGTCAGCACGCCGATGTTAGTCACTTCCGACATATGAAGGTCCCTCCGCCGGACGCTACGGTCCGGCTCCCGCTTGTCTGGTTTCATCCGTGGTCTACTTGAGGAGGAGCATTTTCCTGGTCGCTCCGAAGTCCGGAGCCACCATTCTAGCGAAGTAGACGCCGCTTGCAACCCTGTTGCCGAGGTCGTCCCGTCCGTCCCAGACAACTTCATGTTGTCCCGGTGACGTCGGTCCGTCGTGTAGCGTCCTGACCAGGCGGCCGGACGAGTCGTACACGGTGAGGAGGATTCGCCCCGAGGAGGGCGGCACGCTGAAGGCCAGCGTCGTCACGGGGTTGAACGGGTTTGGTCGGTTCTGCGAAAGCTCGTAGCTCGCGAACTGCTCGGGGACCTCCGAGCCGTGCAACACGTAGGACGGAACCTCCGAAAGCCACGGCGTGTAGAGCACGTAGCCAATGAATATCCTGCCCGCCGGTGGCGCCGCTCCCCACCAGTTCCTTCTCGCCTGCAGAGGTGCCACCAGCGTGTTGTAGTTGGCCAAGGCGGCCTGCTGGTTGCCATAGACCGAGTTGTAGCCGGACTCCGGGTCCAGTGTGTTGCCCATGCTGGGGTAGGAGGCGGTTCTGCACGCTACGCCTATCCGGTTGCCGGTGACCGAACACCATCTGACGTCGGGGAACGATAGCTTCTCGCAGTTGATGCCGTCCTGTCCGTTGCCGCTGAACTGGCAGAAGCTGAACTTCGGGGACGACTGCTTGACCCAGGCGCCGTCGACTGCGTTTGACAGGAAGGAGCAGGAATCGACGACGCAGTGAGACGAGCCGGAAAAGCTGGCGCCGCTTCCATCTGTGGTGCCGCAGAACGTGGTCCCGGCGAGCTTGTAGGCGGAGGCCGCGACACAGGAGAGTCCTGCAGTCCCGTTGCCGTCCATCAGGCAGTCGACCACCGTGCCCGCACCGCCTTCCAGGTACAGGCCGATGCCGTCCGACCCCGAGAAGCTGGTGCCGGACGCGTAGAACGAGCAGTCCTCGATCGAAGCCGCCGTTTCGTTGCCTGCGAACTCGCAATCGACGAGTGTGACGGCCGCCGAACGGGCCTCCAGACCCAGTACGGCGTCCGACACGACGCACGACGACATGTACAGGCTGGCCCCTGGTCTTGCCTCTATGCCCTTCCAGCTAGACCTGGAGGCGGGGGAGCCGGTCATCGTTATCTCGCTTCCAGGTGTGCCGGGAGCGTGCAGTGTGCCGGATATCTCGAGGCCCGATCCGTCGAATGCGAGCCGCGCGCCGGCGGCTATCGTCAGCGTCGAGCCCGATGAGATCACAACGTCGCCGACGATGCGGAAGTTGCCCGACAAGACCAGGCTCCCGTCGAACGTCCCCCAGAATGGCTGCTCGAGCACCGAGGTCCTCGAAGCCGTCCCGCCGACGCCCAACCACTCGGGAGTAGCCGAATGCTCAGCCGTCGCGCCGAGATCGAACGCGTAGACCGTGCCTTCGGAGGTGCACACCGCGACGTCGAGAGTCCCGTCGCCGGTCAGATCGGAGGCGAAGGGCGTCAGGCACGTGCCCGGCACCGGCATCGGGGAGACATAGTCGTCGCCGTCCAGGGTGAGAACGTGCACGTAGCCATCATCGCTTCCGACAAGGATCTCCTTGCCTGCGTTCCCATCCACATCCGCGATCGCGGCCGACGAGCCGGGGGTGCCGCCGATCTCTCTCGTCCACAGGAGTACTCCAGAATCGATCAGCCCTACCCTGCCTCCAGCGCTTCCTGCGAAGACCTCGGCCTCGCCGTCAACATCGGTGTCGTCGATCGCGAGGCACACGACCTGCCCGCCGAGGTCGATGCTCCAGCCCTTGTCCGAGCCGTCCTCCGCGTTGATGCAGCTCACGTCCTCGCTCGCCACCACGATCTCCAGCAAGCCGTCCGAGTCCACATCCGCCAGGCCGAGCGCGGAGACGCAGCCGGAGCCAGACGCGGGCATGGCCCAGCGCTGGTTCGGAGGGTCACCCTCGCAGGAGATGGCCTCAACCGTTCCCGCCGAGGTTCCGTACGCTATGTCGATGACGCCGTCCAGGTCGAAGTCCCCGGCCACTGGAGCGGTTGTTACGTTGATGCCGCTGTCGAGAGGTCTCGTCCAGATGACGGCGCCTTCCTCATCGATCGCCACGATGGCTGAAGTACCACCGAAGTACGGACGCGTCGAGACGATCACGTCCAGATCGCCGTCCGCGTCGGCGTCGGCAAGCACCGGGTTACCCAGTGGGTCACCGGTGTTGGCCGTCCAGATCTCCGATCCGTCCG
>CAZLTC010000013.1:25339-29239 GCA_964562405.1 uncultured bacterium | reverse complement strand
TGCTCGAACGAGTTGTTGTCCTCCACCGATTCGGTTATCGCGTCCTCGGGGTCGACCGAGAGGAGGACGTCGTGCGCGCCCATCGAGGGTGCCTGGACGTCGAACTCGAGACGCTCGGTCGCCCACGGGCCCACGCTCGGTAGCACGGCCTCCTGCTGATAGGAGCCGGTCTCCGATGTGCCCTCCAGTCTGACGAGGACGTCGTGCACTTCCACGGAGCTGCGGTTGGTCACGCCGACGGATACCAGCATGTCGGAACCGACCGCGGGAGCCTCAGGCGACCACGTCGTCTGATACGGCTGAACTGCCAGGTCGGCGCTGCCGTCCGGTTGGGAGTCGCGGCCGAACACGAGCATAGGGTCTCCGAAGAGCGCGAACTGCCTCGTGTACGCGACATTGCCCTCTTCCTGCAGATGCAGGAGCTTGGCGGTCGCGAGCATCTCTCCTGTGAAGATGCAGTTCTGTTCGAATGCGGCCCTGTAGATCTGCTGCGTGAATCCTCTGAAGATGCCTCCGTCACTGCTGCGAGGCGCTGCCACACAGGCAACTGCGCCACCGTCCGGGGCGTTGACCAGCTGCTCCGCCATGCAGTCGTACGATCCATTGGCGTCAGGTTGGGAGATGTTGTCCAGCCAGCCCGTCATGCAGGCCATCGACAGGACGATAGGAAGGCGCTGCGCGTTCTCCATCAGTCCTATGTGCCCCGTGTTCAGCACGTGGTCCCAGACGAATATCCACCCGTCGCCGTTGAAGTTCACGAAGAGGTACCCGTCGTTGAAGGCCTGGACGACGTCGAGCGCGCAGCTCTGGTCGGTGCCGTAGTCGTGGCGGTACAGCCGATCGGTTGTGATCGACTCCGGGATGATGGAGTCGTACTGGTCGAAGAGGGCGACGTACTCGTCCTTGAGCGTGTAGAAGAGACCGCCTATGAGCAGGACGCGTTCGTGCCACGACTCACCCGGCGTCAACGGCATATAGGATGCCGACTTGCTCAGTGTGGCCGTGAGCTCCTGCAGGTTGCCGACGGAGAGCCTGCCCAGCATCACGTCCTCGAAGTCGTCGTCTCCGCTGACGCAGGCGTAATAGTGGTCGGAGGCGGACTCCGTCCCACCATAGCCGTTGTAGACGGGGATCATCACGGTCGTGTTGTCGTCCGCGTAGGCGTCGCCCACCAGCATGACGAATCCCAGCCGCCCGTCCCCGAAGTGCCCGGCCGAGCCCGTGTCATAGACGTCGCGGATGAACTGCCTGACGCCTTGGGCGGACTGGTCCACCAGGTCCGACATCTTCACGATACCGACGTTGAGGCCGAAGTATGTCGCGTGATGGTTGGCATAAGCGAAGAGGGCTGGAGTCGAAGACAGCTCGTCGGCGACCAGGAAGAGAACGTCGATGCCCGCGTCAGCGCAGTCCGACACGGAGTCACAGTAGTTGACCGCACCGCCCCTGACTGCCGATCCGGTCGGCGACGGGCGCCATCCATCAGCCGGCTGCGTCTCGTAGTTCACGATCGTCCGGGCGCAGACGCGGCTCATGGGCCCCGTGGCCGACGAGATGGGCCCGGAGGCATTCCGGAACTCCACCTCGACCTGAGTCGACAGCGGCTCGAGCCGGCCCGCAGCCTCCGCGAGAGCGCCAAGGTCGACGCTCACGACCGCCACGCTCTGGTCTCTTATGAGCCCGGTGCTCTCGATGCGAGCGATCTTGTCGATGATGGTCGGGTCGACCGCGACGACGCCTCCGGAAACGGTCAGGCGTACGGCGATGACGACCGGCTCTGCTCCCGCCGGAATCGCGAGCAGTCTGCGGGCGGAGGAGAGCCCGGTGCCGGATGCGTCGTCCGAGCGCTCGCCGGCTTCAAGAGAAACCGGCCGGTCAGGCAAGGAACCCGAACCGGCCGGACTCATCTCTGCTTGGGAGAGGTTTATCGTAGCGAATGGAGCAGAGGTACCCTGTGTCTGGGGCCGCACACGAAACACAGACGTCCGGCTGGCTGGAGCCCAGGTCCCTGTATTTCGCTCTGCTTCCCCTCCTTCGCGAGCGTGCGTCTGGCCTGGGAGCAACCATGCGCACGCGATGAGAGTTGCGAGGAACGCGCGGAGGCCGTGTCCTGCGGACCGACGCTCCGCGCGCCTCATGCTAGGTACCACCATATGTCCGGTCGCCCCTGAATCCGCAGGGCAACTCAGCGTCGCTTCGACGCTAGTCCGGCTGGGGGGAGGAGCCGGAAACGAGGTTGCCTCAGGCGCCCCTGAACGGGGCGCGGTGCAGAGCTAGTTGTAGAGCGCCTTGATGGAACCCCACGTCGTGTCCTCGACCGGCGTCGAGCAGTCGGCGATCCACAGGTACATGCCGAAGGTCCACGTCTCGGCCGTGCCCGGGCAGTCCTTGGTGTAGCTGCCGTAGAAGTTGCCGTTACCGCACCAGCCATCGTAGACGCCCGTGCCGTCGCGGATGATGATGATGATGCCGGTGTCGCTGCCCTCGCAGAACTCGCCCTCGTCGAGGACGCCGTTGCTGTTGAGGTCCTGAACCTGGATCTCGAGGGTCGTGACGCCGCTCATCGTCCCGCCGTTCGTGTTGTCAACGATGGCCAGGGTGTTCTGAGCGCCGTTGGTCGACGCGTCGAAATAGCCCTTCCAGAAACCGGGCGTGCCGGGCTCGTAGTTGCCGGCATAGAAGGTCGTCCAGATGTACGCCTCGCGGGCGACGGGGTCGGTCGGCCAGCCGTCGTCCGGGACGGTGATCGTCCACGAACCGTCGAGGATGTCGCCGGGTGCTTCCATGTTGCCGATGAACGTCGGCGGGCTGTCCATGAAGTCACCGGTACCAACACCGTTGAAGCTCGTGAAGGCCGACGCCATGGAAGCGAATGCGACCAGCGCAACGGCAAGGGCGATAGTCAGTGCGCGCATCTTCCTCTCCTTTTCGATACGCCCCCGTGGGGCGGTCATTCCCTCTGCTGTATCCCAAAACACCGCGTCCGTAGACCTGGTGGTCTAGTGGTAGAGAGCCTTGATCGTGCCCCACGTCGTGTCCTCGACGGGGCTCGGGCACTCGTTGGTCCGGATGAGGCCGGGGACCTGTATTACATTGACGGCCGGCGGGTTGACGAACCTGAAATTACCCGAGGCGAACGAGCCGTCGCCGCACCAGTCGGCGAACACGCCGGTGCCGAGATCGGGGTTGACCGAGAACGTGAACGTGATCTGAGAGTCGTGGTGCTTCTCGCTCTGGCTCAGGACGCCGTCGCTGATCCAGTCACGAATCATGATGCGGAACGTGCAGTCACCAGCGACCGTGCCACCGGGAGATGACGTCACGAACTCGAACGTCGGGATGCTGCCCAGCGTGTTGAGGTCGAACGTGCCCCACCATGCCTGGGCGCCCGGCGTGCTGTCGTAGGTAAAAAAGTTCGTCCAGAGATAGTTCCACCTCGCGGTGCTGTCGGACGCGCCCGGCCACAGGGAATCGTCGACGTCTATCGTCCAGGTACCGCTCATGCCGCTCGGGAACGACCCCGAGTAGGTGGCGCCGTTTGCCATGAGGCTTCCTGAGCCCATGAGGGCGCAGTTGTATGTTGTCGCGACGGCCGCCTGGGAGACGAGTAGGGCACACGCGAGGATCACAGCTGTCGTTGCCAGCTTCTTCATCTTGCACTTCTCCTTTCCACTCGTTGCAGTACGCGCGTGTCTCTTATCTTGCAGCTCCACATTACCGCGTGCGACCGGAGGCGGGGGACGCAAACTCGCGTCGGGGGACCGCACTCGCAGCATCACTCCGGCCATACGCGGGTGGATGCGTTGATTCCAGACACTGAGGTGCGGACGCAGAGAGTCGACCGCACACTTTCAGCCCCTATTGTATTACATGCGTGGTGCGCAGTCAACCTTGAACTAG
>CAZLTC010000013.1:0-25239 GCA_964562405.1 uncultured bacterium | reverse complement strand
AGTCGGTCGAACGCGCGCTCCCCACACGCGGCGAGCGCGTCGGCGGCGCTGAACCTGACGGCGTAGCTTCGATCCTTCAGACGGGAGACAAGGTCGTCCATCGTTGCGTCGGGTAGAGTGCCGCCGCTCTCGTTCGCCAACCTCGCCAGGGCGACGCATGCAGAGGTCCTCACGACCTCATTCGGATCATCAAGCATCAGGGCGACCGCGCCCGCGGAGTCCGCGGACCCGATCCTGCCGAGCGCTGCTGCGGCGGAACTCCTCACCTTCCAGTCCGTGTGAGAAGCCGCGTCTACGAGCGGTGGAACGGCTCTCTCGTCACCGAGCCTGCCGAGTATGGAGGAGGCCAGACGGACACCGCGCGAGGTGTCCAGCCTATCGAGTTCGGCCGCCATCGCGTCGATGAGCGGCAGCACTGCAGGTTCGCCGATCTTGAAGAGCACGTCCTCCAGCGCGATGCGCTCGCGGGGATCGTCCGTGTCGAGCTTCGTAACCAGATAGGGGAGGTACGCCTCGTGCTCACGGACGAGGATGCGGCGTGACGGAGCGAGCATCGGAGCGAACTGGAGGGCCGAGGATGAGGCCCGGAGGAAGAGCTCCTCGGGCGTCATCTGCTCAAGCTGCGTTGTGTCGGCGGCGGAAGTCCCGGTCGCGGCCGAAGGGTCCTGGGCGGCCGCCGGCGCCCACAGCAGCGCGGCGATCGCCAGCGTCAGCGCGAGCCTCTTCATTCCTCCGCACCCCCTTCCTCTTCAGACGCGTCTATCCCTATCCCGTACGTGCTTCCCATCCACCACGTCCCGTCCGCCCCGCGCCCGGCATACCAGTCACGGCCCGCGCCGTCGATGAGGATGCCAACGCTTCCGTAGTCGCGACGGAGATTCCCGTACCCGTGCGTGTTGTCGGGGTTGCGCACCGAGTAGGAGTCGTCCCCCTCGTCGTCGATGATCACGCCGATGCCGTTAGCGTTTCCCGCGCCCTGTGAGAGGTCGTGGCACGTGTAGCTGTCGTCTCCCGCCGCGTCGTGCAGGATGCCGATCGCGAGGTCGTGCCCGCATCCCTGCGAGACGCCCTTGGAGACGTAGTTGTCGTCGCCCTCGAGGTCGACGAGTGCGGCTACGGTGATGTGGGTCCCGGCGCCCTGCGCGTACTGGTACGACACGTACTGGTCATTGCCGGAGCGGTCGACGAGCCCCCCCACGGCGAACCAGTAGCTGGCCCCCTGGCCGAAGATGTCGGAGACGTACACGTCGTTGCCGGCCAGGTCGCAGAGCAGTCCAACCCCGCCTGAGGCGTCGGGGCGCCATCCGAAGCCGAACCCCTGAGACAGGCTTATGTAGTGGTCGAAGTACCTGATCTCGTCGGTGTACTTCCCTCCGGCGCGGTAGACGTCGTTGCCGTCGTGTTCCAGAAGCGCGCCCACGCCACCCACGAACCCGAACGCCTGGGAGAAGAGAGCCGCCTCGTATGAGTCGTTGCCTCCACGGTCGACGAGCACGCCGATCCCGAACGCACCGGAGCCCTGAGTGCACGTGTCGCCCGCGTACCTGTCGTCGCCGCCCTCGTCTATCAGAAGGCCCGCGCCGAAGAGGCCGCTGCCCTGGGAGAAGCTGCCCGACGAATAGCTGTCGTCTCCGCCCATATCGACGAGGATCCCCACGCCCATCAGCCCGGCACCCGCCGAATTATCGCCGGCAGCGTAGGTGTCATCGCCGGACACGTCGATCACGACAGCGGCCGGCGTGCCCGGCCCCGCACCGGCCGCCGCCCCGAGATAGCTGTCGTCGCCGCCCAGATCGATGATGACCGCGCATGGCTCGCGGTATTCGGTGGGCCCCGGTCCACCCACGACGACGGCGCCCAGCTCAGTCTCGAACGCGAGGACAACGTCTCCGCTCCAGGCGCCGCCCACGCGCGGCGTTCCGCCGAGCGCTGCCCCGGGTGCGCTTCCCGCCCTGAGGCGCGCCACAGCCGCGTCGGTCGCTCCGGCCAGAATAGATGCCGCGCGGTAGATCCCGTCGTAGTCGATCAACTCGGCAACTCTCAGAAGCTCGTTCCCGAGTTCCTCGTCTCGCTCCGACTCTCGGTCGCGCACGTCTATGGGTTTGTCCGGGTCGAACTCCTCTTCCGCGAGCAGGACCGCCGCGTGTTCGGCGACGAAGGCGCGCTCCTCGGCCGACAGGCCGGCGAAGGCTGACTCCATCTCCAGGGCGCACGCGCGAACTCCCGAAATGAGGATGTCGACAGGGTCCAGCCCTTCGGACTCCGCCGTGGCGGGCCGACCGGCGCCTCCGGCCGCGGGCGAACCCGTCTCGTTGTGCCCGGCTCGCCTCAGCTCGTGGGCGCAGATCGAGATGATCTCCCGCGCCGACATCGAGGCTGCAAGCTCGTCCGCCAGGCTCAGGACGTACGGTTCCGTGTCGAGCGGTCTCACCAGCAGCGAGTCGACCACCGATGTCCTGAACGAGTCCGGGCTGTCCGCGTAGTCGGTCCGGAAGGTGAGGTCGTCTCGAGTCATCACCATCGCGCTCAGGGCGTCGTCGAGCAGCGCGGCCATGCGCCCCGAAGGCGGCCCGGCGGCCTCGCGTGTCGCAGCGGCCTGCGCTTGTGCCGCGGGATCGGCGGCGGGAGACTGCGCGGCCACGGCCAGGATGCACGCCACAAGCAGTGCGTTTCTCACGAGTTCTCCTCGTCTATGCCTAGCGCTATCGTCTCGGGGTCTATCGGCAGCTCGGTAACGCGTACGCCGGTGGCGTTCGCGACTGCATTGACCACGGCGGCCGCGCCCGGCATGGCGGGTGTTTCTCCGATGCCCTTCGCGCCGAACGGGCCGCGCGAATAAGGGGCCTCCACGGTGACGGCGTGGATGTCCGGCACGTCCATCGAGGTCGGCAGGATGTAGGTCGAGAAGTCCGGCGTGAGTATCGTTCCTCCCTCGGTCTTCATCTTCTCGTAGAGGGCCATGCTCGCGCCCTGTAGCGCGCCGCCCTGTATCTGCCCCTCGAGCGTCACCGGGTTCAGGACGCGGCCGACGTCGTGCGCCGCCGTGATCCTGTCGAGCGTGACCCTCCCGGTCTCCACGTCAACACTCACCTCTGCCACGTGCGTCGCGTACGAGTAGACAGCGTAGGCGTCACCCTGGCCGTCATCGTCGAACGTCGAGGTCGGAGCGGCGTACCAACCGTCTGCGGACGTCTGGACGTTGCGGAGCCAGCACTCGTTCGCCAGCTCGGCGAACGTCAGCGTGCTGTCGCCGTCGCCCACGCGCCCATCGGCGAACACGATCCGCTCGACATCGACGCCCAGCCGCTCAGCGGCGACGGGCGCCATGAGGGCGCGCAGCTTAGCTGCCGCGTCGATGATCGCGTTGCCGGTCATGAGCGTCGTGCGCGAGGCTACGCTGGGTCCGCTGTCAGGCACCACGCTTGTGTCTGCGGGGGCTACGTGGATGCACTCGACCGGGACCCCAAGGCTGTCGGAAGTGATCTGCGACAGCACGGTCAGTAGTCCCTGGCCCATCTCGGTCCCGCCGACCGAGACACGAACGGACCCGTCGCGGTAGACGTTGAGGTGAGCGCCCGAAGCGTCGAGCGCCAGACCCTTCGCGCCGAGGCTGACGCCGTAGTAGATCGAGGCGACGCCGATGCCCTTCCTGATCCGGCGGCCGAGGGCTCTTCCCGACGCGTCGGACGCGGACTCGCGCGCGGCCTCGCCCCGGGCGGATGCGGCGCGTTTCTCAGCCCATCCCGAGGCGTCGCGCGCGGCCTCGAGAGTCTCGCGGAGCCCGACGCTCTCGGTCAGGAGCTGCCCCGTCGCCGTCCGCTTTCCAACGTCGAGGCAATTCAGGAGCCTTATCTCTATCGGATCTATCCCCAACGCCTCTGCGATCTCGTCGACGACCGACTCGTTGGCGAAGATCACCTGTGGCTGCCCGAATCCACGAAACGCTCCCGTCGTCTGTCTGTTCGTGTAGACGCCCAGGACGTCGGTATGAACGTTGGGTATCTCATATGGGCCCGTAGCGTGGGCGGCCGCCCTGAACGCCACGACCTGCGTGAGGGTCGAGTACGCGCCGGCGTCGGCGACGACGCGCGTGCTGGCCGCGGTGAATCTGCCGTCGCGCGTCGCGCCCAGCTTGAACGTGACGGCCATCGGGTGCCGCTTGCTGGACCGGTAGAAGTCCTCCTCCCTTGTGTACACGAGCTTCACAGGACGTCCGGTCCGCCACGCGGCCACCGCCGCGCACGCGCATATCTCGGACGGCACGTCCTCCTTGCCGCCGAACCCGCCGCCCGTGACGGTCTGCACGACGCGCACCGCGGCGAGGGGTATCCCCAGCACCGTCGCCACGGCCTTCTGCACGTAGAACGGGCACTGGAGCGTCCCGTAGACGGTGATCGTGCCGCCGTCCTCGGGCACTGCCACGGCGCCAAGGGGTTCCAGGTATGCGTGTTCCTGATGATACGTGTGGAAGGTGCGCTCGACGACTACGTCCGCCTCCTCGAAGCCGGACTGAACGTCGCCTCTCCTCACCTTGTAGTGGAGGAGTAGGTTCCCGCCCTCGTGAACGTGCGGGGCGGAAGGGTCGAGCGCCTCTTCCGCGTCGAAGACGGCCGGAAGCTCGCGCGTGTTCACGCCGACCGCGAGCGCTGCCTCGCGCGCGTTGGCCGCCGTGTCCGCTACCACGATGGCCACGGCGTCGCCCGTGTATCGGATGCGGTCGTGCGGCAGGAGAGGCTGATCGGCGTCGATCACCCCGACCTGATTCTCGCCGGGGACGTCTGCCGCCGTGAGGACGCGCAGGACACCGGGCATGGAGAGCGCATCATCCGGCTCGACGGACAGGAGTTCCGCATGCGCGACTCGCGGGAGGACGAGAGCCGCGTGCAGCATGCCGGGCAGCCGCATGTCGTCGACGTAGACCGCCCTCCCGGTCACCTTGTCCCGTGCGTCTACTCTCCTGATCGGGGCGCCGACAGAGCCGCCCCGGCATCCTGCGTCGGATCGCTCGGTCTTCGCTCGTGATGATGAGTGGTCTGGCGCGCAGCTCACTTCGCTTCTCCTTCGTGGACGGCGTTGCGGTCCCGGCCTCACCGACCGGACAACAGACAATACCGAAGCTGGCCATGGCTCGTCAAAGAGGAATGCTCGCGGCCCATCGAAACACTATCAGTAGTCCCTTTCGATCGGACAGGCGGCAGACCATGCGCACGCCGCTCACTGCACATGTTCTCGCGTTCAGGCACGTTCCATGCATTATAAGACTGGCATCTGCCGCGCGACACCCCCGGTGGCGCGCTGGCCGCGCCCCCATGGACGGGATCAACTACGGAGATGATTCGGTGAATGTCGATAGACTGCCCCCGCACGATGAAGCGCCGGATGTCCGGCCGGGCCCCTCGTCGCCGGTGGGCCCCGAGACGGTCCTCCCCAACGAGATGTACAGGACCATCTTCGATGTCTCGCCCGAGGCGATCGTGCTGGTAGGCCCGAAGGGTGTGTTTCTCGCCGCTAACGGTCGTATGAAAGACTGGCTTGGATACGCCCCTGAGGAACTCGTGGGCAAGAGTCTGCTTCAGGCGCCGTTCATCCCTCGTGAGAGCAAGATCGCGATCGTCAGGAACTTCATCCGACGCATGGCGGGCAAGCATATTCCTCCGTACGAACTGGCCTTCATCACGAAGTCGGGTGAGAAGCGGTTCGGGCGGATTCACGCCTCGGTGTTGCGCGGCGAGCACGGGAGGGTGCAGGGCGACCTGGTCATGATATCGGATGTGACGGAGCTGAAGCAGGCGGAGGAGGCGCTCGAGACCTCCAGGCACAAGATCGAGGGGCTCCACGAGACCGCCAGGAAGCTACTCGCCTGTCTGACCGATGATGAGGTCTGCCACGTCACCGTCGACGCGGTGGTGGGCGTGCTCGGATTCCAGACATGCGTGGCTCACACGGCTGTCGGCGACGGACTTGTCGTGAGGTCGGGCTGCTCGGCGTTTCCTCCAGGCGTCGACATGGATGAGACGCCCTGTGAAGGAAGCTCCGTGATGCAGGCGTACCGCGAGCAGAAGACCGTCGTCTTCGGCTCGGGTGGAACGAGTTCCTGTTCTTCGAACCGAGACCTGTTCAGGTCAGGGATGTGCGTCCCCATAGCGGATGTAGGCGTGTTCGAGGTGCTGTCGGTGGAGAACGACGCGTTCGGCTCCGAGGACGTCCGCCTGCTGGAGCTTCTGGTCGGGCACACCTCCGAGGCGATGCGCAACATCAGGCTCAGGCAGGAACTGAGCGAGCAAGTTATCCGTGACCCGCTGACGGGACTCTACAATAGAAGATACCTCTCGACCATCGTCGAACAGGAGGCTGAGCGCGCCTGGAGGTACGGGCACAGAATCGGCATGCTCATGATCGACGTCGACAACTTCAAGGAGATCAATGACACGTTGGGTCATCAGGTCGGGGACCTGGTGCTGCGCCAGGTGTCGAGGTTTCTACGAGCGATGGTCCGCGCCGCGGAGTATGTCATCAGGTACGGTGGCGACGAGTTTCTGCTCGTCATGCCTGAGAGTGAGGATGGCCAGGCCGTCGTATTCAGGCTTCAGCGCGCTTTCGGGCCTTGGATCGAGGAGCTCCCGACGGGGGACCTGGCGGTGCGGCTTTCGATGGGCTACGATCACTGGCAGCCCGGCGACGGCCGGTCGGTAGACGAGGTGATCGCGTCGGCGGACGAGAAGATGTACGAGGACAAGAAGCTGCACGGCGCCGGTCGGCCCATAGTGGAGAGCGAGACCTCGGCCTGAGCGCCGCGGGTGCGCTCTCACGTCAGTAGAGCGAGGGCAGCGCGCGACACGTGGCCGACTCCGCAACCAGGCGCCTCCCGACTAGGGAGGCGCTAGCCTTTTCGGGCCCCCTTCCTGAGGGCCTTGTAGAAGAGCTGCGAGCCCGTGCTCCGGCAGTCGTTGGCGGCGAAGATGGCGAGCATCGGCATGTTGCGGCTGTCCGTGGACCCGACGTAGTGCCCGATCCCGTTCCTGGCGAGAAACTCGAGACCCGCGGCGTGCAACCTCTTGCCGTGCCCGTGCCCTCTGTGGTCGGGTAGGACGCCGACGTAGAAGAGGCTGCCCTCGCCGTCCCTGTCGGCGAACTCCTGCGGAAGCACGACGCCCATCGGCGCGCCGCGTAGGTATCCCGCCCGCCACCAGGTCGGATCGAACTTGTCGCCGGCGTAGTCCACCAGCTCCCTGAAATCCGATCGCGCGTCGCGCCCGGTCATGTCCTCGAAGGGATCGCCCTTGGACGCCTCGGTCATGAGCTCGAGAAAGCGTTCCTCCCCAAGCTCCGCCAGCGTCTTGTATGTGAGTCTATTCTCGTAGGGTGACTCGTATCCCACCAGGTCGCGCTCGACGAACACCTTCCTGCGTCCGACGACGAACCCGGCTGCCTCCATGGAGCGGTTCGTCTCGTAGTCCTCCGGACGGTCCCAGGCGAGGATCTCGGTGCCGTCCGTCGCGAACGACTGCGCGAGAAACCCACAGAGCGACTCCGCGACGGCGCTCGGGCCGGCGCCCTCGGAAGCTATGAGCTCCCGCACGAAGTAGAGACGCGGGTTCAGGAATCTGCCGCGCAGCCGGCCGACGCATCTACTCCCGTCGAGCGCTATCAGGAACGAGCGCGGGTCGTCGCGCCCGAGCGCGACAGAGACGTCGTCGGAATCGAGCCTGCCGGACGTGACGAACGACCCCAGGCTCATCCAGAGGAGTTCCTCACCCTTCTTGAGCGGACGTGATTCCAGCAACGGCTTCCACCCTCCAGTGTGTCCGGCGAACAGCGTGACAGTCTAATCGCGCGAGGGCCTCTCCACAACTCAAGCGCGCTTGAGCGCGCGTACCATCTCCTCCACGTCGGTCGTCGGGAGCTCGCAGCGGCGTC
Organism: uncultured bacterium; assembly: GCA_964562405.1. Lineage (GTDB taxonomy): Bacteria > Joyebacterota > Joyebacteria > Joyebacterales > Joyebacteraceae > WJLY01. Next base: position 17,322 of record CAZLTC010000013.1, on the reverse strand, counting down.
CTCGACACACGTAGGCGGTCGCACGTCCCCCCTTCATGACAAGCTCCGATGTCCATGACGCCGGACCGGCAAGGCCCGGTTCTTCCCCGGGGTCCCGAAGCATGACCGTGAGTCCAGGGTCGTACGTCCGCGCGATGGCGTCGAGCATGTCTCGCGTATCCGCCGCGTCCGCTCGTCCGACCACGACGACCTCATGCCCCGGCGAGAGCGCGTACTGGGCCGACGTGAGGAGGGCGGCGTGCGCCGACGGGTTCAGCGAGGCGCGGCGGGCGAACGCGCGGGACAGCCCGGCCGCCGCGTCCTCGAACCTGGCGTCGCCGGTCACGCGCGAGAGACGCACAAGGTTGCGCAGCGCAAGCGAGTTCCCCGACGGGATCGCTCCGTCGTGGGCCTCCTTCTTCCTTATGATGAGGCGCTCGCCGTCGTCGGGCGTGAAGTAGAACCCGCCATCCGGGTCAAGAAAGTGCTCAACGAACTCGCTGGTCAGTCTAAGCGATTCCTCAAGCCACCGCGGCTCCAACGTGGCGTCGTAGAGGTCGAGAAGTCCCGACACAAGGAACGCGTAGTCGTCGGCGTTGGCCGTGATGGCTGCTTCGCCGTCGCGGAACCTGTGCAGGAGCCTGCCTCGATCGTCGAGCATCGCGGCGAGAAGGAACTCGGCTGCCCCGGTCGCGGCCCGCGCGCAGCGGTCATCGCCGAATCCTCGGGCGGCCGCCGCCAGCGCCGAGATCATGAGGCCGTTCCAGTCCGTCAGGACCTTGTCGTCGCGGGCCGGGCGGACGCGCGCGTTGCGCGTCTCCCGCAGCCTGCCTGTGATCGTACTCACGCGCTTCCGGAGCGCGCCCACCGGGAGCCCGAGTCCCGAAGCGATGTCCTCGAGCGACCGGGCAAGATACAGCACGTTCGGCCGGTCGCCGGGCGACGGACGGGCTGCTCCGCCCGCGTCGCCTGTCGCGACCCCCGCTCCGCCCGGCTCGAGTTCCACGTTGCCTTCGTCGGACGCGGAGAACACGCGCGCGGCCAGAACGGCTTCGTCACCGAGAGCGGTTCTCAACTCATTCATCGTCCAAAGGTAGAACTTGCCCTCGACGCCCTCAGTGTCGGCGTCCTCGGCCGAGAAGAAGCCTCCCTCGGGAGAGCGCATGTCGCGAAGGACGTACTCGATCACCTCGAGCGCCGTGCGCTCGTACTCGCGGTCACCGGTCGCGAGTGCGGCCTCCGTGTACGCCAGCGACAGCATCGCCTGGTCGTACAGCATCTTCTCGAAGTGGGGGAGCAGCCACCGCTCGTCGGTCGAGTAGCGATGGAACCCGAAGCCGACGTGGTCGTAGATGCCGCCGCGTCTCATCGCGCGCAACGTGGTCTCGACCATCTCGAGCAGGTGTTCCTCTCCCGTGGCGTGCCATCTTCGAATCAGGAAGATGAGCAGGTGTGCAGCGGGGAACTTTGGAGCGGAGCCGAACCCGCCGTGCTCGGCGTCAAACCGGTCGGCCAGCTCGTCGGCCGCCGCCGCGATCGTTCTCTCGTCGATCTCGCTTCGCTGCCGGGCCCGCCTGTCCTTACGCTCGGCGACGTCGACATCACTGCCGCCGGCTCCGAGGGAGTCCGCGCCGTCGCCGTGGGCGTCTCCACCGTCGCGCTCCCCGTGCGCTCCGTCGGCCGTGCTCGCCAGCGCGTCCCGAACTCGGTCTGCGGTGCTCAGAAGGTCCGGACGCCTGTCGCGCCACAGTTCCGCGACACGGGGCAGTAGTTCGAGCAGCCCGGGCATCCCGAACCGGCTCTCCCTGGGCAAATAGGTCGCCGCGTAGAACGGCTTCCCGTCGGCCGTCATCAGTATGGTGAGCGGCCAGCCGCCCCTCCCGGTCATCGCGACCGCGGCGTCCATGTACACGCCGTCGATGTCCGGCCTCTCCTCGCGGTCGACCTTTACGCAAACGAAGTGCTCGTTCAGGAGAGACGCGACCGCCTCGTCCTCGAACGACTCGCGTTCCATAACGTGGCACCAATGACAGGTGGAGTAACCGATGGAGAGGAAGACGGGCCTGTCAGCGCTGCGCGCCCGGTCGAACGCCTCCTGACCCCACGGGTACCAGTCCACCGGGTTGCCGGCGTGCTGCAGCAGGTATGGGCTCTTCTCTCGGGAGAGACGGTTCATCGGGTCGTCCGGTCGGAGAGGGGTTTCATCTGGCCGTCCAGGTAGAGATGTGCATCAAAGGTCTGTCCAGGCCCCTCACGCGTGGTTGCGCAGCTTCAGCTCCGCGGGGTGCGGTGAGAGGTACATCTGCGAAGCGAGATACGGCTCGTCGTACTTGCGTACGTAGTGAGAGAGCAGCGTCACAGGGACTACGAGAGGCACAAAGCCGTCCTTGTAGGCCGACACCACCTCCAACATCTCGCGTTTTTCGTCGGGGGAGAGTGTCTTCTTGAAGTAGCCGAGCGCGTGCTGCAGCACGTTCGTGTTCTTGCCGGTCGTCGCGTGGAGCTTGAGGGCCTCCATGAGCAGCGCCTCGTACTCGGAGCACACCTCCGGAATGGCGCGCTCCCTGGCGTGGGCCACAAGCGCCCCCATCTCCTTCAGGAGCTTCGGGCTGTGGGCCATGATCTGGAGCTTGTGTCGCGTGTGGAAACCGACGAGCGCGCCCGCCGACCTCCTGGGCCGCATGGCGTCGCGGTAGCGGCTAAGGCAGAAGACCCGCTCGATGAAGTTCTCGCGGATGTCCGGGTCGTTCAGTCTGCCGTCGTCCTCGACCGGGAGCAGCGCGAAGCGGTCCATGAACGCGCGTGCCCATATGCCCGTTCCCACCGTGCGCGGCACGCCCTTCTCGTCGAAGACCTTGATCCTCTCCATCCCGGAACTCGGGGAGCGCGACTTGAAGATGAACCCGACCAGGTTGTCACCCTCGAGTTCCTTCAGGCGCGTCGCGGCCCAGCGCTTCATCCTGTCGGTGACGTCCACTCCGGTCCGAACCGTCACGAGCCGAGGGTCGGCGGGGTCGCCGGCGAGGTGGACCGCCTCACGGGGCGTTCCGAATCCCGTCTCGACCTCGGGGCAGACCGGCACCCACTCGACGAACTGGCCGAACGTGTCCGTCAGGAATCTGTCGCGCGCGTGCCCCCCGTCGTACCTGACGTTCTCTCCTAGCAGGCACGTGCTGATACCGACGCGCGGCGGGGACGCGTCCCCGGTCTCTCGTCCTGGCGCTTGTGAGACCCGCCCGGCCTCCGGCGTTCTCTTCCCGGTCGATGCGCTGTCGCTCTTCGCCATGGGTCTCTCCCCGGCCGCGCCCGCGTCATCCTTCGAGAGCGGCGATCCTCTGGATGTAGGTCTCCATATCGAACTTGCGCTCCAGCCCCGACGCGCTCATCCACCTCACCTGGCCGAACACACGCCGCTCCTTCCAGGGCCGGTCGTGCTTCCCGAAACACCACGCAACGCCCGCGAACGAGTTCGGGTCCCGGCCGTCCAGTGAGTAGCGGTTGTTCAACGCCAGCGCCGTGCGGAACGCTTCCTCGGGCGAGCGCGACCACTCGATGATCTTCTTGCCCCAGTACATACGCATGTAGCCGTGCATCTTGCCCGTCACCAGCATCTCGGTCTGCGCCGCGTTCCAGTACTCGTCGCGCGTGGCGGCGCGCTCGAGGGTGCGCGCGTCGTAGACGTGCTCTCTGCGGTCGCGGGCGTGCCTCGCGAGCGTTCTCGCCGCCCAGTCGGGAAGGCATCCGTACGTGTCGTACCCCTCATTATAGAAGCAGAAGTTCATCGAGAGCTCTCTACGGACGATCAGCTCCTCGAGGAATGCGTCCACGTTCTCCGCTCCGGCGCCACGGGCCGACCGCACGCGCAGGGCCATGTCCACCGGCGATATCTGTCCGAAGTGGAGGTACGGTCCCAGCTCCGACTGCGCGTCGAGGCCCGGGTCGCTGTGGTCGCGCGCGTAGACCGGAAGCCCGTTCTTCAAGAAGGAGGCGAGGCGTTCCTGCGCTTCGTCCGGGCCTCCACGGTAGCGCGACACGCGGCGCGCTCGCCGTCCAACGCGTAGTCTCCGCATGATGGCGTCCGGTCGCGATGCGTCGAGCCCCGACACGCGCATGCCGAGCGAGTCCCGCCGAGGGTCGCTCTCCTCGAGCGGTCTCAGAAAGTCGTCCAGCCTGCGGCCGATCTTCGGCCGGATCGTCCTCGCGGCGTACTCTTCCTTGTCCGAGACGACCTCGACCGGGACGACGACGTCGGACTCGACCTGGATGAAGCGGCATGGGAGTGCTCGGGCGAGCCTGTCACGCCACGCGCGCTGCATACGGAGATAGCCCGCATCGGTGACGACAAGGGCTGCGCCCGGCGCGAGCGCGCGGACGGCATCTACCGGGGAGGCGAGCCTGACGACCAGCCTGATGCCGCGTTCGGCCAGCGCGGCCCGCGTCTGGGCGAGCCCCTCGAGCATGAACGCGTAGTGGCGCTCCTGAGCCTCGGGGAACCGCTGCGTGATGCCGAAGACACACAGAACCGGCAGCCCGAGCCTGTCGGCCTCACGGACGGCCAGCTCCAGAGCGTGATTGCAGCTCGCGCGCTGCGACTGCTGCATCCAGTAGAGGACGTAGCGGCCCCGGACCGGGTACTCCTCGTTCAGGTACTGCACGCGCTCGGGCTGGATCACGCGCCGCCTCCCGATCCCGTGGTGCGTTCGGTGTCGAGCGTGGTGCGTTCGCCGCAGAACCGCGTCTCTGTCAGGACGCGGCGCCCCCGGGCTCTCTCACCTCGAGGCCCTTCCTGCGCTCGGCCGTGAGGGCGCGCTCCAGCTTCCAGCCGGGGGCGGCGTGGTCGTCCTTCCTCTTGATAAGAAGCCACTCGTTGCCCTTCTGCCCCTTGAACTTCACGAGCGCGAACCCGCCGCGCAGCTTTCGGCCCTGCAGCTCGAACACGATCTCCTTCTCGCCCCAGTCGATGAGCTCGTACGTGCCGGAGTCCCAGGTCACGACCGCGCCGGCGCCGTACTCGCCGTCAGGGATGATGCCCTCGTACCCGGCGTAGTCGAGTTCGTGGTCCTCCACCCGAAGCGCCAGCCTCTTCTGCGAGGGGTCCATCGATGGGCCCTTGGGCACGGCCCACGACGCCAGGACGCCTTCGTGCTCCAGCCTGAAGTCGTAGTGCAGGTGCGTTGCGTGGTGCTCCTGTACGACGAAGCTCAGGCTCATGCCGCGCTCTCCATCTCGCGCTTGTACTTGCCGTATCGCGCCGCGCCGTTGAGCTTGGCGCGATGGAGGAAGGCCTTCTTCGCCGCATCGGCGTTCTCTCCCTTCCCGGCCCACGCCTTGAGAACCGGTTCCTGGAGCGCCCTGCCGTACGAGAAGCTCAGTTCCCATGCGTGCGAGCCCATGGCGTTCATTGCGCTCAGCCTCTCCGTCGCCTGCATCGGCGTCTGGCCGCCGGAGAGGAATACGATGCCCGGGACCGCGACAGGCACGACGCGCGAGAAGCACCGGATAGTCGCCTCCGCGATCTGCTCGGCCGATGCCTGCGTCGGGCAGTCTTTGCCCGGAAGGACCATGTTCGGCTTCAGGAGCGTGCCCTCGAGGTGCACACGCTCTTCGCGCAGCTCGTGATAGACGCTCCTGAGCGTCGCGAACGTCACCTCCTCGCACCAGTCGATCGTGTGGTCACCGTCCATCAGGACCTCCGGCTCCACGATGGGCACCAGGTCCGCCTCCTGGCACAGGGCGGCGTACCGTGCGAGAGCGTGCGCGTTCGCGCGTCGGCAGGCTTCCGACGGAAGCCCTCTGCCTATCGTGATCACGGCGCGCCACTTCGCGAATCTCGCGCCCAGCTCGCGATACTCGGCGAGCCGCTCCCTCAGGCCGTCCAGCCCTTCCGTGACCTTCTCACCGGGGAACCCGGCCAGCGGCTTCGCGCCCCTGTCGACCTTGATGCCGGGAATGATGCCGCTCTTGGAGAGGAGCTTGGGGAACGGCGTGCCGTCCGACGACGACTGTCGGATCGTCTCGTCATATAGGATGACTCCCGAGATGTGCTTCCCGGCGCCCTTCGTCGTGAAGAGCAGCTCTCGGTAGTCGCGCCTGCTCTCCTCGGTCGATTCCACGCCGATGCCGTCGAACCTCTTCTTGATGGTGCCGGTGCTCTCGTCAGCGGCCAGGATGCCCCTGCCCGGAGCGACGAGTTCTCTTGCGGTCTTCTCCAATGTCTCTGCGTTCATGTTTACCTCGGTGCTGCCTAGGCAGCGACTGATCATGGACGGGAGAATGGACGGCAGCGTCAGCTTCGGAACTGCTGGTGCCACCCTCAGGTTCTGTGAACTCCCCGGACTCTATTCCTGTGACGCCCGGCAGTCAATGAAGTCGCAGTGGGCCCGTAGTGCGGCGGGAGAGGGTATCTCCAATCCCCCGGGGAATCTGTGCCGGAAGATACTTGACATGAGCGTCGATGGGGGGGGGAAGATGGTGATTGCGTGCTATAGGTGTACATTTGGGACAGCGGTCTAATCTCGGAGGTTCGACCATGGCTGACCATCATTCCGGCGGGAGATTGCCTTTTCCTCGAGGCGCGTGCGAGGCTCGGACGTGGCGCCGCTGGTGTTGCGCGTCCGCTGTCCTAGCTGTGACGATCGCGGTCATGTGGGGCAGTCTGTGTCTGGCGACTCCGGCTCTTCCCGAGGGATGGACGGCCTTCGAGGGGAGCTCTACCAAGCCGACGCCTCCGAGACTGGACGTGGTTGAGTCTACAGCGAGCGGACTTGTTGTCACGGTCTCGACACCGGGGATGGTAGGGACCTCGGTCATCGAGGAGCAGATGGAATACAGGAAGCTGGAGGATGGGCATTCGGTTTCGTCTAGAAAACTGGTACTATTGAAGTAAGGGGAGCGAACGATGAAGAGACGACGCGTGCTGACCTGCGCACTCGCTGTCGCCGCATTCCCGTTCCTCATGGCATCCGCGACAAGCTCTAGGGCGGCTGTGGTCATGTTGCAGGCCTCGGAGACGGCGGTGCTCCAGAACCTCGAGGACTCCCACGAGCGCAGGCTGTTGGTGCACTTCGAACTCCCCTCGTTTCTCTCGGAGGGGACGGTTGAGATCGCACTCCTGGAGTTTCAGACGGCCGTCAGTTCTGCCGACTCGAGCGGTGCCGTCAGCCTCGATTGCTTCGCGGTGACATCCTCTTGGACCGCTGAGACCGCCTACTGGTCCCATGGCTGGACATCGATTGGCGGAGACTACGACGAGTCCAGCCACGCGCTCTCCGTTGTTGCGCCGGGGAGTTCCTCTGGAGTCAGGTTCGACGTCACCGATGTGGTCGCACGATGGATCTCCGGGGATGCGGAGAACCACGGGTTCATTGTGGCTGGCGCTCCTAGCGAGGCCGATGCTCTGGCAGGTGCGGAAGGCGCCGCTGCGATTGGCGAAACACCGAAGCTCACCATCTGGTACGCTCCCAGGAGAGACGAGGAGGCCACGTCGACGGAGGGCGGCACCAGGTGAGGAGGAAGGCGCCATGAAGACTGCAATGGCTGTGGTAGCGATGAGCCTCGTGCTGCTGACCGCGTCAGTGGTCCAGGGCACAGAGGTCTACTGGACCCCAGCGCATCAGCTGGCACCGCAGGGGTGGTCCAATCATGTCATGGCCGGGGACCTCGATGGAGACGGAGACTACGATGTGAGCCTGATGGGTCCGCAGTACTGGAACGTCGGCACACCACAACTGCCCGAATGGGAGGAGGCAGCAGAGTCCCCGTACGAAGGTGTTGAGAGCTGTGACTTCCGCGACGGAGCACTCGGCGATCTGGACGACGACGGCGACTTGGATCTTGTGATTACCTGTTACGATGAGCATCTCCGGTTCTACAGGAACACCGGAACGCCTCAGGTTCCGTCGTGGGACTACGAGCCGGCGATGTTCGACAGCGTGGACACAGTCTCGGGTGGCGCGGAGCCCTATCTGGTGGATCTGGATGCGGACGATGACCTTGATATACTTGTTGCCTGCGCTTTCGGGTATGTGGTGCTGTACATGGAGAATGTGGGCACGCCTTCGACGCCTGAGTGGGCAGACAGGAGCACGATCCTGACGGTCGGGCCGGGGAGTTACCCCCGAATCGCCCTGGGAGACATCGACGGTGATGCAGATCCGGATCTGGTGTGCGTAACGAGGACGTCTGCTCCTCAAACCTGGGAGAACATCGGGACCCCGGAGGCCTTTGAGTTTGTCGAGAATCCGTCCATGCTGGTTGGTGTCACTGAACCTGCCTGGGGGAAGGGCATCGAGCTCTTCGACGTTGACGCGGACGGCGACCCGGACCTCTTGATCATGTACTACCTTGGGGAGAACTTCCTCTATCTGAACGAAGGGGCCACCCCTGTCCGTTCGACCAGCTGGAGCTGCATCAAAGCCCTCTACCGCTGATATGGAACAGCCGGTGTCAGACTGACTCATGGGATCCCGTGTGCAAGCACGGGGTCCGCTCTTCTTCGATGGCACTCCCCCTTTGCTCTAACCTGCCCGGCGGCTGCTACGCAACCCGCCCGGCTCGGTCACCATGGCATCCGGCTGTACTGAGCGCTTCTCACACACGCATCGTCCCCGCGAGATTCCATGACTTGTTGACACCCCATCGGGGGGGGTAGTATGCTTCCTAGTCACCGCGTTTTCGCCTAGTCGTACCGCGGCGACAGATACCAGAACAGAGGCAGGGTAGGCGTAGGGCGCGCCTACCCTCATTAGCGAATCAGCAGTCGGCCACACGTGAGGGAAGCCTCTCGCGGGGAAGCCGCTTTGCGGCGACGCGGGACCCGCTCCTCGCTGCACGCTTCGGAGGTGCCGATGCGGTACAGGCTCACAAGCGAGCTTCTGAAGGACGACATCGTAAAGAGGATCGAGACTCTCTCGGGGCAGAACCTGCTCAGCTGCTACCAGTGTGGCAGGTGCTCCGCCGGCTGCCCGGTCGTCGCGGAGATGGACATGCTGCCGAGCGAGGTCATAAGGAGGCTCCAGCTAGGTCAGGTCGACAGGGTGCTCGCGACGAACACGATCTGGATATGCGCGTCGTGCCTTCAGTGCGCGTCGCGGTGTCCGAAGGGCGTCGAGTTCTCAAGCATATGTGACGCGCTTCGCCAGACCGTGTTGCGCCGCCGTCTTTCCACTCCGAACGTCGACGCCGACGACGTGACCTCGGTCATGGTATCGGACGCCCCGCAGATGGGTGTGGTGGGCGCCTTGAGAAAGCTAAACGGCTAGCACGCGTCGGCTGAACGACTAGCACGCGTTGGAGGCATTGATGAAGATCCCGTACTACCCCGGCTGCACGCTGCACGAGAGAGCACGCGATTTCGACGTCTCGGCGCGCGAGTGCGCCAAGGCTCTCGGCGTCGAACTCGAGGAGCTGCCGATCTGGACCTGCTGCGGCGCGGTGTTTCCTCTCGTCACCGACAACGTGATGGACATCCTGGCGCCGGTCCGCAACCTCGAGTACGCGTCGAGGATAGGCGACAAGGTCGTCACCCTCTGCGCGTACTGCTACAACGTCCTGAAGCGCGCGAACAAGGTGATGCGTGAGGACAAGGACAAGCGTGAGAAGGCCAACCTCTTCCTTCGGGCCGACACCGAGGCCCGCGGCCGCATCGAGAGCTACACGAGAGAGGACTACGTGGGGCAGGTCGACGTGCTGCACTATATCGAGATGCTCCGCGACGTCGTCGGCTTCGACAAGGTGCGCTCGGCCGTGAAGAAACCCCTGAAGGGGCTCAAGGTCGCTCCATACTACGGCTGCATGCTCCTGCGCCCTGCGAAGGAGATGGAGTTCGACGATCACGAGCAGCCGACGATCTTCGAGGATTTCCTCGATGCGCTCGGGTGCGAGGTCGTGGACTTTCCGATGAAGACGGAATGCTGCGGGGGTTTTCAGATCGTGCGCGACGAGGACACGGCGATCAACTGCTCGCAGAACGTGAACGCATCGGCCATCAGGGCGGGGGCCGACATCATCGTCACGACCTGCCCGCTCTGCCGTTACAACCTTGACAAGAAGCAGAAGGAGATCTCAGAGCGCGTGCGTGACTGGCAGGAGATCCCGGTCATCTACTTCACCCAGCTCCTGGGTCTTGCTCTGGGCATCGACGAGAAGCATATCGATTTCGAAGACAACTACGTTGATCCGCGGCCTGTGCTTTCCTGAACTACGGTATCGCTTGAGGGGGGATGATGGAGAAACGTATCGGGGTTTTCGTCTGCCACTGCGGCACCAACATCGCAGGGACGGTGGACGTCAAGCGCGTGGCGGAGGAGCTGGCCAGCTACCCCGGCGTGGCCTACTCCACTGACTACACATACATGTGCTCCGACCCGGGCCAGAACCTGGTGAAGGATGCGATCAGGAAGCACAAGCTCGACGGGGTCATCGTAGCCGCCTGCTCGCCGACCCTGCACGAGGCGACCTTCCGGCGCGCCGGAAGGGCCGCGGGCGTCAACCCGTACGAGGTCGAGATCGCGAACATCCGCGAGCAGTGCAGCTGGGTCCATCAGGGCGACAAGGACGCGGCCACGGCAAAGGCGGTCCGCATCATCAAGTCGATGGTCGAGAAGGCCAAACTCGACGAACCGCTGGAGCCGATCGCTGTCCCCATGATGCACCGCGCTCTGGTGGTCGGCGGAGGCATAGCCGGCATCCAGGCGGCGCTCGACATAGCCAACGCCGGCTACGAGACCGTCCTGGTCGAGAAAGACCCCTCCATCGGCGGCCACATGGCGCAGCTGTCCGAGACGTTTCCGACGCTCGACTGCTCGCAGTGCATCATGACCCCGAAGATGGTCGAGGTCGCGCAGCACCCGAGGATTAAGCTGCTCACCTATTCCGAGATCGAGGACGTGTCGGGCTTCGTCGGGAGCTTCAAGGTCAAGATCCGGAAGAAGGCGTCGTACGTCGACCGCGACAAGTGCACGGGCTGCGGGCTCTGCATGGAGAAGTGCCCGTCGAAGACGCCGTCCGAGTTCGACGAGGGGCTCGCCATGCGGAAGGCCATCTACACGCCGTTCCCGCAGGCGGTCCCGAACAAGCCCGTGCTCGACGCCGCGCACTGCACGTACTTCCTGAAGGACGGGAAGTGCGGCATCTGCGCGAAGATCTGCCCGCTCAGTTGCATCGACTACACGCAGGAGGACGAGATCATAGAGGAGGAGGTCGGCGCCATCGTCGTCGCGACGGGGTACGACCTCTACCCGATCTGCAACATCGGCGAGTACGGCGGCGGTAAGTACCCCGACGTCATCACGAGCCTCCAGTTCGAGCGGATGCTCTCCGCCTCGGGCCCGACCGGCGGAGAGGTCAGACGGCCCTCCGACGGCAAGGTCCCAAAGGAGGTCGTCTTCCTCACGTGTGTCGGGTCGCGCGACCCCGAGAGCCACATGCCGTACTGCTCCAAGGTCTGCTGCATGTACCTGACGAAGCACGCGATGCTCTACAAGCACAAGGTGCACGACGGCCAGGCGTACCTCTTCTATATGGATGTCAGAACGGCCGGCAAGGGCTACGAGGAGTTCTACACCCGGGCCTCAGAGGAAGACGACGTCCTGTACGTGCGCGGCAAGGTCTCGAAGGTATTCGAGGAGGACGGCAAGGTGATGGTCTGGGGCGTCGACACGCTCATAGGCGAAAAGGTGGAGATCGCGGCCGACCTGGTCGTCCTCGGGCTCGCCACCGTGCCGAACCCCGCGGCCAAGGCGCTCGCCAACAAGCTCAAGATCCACACGGACGAGTGGGGATTCCTGTCGGAGGCGCACCCGAAGCTGCGCCCGGTCGAGAGCCTGGCGCCTGGTTTCTACCTCGCCGGAGCCGCTCAGGGTCCCAAGGACATTCCCGAGGCGGTCGCACAGGCGTCGGCTGCGGCCAGCAAGGTCGCGGCGCTCTTCGCGGAGAAGGAGTACTACCGCGAGCCCATCATCGCCTGCATCGACGAGGATTCCTGCGCGGGCTGCAGGGTCTGCATCTCTGTCTGCCCGTACGACGCGGCTGAGTTCGATGAGGAGAAAGGGGTCGCCAGGATCAAGGAGGCGATCTGCGAAGGTTGCGGAGCCTGCATAGCCGCGTGCCCGTCGGGCTCGGCTTCACAGAAGAACCTCACCGACGACCAGATCTACAACATGGTCTCGGCGGCCTTGGAGGACTGAGATGTTCGAACCGAGAATCGTCTGCTTCTTCTGCAAGTGGTGCACGTACGCCGGGGCCGATCTGGCCGGTACGTCGCGCAAGCAGTATCCGCCGAACGGCGTCGTCGTGCGCGTCAACTGCAGCGGCAGGATCGATCCGCAGCACGTCCTGTGGGCCTTCCGCGAGGGGGCCGACGGCGTGCTCATCGGCGGCTGCCATCCGGGCGACTGCCACTACCAGGACGGCAACTACAAGACGATGCGTCGCGTGGCCTTCCTGAAGCGGATGCTCAAGGACATGGGCGTCGACCCGGCGCGTCTCCACCTCGAATGGATATCGGCCGCCGAGGGTGAAAAGCTCGTCCACGTGATGAACGACTTCGTCGACGCCGTCAAGGAGATGGGGCCGCTGGAGATGTCTCTGGCGGGCGAGGGCAGGCCGAAGATGGCGCCGCCGCGCTCGCCGGCCAAGCCTGCCAAGAAGGCCGCGAAGAAGGCCAAGAAGGCAGTGAAGAAAGCCACGGCCAAGCCGGTGAAGAAGAGCAAGAAGACTGCTAAGAAGGCTGTTAGGAAGGCTGCGGCCAAGCCCGCGAAGAAGGCGAAGAAGGTGGTGAAGAAGGCCGGGAAGGCCGTGAAGAAGGCGGCCGCGAAGCCCGCGAAGAAGGTCGGGAAGGCCGTGAAGAAGACCACGGCCAAGCCGGCGAAGAAGGCTAAGACGGTGGTGAAGAAGACCGCCGTGAAGCCCGCGAAGAAGGCTAAGACGGTGGTGAAGAAGACCGCCGTGAAGCCCGCGAAGAAGGTCAGGAAGGCCGTCAAGAAGTCCGGGCGCAAGACCAGATGACGAACTGAGGCGGCCGTCAGAACTTTCGCCGGGCCGTCAGACACGATCACGCCCTAGCGTCAACCAGGGGGGAAGAGCGCAAGATGGCAGAGAACATGGCGACCATCTATGTGATGGGTAAGCCCTACGAGGTGCCCAAGGACCTCACCATCATGAAGGCGATGGAGTACGCCGGCTATCGCTTCGTGAGAGGGTGCGGGTGCAGGGGAGCCTTCTGCGGCGCGTGCGGAACGGTCTACAGAACGAAGGACGACTACCGTCTGAAGGTCGGGCTCGCGTGTCAGGAGGTCGTGCAGGACGAGATGTACCTTGCCGAGATCCCGTTCTTCCCCGGCAACAAGGCTATCTACGATATCGAGGAGCTGCCGCCGACGTCGGAGTCCGTGCTCAAGCTCTACCCGGAGGTCTTCCGCTGCCTCGCGTGCAACACATGCACGAAGGCGTGCCCTCAGGACATCGAGGTCATGGAGTACATCCAGGCCGCCTTGAGGGGCGACATCGCGAAGGCCGCCGACCTCTCGTTCGACTGCATCCTGTGCGGGCTCTGCGCGTCGCGCTGCCCTGCCGAGATCGTGCAGTACCAGGTCGCGCTTCTCTGCCGCAGACTCTACTCGCGGCACATCGCCCCGAAGTCGAAGCATCTCGAAAAGCGCGTCAAGGAGATCGAGAAGGGCAAGTTCGACAATGACGTCGCGAAGCTCATGAAGATGAACGAGCCTGAGCTCGCGAAGCTCTACAACAACAGAGACATGGAGCCGGTAGACTAGGAGGACTCAGTTGTATACCCCGGAGATGCTCGAGCTGATCAAGCGCGTTGAGGCCACGCGCAAGGAGCGACTTCACCAGGAGTTTCCTCCACTGTCGGCCGACGCGAAGAAGAAGCTGCTTGAGGAGTTCCACCCCGACTACAAGGACGAGGTCTTCCGCACGCTGAAGGTGGGGCCCTCGAAGGGACAGCGCACGCCCAAGGAGTACGCGAACGTGCTCGAGGCGTACAGCGCGATCGACCCCAAGTCGTTCGATCTCTCGAAGGTCGACCACGACGTCGACGTGCTCATCGTCGGCGGAGGCGGCGCCGGAGCGGCCGCGGCTCTCGTCGCGCAGGAGCAGGGTGCCGACGTGCTGCTCGTAACGAAGTTGCGCCTCGGCGACTCGAACACCGTGATGGCCCAGGGCGGCATCCAGGGTGCCGATAAGGAGAACGACTCACCGGCTACCCACTATCTGGATGTGATGGGCGGCGGGCACTACAAGAACGACCCTGACCTTGTGAAGGCTCTCGTCATGGATGCGCCTGAGGTCCTGGCGTGGCTCGAGAAGCTCGGTGTCATGTTCGACAAGCAGGCGGACGGCACCATGATCACGATCCACGGAGGAGGCACGTCGCGCAAGAGAATGCACGCTGCGCGCGACTACACCGGCGGCGAGATCATGAAGACCCTCAAGGACGAGGTGCTGAACCGGAGGATCCCGCACATCGAGTTCTGCTCCGCATACGAGCTTCTCACGGACGGGGACAAGGTGACGGGCGCGATCCTGTACAACATGGAGACCGAGGAGTATCTGGTCGTGAAGGCCAAGACCGTCATTCTAGCCACGGGCGGCGGCGGAAGACTGCACGTGACCGGCTTTCCGACGACCAACCACTACGGCGCCACCGCGGACGGCCTGGTGCTCGGATACCGAGCGGGCGCGCCGCTCAAGTACATGGACACCATCCAGTACCACCCGACGGGCGCGGCCTACCCGGAGCAGATCCTGGGGCTTCTTGTCACCGAGAAGGTGCGCAGCATAGGTGGGCAGATCACGAACATCGACGGCGAGCGCTTCGTCTACGAACTCGAGACCCGCGACGTCGAGTCCGCGGCGGTCATCCGCGAGTGCGAAGGGCGCAAGAAGGGCGTGGTGACGCCGACAGGACAGCCGGGAGTGTGGCTCGACACACCGGTGATCGAACTGATACACGGCGAGGGCGCTATCAAGGCCCGCGTCCCCGCGATGCACAGGCAGTACGAGCGGTTCGGGATTGATATGGCGATGCACCCGATCCTGATCTACCCGACGCAGCACTACCAGAACGGGGGTCTCAAGATCGACGACACGTGCGAGACCGACATCAAGAACCTCTACGCGGCCGGTGAGGTCTCCGGCGGCGTTCACGGGACGAACAGGCTCATGGGCAACTCGCTCCTGGACGTCGTCGTGTTCGGCCGCAGGGCCGGTGAAGCCGCCGCGGAGCGCGCGAAGAGCGTCAAGAAGGGTTCCAGGATCACGCTTGCGCACCTCAAGGCCTTCCACGCCGAGCTCGACAAGGCCAAGGTTCCGGCCGACAGGCTGGCTCCTATGCTGCTTCCGGAGTACCGTCGTCCGGAAATGGCCGACCGGAAGATCCACATTCCGGTGGAATAGCCCGACCGTGTCCGGTGGGTCGGCTACGCCGTCCCCCCGAATGCGATCCGGTCGGGAACGGCCGCGCCGGGCCGAAGGCCCAGGCGCACACTCGGAGGGTTGCTTGAGGTCTCTAATCCTCGGAATCGGTGACCGCGCGGCGGACGTCGAGCACGTCGGTCTGCAGGTCGCTCGCGGTCTGCACACAATGCTGGGCGATCCGGACGTGGACATCATCGAGTCGCCCGGATCGGGCGTGGACCTCTTCGAGCTGGCGGCGGGATACGGCAAGGTCGTCGTGGTCGACGCGGTCAGCAGTGGGGGTGGTGACATCGGCGAGCTTCGCAAGCTGGGGCTGGGCGACCTGGAGTTGATCGTCAAGCCCGGTTCGCGGAACGATCGGGAGTACCGCGTGGTCCTCGAGCGAGGCGACTCGCGCGGCCAATCCGCTCCGCTCGAGATATCCATCTACGCGATCGAGATGGGGCACGGCGCCCGACAGGCCGCCGAGTCCACCGAGCTGCTGAGGAGCGTGGTGCCCAGACTGGTCGAGCAGATCGCGCGAGAGGAGTTCGGGACCCGCTCGCTCGGTGGAGACTGGTACTAGAGACCCCGGACCCTGCGTGTCCGTTCGCACATGCGAGGCCAGATGGACGAGCGGAACTCCCTCACAGACTCCGAGCTGGTTGCCCGGGCGAAGTCCGCGGACGGCGACGCGTTCAGCGAGCTGGTCCTGCGGCACGAGAGTAAGATCTACGGCCTGTGCCTCAAGATGCTCGGCAATCCGGAGGACGCGGAGGACTGCCTGCAGGAAGTCTTCATGAAGGCCTTCGAGGCCCTTCCGGGATTCCGGCAGGAGGCTCAGTTCTCCACGTGGCTGTATCGCATCGCCTACAACGCCTGCCTCATGCGCATCCGCAAGAAGAAGCTGGATACCGTCTCGCTCGACAAGCCGGTCGACGTGGGTGGGGACAAGATCGAGCGCGACGTTGCCGATTGGACCACGGACCCGCGCTCCGCCGTCATGAACGAGGAGTTGAACGAGGTCCTGGCGAAGCACATCAATGAGCTTGAGCCCGACAACCGGATCGTGTTCGTGCTTCGTGATATCCACGGGCTCTCCACGGACGACACCGCCAACGTGCTCGGGCTCACGGTGCCGGCAGTGAAGTCTCGCCTTCACAGGGCGAGGCTGTTTCTGAGGAAGCGTTTGACAGACTACTTTGCCAGAGGTTCCAGCGAAGCACACGTGTGAGGATGGTCGGTGTCTGTCGGCCACAAACGGAACGGGGGAGAGGATGTTCGTCAGAACCAAGAGGATCGCCGCGGCCGTCGTGCTGGTCGCTCTCCTGGGCGGGCTTGTGCTGTTTACCGCCTCGTGCTCCACCAGCGAGCCGAAGCTCATACCCAGGACAGTGCTGGTCGGCAATCCCGAGAAGGCCAGGGCTCGGATCTCGCCGGACGGGATGAAGATGGCCTACGTCGCTCCGTACGAAGACGTGTTGAACGTCTGGGTCAAGACGATAGGTGAGAGCGACGACAGCGTCGTGACCCACGACACCAATCGCGGCATCTTCCGCTACTTCTGGTCGCAGGACAACAACCACATCATGTATCTCCAGGACAAGGGCGGCGACGAGAACTGGCGGCTGTACGACGTCGACCTTGACACCGGCGCCGAGCGCGACCTGACCCCATATGACGGAGTCCAGGTTCGCATCGTCGACGTCAACAAGCACCATCCCGACACCATCATCATTGCGATGAACCAGCAGGACCCGAGGCTCCACGATGTCTACAAGCTGGACCTCGCTACGGGTGATCTGACGATGGTGGCCCGGAACCCCGGGAACATCGTCGGCTGGGTGACCGACTTCGACCTCAACGTGAGGGGTGCCATGGCGGCCACCCCGACCGGCGACTACGACATGCTCGTCCGCGACAGCGACA
>CAZLTC010000012.1:42455-48374 GCA_964562405.1 uncultured bacterium | reverse complement strand
GGGTGCTCACGTCCCTATCCCCCAGGCCCTGTCCACGATCTCACGCGCCGGAGGTTTCGTCACGAGGCTCACGGCAACAAGCACGATGAGTGACGATGCCACGCCCGGGATGAACCCGTGAACTCCGAACGGCCTGCCCGCCGCCATCCATCCCAGCGACACAGCGGCTCCCACGAGCATCGACGAAGTGACGCCCGCCCTTGTCGCACGCTTCCAGTAGACACCCAGAACAACGGGCCACAAGCAGGAGGACGCGATGACCGCCCACGCGAACGCGGTTATGACGAGCACCAGCGCGGGGGGCCTGTACGCGATCACGAGGGATATAAGCCCTGCCCCCAGGCTTGCGAGCCTTGCGAGAAGGACCTCCCTATTCGCGCCCACTCGCGTCGTCGGACCCACGGCCTCGACCGCTCCGTTCGAGGCCGAGCGCCTAAGGTCCTTGACGATGGCTCCGCTCACGATGATCAGCACCGACGCGAACGTCGACATCCCGGCGGCCATCACGCCCGCCAGGAAGACGGCGCCGCCCCAAGGGTTCAGCACGCGCTCCGTCAGCATCGGTATTGCGAGGTCGGGGTTGTCGAGCGCCGGAAGGACGAGCCTGCTGAATGCCCCCGTCATGTACGGGAGCACCGCCATCGCCCCCCCCAGAGTGGCCAGGACCGTGCCGAGTCTGAGCACGCGGGTGCTCCGCATGGAGTAGAACCGCACGAGCAGCTGCGGCATCCCCCAGACGCCCAGACTGACGATGAGCGCGAACGACAGCAGCCCGCTCCAACCCCACACACCCGGCGTGTCGACGAAGCCCCGATCGAGCGCGGCGAGAGCGACGGTGCCGGCGGTGAAGCCTCCCACGGCGCGCAGCGTGGCGAACGCGAGCAGAAGCAATCCGAAGATCATGATCCACGCCTGGACGAAGCTGGTCCACACGACAGCGAGATACCCGCCAATCGATACGTAGATGAGTATGATGAGTCCTGAGATGACAACGGCCATCGTGTACGGGATGTTCATGAGGCCTTCCATGATGCGCCCCATGCCGACCAGCACGCTCACGTTGTACACGATCATGAAGACAAAGATAATGACAGCTGAGATGACTTCTGCCTCGCGTGCTCCGTACCGGCGCCCGATGAACCCGGGTATCGTCATGGCGTCGAGCCGCTTGGTGAACTGCCAGAGCCGGCGGCCCATCACGATCCACACGAGTGTGCAGCCGATCAGCACGTTCGAGGCGGCGATCCAGAGTGTCGACATGCCGAATCGGTACCCGAACGCCCCGCCGCCAACTATGACCACGGAGCTGAAGTAGGCGGCCACGAACGAGAACGCCGTCACCCACGGACCGACCTGGCGACCACCGATATAGAAATCCTCGGCACTGCGTGTCTTCCTGCCCATGAAGACGCCCATGAGCACGAGTAGCACGAGGTAGCCTGCCATGACCGAGCCGTAGACGCTCGCTCCGCTCACTCCTTGCCCCCTCTCCCCACGACCGCAGCCCACACGATCGAGAGAACCACGCTGGCAGCCACGACGAGGAAGGCAGAGAATGTCGGCCACGGGAGGCCCAGCGGTCCAGGCATGAGACAACCTCCGTCAGGTGGGGGGATGTTGCATCCGGCAGCAGGCCATGGCCCGGCGGGCGGCCCCTGGCCCGCCGCCTTCACTTCGGCGAGGGGGGACGCCGCAAGACGACCGCGGCCTAGAAGAACCTGTAGTAGAAGCGGGCGTACGGCGCCCAGTCGAAGTCCGAAGAGCTGATCGCCGGGTCGCCCTTACGATAGGCCGAGACCATCGCCGACACCCCTACCGTCGCGCGCTCACCGTTCCACGATATCCCGGGGCATACGTAGAGCCTCTGGTAGCCCGAGTCTTCCGACCCGACGTAGCCCTTCGCCTCCCAGAGCATCGACCAGCTGTCGTCGATGGGCGTCTCGAGCGATAAACTTCCCACCCACACGTCCTTCACGTCCACGCCGTTGTCGCTCTCGCCGTTCAGCCAGTATGTCAGACAGGCGTGCGCCATGAAATTTCCCGACCTTTGGGTGATCGCCGCGCCGGCCAGATAATCGGTCGACCCGTCCGAGAGCGGCACGTCCGCATCGGCGTCACCTGTAGGCACTCTGACGCCGACGATGAGCGCGGCGCGCGGATATCCGTCCTCGCCCTGGTAGATGCGAATCTTCGGGTCGAGCACGAAGTCGCCGAGCCCGGTGCTGGACCTCGTATCGTCCACGTCCTGGAAGTCGATGTACCTGTCCTCGATGGAGATACCCGCCCGCAGGGACAGCCAGTCGGTGACGCCGTAGCAGATCCTCGGAGCGATCGTGCCTGCCGTGAGCGTCCTCTCCGAGGACAGGGTCAGCCAGGTCTCCGAGCTGTCCTCGTACATCCACGTGTAGTCCCGCCACGTAAACCACCCGTCGATCATGAACTGCCCCGCCCGAAGCGTGTTCGCGCTTGCGCCGACGATGGGAGCGGCCACGGCTGATGCGGCGGCAAGAAGCACTGCTGCCAGAAGGACCGCCGTAGAAGTGAACCTCATTGCGCCTCCGTTGACAGACGGCTGACGTGACGACAGCGTGTCGACGGCCGTCCGAACCCTCGTCCGCGCGACCGCCTCGGGCCCCGGCCCGAGCATCGCGTGGACGAGGGGAGGCCCACCTGGGGCCTCCCGGACATTACTGGGACAGTAAACTACGAGGTGGGAATCGTCAATCAGGCGTTGGGGTCGAGGGAAGCTGCTTCTCCACGAGCCCGCGCTCGCGCTCGATACGGTTCTTCTGTACATCGGCCACGTTCGAATACCCGCGGGACTCCCAGAATCCCGAAAACGGCTCATCGGAAAGCTCGATGCTGGTAACCCACTTGATCCACTTGTAACCTAACTTGGTGTCCGCCACCAGTTGGAACGGCATCCCACGCATCTCGTCCAGCGGAAGACCGTTTATCTTCGCCGCCAGCATCAGGTCCAGGCGCTGCACGTCTTCGTACGGCAGAGAGCTGGAGTAGCCGTCCGCGGCGCGGAAGATGATCGTCGTAACCCCCGTTTCCGGCCCGGCGGGCTCAAGCACGTCCGCGAGTCTCACGCCCTCGAAGACGAGCCGCTCCTGCCACCCCTCGACGCAGAAGAGCGTAAGCAGCCGGGTCTGCCACTCGTGGTCCAGCACTTCGTCATATGTGAGCGACAGAGGGTGCTCGACCATCCCGCCGACCTCGAGCCTGTACGTCGACAGGTCCGCCTTCTGCGGCCCCTCGATCGAGTTGTCGTACGTGCGGTAGAACGTGTTGAGGGGAATGCCCTCGTACTCCGTCATCTCCTGGCCCACGCCACCGGCGTTGGCCACACTGTCCATTGCCGCCGATCGCTGCTCGTCCGCCTTCTCGCCCCCCGCGCACCCGGCCATCGCCAGCACCACCACGGTCGCCAGTACGGTAACAATGAGAACCGTGGGGCCCCTGGTCCCGCCGCTCCGCGACTCACTCATTCGAGCCCTCCTTCCAGACATCATGGAACGCTATCTCTACGGCAGGCTTGCGCTCGGGTCTCCTGGGTTCGACCTCCGCCTGGTGTTCGCTCAGAAGAGAACCTATCTCATCGGAGTGCTTCCCCACGATCACGAGCGTGATGAGACGCATGTCATCCGGAACACGCATCGCGGCCCTGGCCTTCTTCTCGCTGAACCCGGCGATCGGGTGGGCCACCAGGCCCAACTCGGTCGCCCTGAGTATGATGAAGGCCGTTGCCATGCCCGTGTCGAACAGGAAGTACTCCCTGCCAGCTATCTGGCAGTCAAAGTCTGCCCTGCTTGCCACACCGATGATCATGGAGGCGGCCGTGGCCCACTTGTTGCCCTCGGACAGCGCCCCGAACACACGCTCGAGCGCATCGCGTTCACGGACGAACACGTATCTCCACGGCTGGTTGTTGAAGCAGGACGGTGCGATGCGCGCACAATCGACGAGGTCGGAGACAAGCTCATCGCTAACGTCAGCAGGAATGAGAGAGCGGTGCGCCCTGCGTTTCTCTATCGTCTCCTTGACGGTCACTTGCCACTTCCTCCGGCCATCACCTTGCGCACCATCTCGATCCGCTCTTCTCGTCTACGACGGTCGCGCACCGGGTTCCTGTCACCAAGCAGCTCTCGCTCGTACGAGGGCTTCTCGACCTTGTAGTAGACGCCAGCCGGCAGCGTGTCAGTCTTCCTGGCAAGCGCGAGCGCGTCCTCGAACCCGAGGGGCCCGCCCTCCATCGGTGTCACCAGGTCGTTGTACTCGGCATAACGGTCGGTGAAGGTGACGCTCGGCTGCAGCACCTGTATGAACGAGAATCCATCATGCTCGACGGCCTGGGCGATCAGGTCGGACAGATGCTCCACCATCCCGGAGTAGCCGCGCGCGACGAACGTCGCGCCCGCCTCCAGCATGAGCACCAGGGGATTCCATGGATCTTCCTGATTGCCTCGCGGCGTCGACGGCCCCTTGAAGCCGCGCGGACTCGTCGGCGTGCGCTGCCCGGTCGTGAGCGCGTAGACGCCGTTGTCGTGAACGACAACCGTGATGTTCGCGTTGCGCTTCGCCGCATGCATCATGTGCGCTACGCCCTCGCCGAACGCGTCCCCGTCGCCGCAGAAGGCGACGACCCTGAGATCCGGGTTCGCGAGCTTGAGTCCCTGCGCCGTGGCCATGGCGCGGCCGTGCAGCGAGTAGAAGCCCGACAGGGCCACGTAGTCGAAGATCTTGGCGTGGCATCCGATGCCGGCGGTCATGACGAGCGCGTCCCTTCCAACCCCCCGCTCCTCGAGCAGCTTCACCGCCCCCCTGACGGCGCTCAGAATGCCGAAGTTGCCGCAGCCTACGCACCACGTGTTCTCGGCGTACGTCTTGAGGTCCCGGTCTGTCATCGGTCATGCCTCCATTGAGTGGCTGAACTCATCGCGTGGCCTCGCGCAGCTGCGAGGCCAGCTCGTCGGGCTCGAACGGCCGCCCGTCGTACCTCCGTATGACGGCCGACGGCTCCACGCCCAGCTTGTCTCTGAGGAGCGTGGCGAACTGGCCCGACGCGCTCTGCTCCACAACCACGGGCGCAGACCCGCGCAGGCCCGAAAGCTCCCACTCCGGGAACGGCTGCAGGTAGACGGGCTGCACCACGGTGGCATCGATGCCACCAGCGCGCAACGCCTCACGGACGGAGAGGGTCGTCGATCCGTAGGTCACTATCGTCGGGCCACCGCTCCCATAGCGCCTGACCGTCGTCATGCCCTTGAGACGCCCGATCAACGCCGGCAGCTTTCTTCCGCGCTTCTCGTGCATGCCGACGATCTCGTCGCCCCGCTCAGTGGTCAGACCAAGCTCGTCGTGCTCGTAGCTCGTCCATTTGATGAGCTGGTCGGACGGAGGATGAAGAAGCGGAGACACGCCGGTGTCGGTAAATCTGTAGCGCTTGTACTCGCCACCCTTGTGCATCACCGGCTCCACCCACGCCGCGTCGGACGTGTCGATGTCGACGGTCACCCTGCTCTCGGAAAGGTGCTTCTCCGTGAGCAGAATGCCGGGGATCTGGAATTCCCACACCAGCGCGAGCATCTCAGCAGAGAGGCGGTAGGCCTCCTCGACGCTCCCGGGCGACGCGACGACCCGGACGAAGTCCCCGTGGCCCTGGGCGAGTGCGAACCTGAGGTCCGCCTGCTCCGTGTACGTCGGGACACCCGTCGAGGGACCCGGGCGTGAGGACAGGACACACAGTATCGGGACCTCGGCCATCCCGGCCAGCGAGAATGCCTCCTCCATGAGCGCGAAGCCTCCCCCGCTCGTTCCGACCATGCTCCTGGCCCCCATCGACGCGGCGCCCAGCGCGATGTTGATGGCGGCGATCTCACTCTCCGGGTGCATGACGTTGACGCCCAGGTCCTG
>CAZLTC010000012.1:17823-42355 GCA_964562405.1 uncultured bacterium | reverse complement strand
AAGCTCCGGGTCGGTGTGCTTCTTGGCCTCCGTCGTCATCGGGACGCCGATTGCGACGCCTGCCCTGGTTCCTTCGGCGGCAGCGGCGTCCACGTCATCCGAGTTGTATACCAGCACCCCACCCTCGCGCAGATGGTCGCGGTGCGTATCCAGGCTGCGCTTGTCGAGCACGACGACGAGATCCGCGCTCATGTAGTGACTGAGGACCGGATCCGTCGACGTACTCGACACCGTGAAGTTGTGCCCGCCGCGTATCAGACTCGGATAGTCGTCCATCTGGAACACGTGTCGTCCCATGGACGCGAAGTGGTCCGACGCCACTGCCCCGGCCTTCTTCGTGCCGGCTCCGGCCCGTCCACCCACGATGAACGTGAACACTCCTCCACCGCTCATGACGGCTCCTCCCGTGCCTCAGCTCCAGCTGACCCCCGTCGCAGATCGCAAGGTCACACCGGTAGTCCACTTGTCTTCAAGGTCTGTCAACCGCCCGTGCACGACCTTATCTACAGGTTATCCACAACAACCCAGATGATCTCGGCGGACGCGTCCCGCGCGATGGCATCACTCCGGGGGCCCCGCAAGCGCAGCCGCGATGTCGGCGAGCGTGATCAGGTCGAGCGCGTTGTGGTGAAACACCGCAAGCATGTCACCGGGGTCTCCCGTCCTCACGAACCGGTGGTAGGCCGCCGGTATCTCATCGCCGGGGATGTCTCCGGTCCTGCGCCGCCCGCAGACGCTCCACTCGAGTGTCTGCAGCCTGCAGTCAGGAAGCACGTTCTTCCACCTCCGGCGCGATGTGTGGAGAAGATCCAGGTGTGGGGGCTCGTGAGAGGTCTCCAGTCCGTGGAAGCCGACCCTATCCCGAAGCACAGGGAGATCGAAGGACTTCCCGTTGAATGACACGAGCATCTCGGCCTCACCGAGCATCCTCGTCCACGCGTCGATGAGCGCACGCTCTTCGGAGTAGTCGCGGGCGAAAACCTGCCTGACGACCATCCCGGAGTCGGTGATGCGCATGGAGCCGAGCATGAAGACCATGGCGCTGCCCAGACCAGTGGTCTCCGTGTCGAGGAAGAGCGCGCCGCCAGGGCTCAGAATGAGCCGTCGCACCTCCTCGTCCATGTCCTCTCGCCTCTCCGCCTCCCGCCGGGCGCGTATGGCGCGCTCAATGAAGGCGCGGCTCGCCCGCTCGGTCATGAGCGACGATGCGGAGCGCTCGACGACGAGCACACCATCTCGCTCTACGACGCCATCGAGCTCCTCCAGCGCCGCGGGCACCCGCCGCGTCCCGCGGCTCACGGAGCGGAACGTGCCCTCAAGACGATGCAGCCGCTCTCTGAGCTCTTCCTCGCGTCCCCTTGTCGTAGAGTCGGCGCTCACTTCGTCCCCCCGCCCTCGGCCGAGCCCGGTTCCACGACGATCACCATTCTGTCGACCTCCACACCCTCCAGGTCCACGGTCTCTCCACCGAGGAACCTCACCTCGACCTCGACCGGGTCGTCTCTTCGCCCGAGCCCGAAGTGGGCGGTCATCGAGTGCTGGCTGGTCGTCCCCTTCCCACCTTCGATCTCCCGCATCTGCGTGATGCGACCCGACCGAACCGTGACCCTTGCGCCGATCCCGGCGGCATTGGAGCCGCTGCCGACGCAGCGCACGGCCAGCCAGTGGCTCCTGCCCGTTCCGGTGCCGCGTGCGGGTCCGTCGTTCCTGAAGAGATGGAAGCCGGAGCCGCTCGCCACACCGATGTCCAGATCGCCGTCGAGGTCGTAGTCGCTCATCGCAGCGCCCCACCCGTTGAACGACCGCACTCCGGAGAACCACGTGGCATCGGTGAAATCTCCCCGTCCGTCATTGAGATACAGGAACGTGGCGCAGTCAGGGTAGATCGACGTGATGAACAGATCGAGATCGCCGTCGTTGTCGACGTCGCCCCATGAGGGGTCCGAGTGAGTCTCGGCGTACTTGATGCCGGCTTCCGCGCGGCGCTCGATGAACGCATCGCCCGGAAAGCGCCCGTCGCCTCCGAGCATGTTACGATACAGCATCGACTTGTCCGAGACCTCTATGTAGCGGGGGTGGGCCAGGTTCGCGCAGAAGAGATCCAGGTCCCCGTCGTTGTCCATGTCTCCCCACTCAGAGCCTATCGTGTGCCCCCACCACCCATCGGTCTCGGTCCCCGACACGCCAAGCTCCGGCGCAACGTCCACGAAGCCGGCACCGCCCTCGTTCCTCCAGAGGAAGTTCTCCTGGAGCCGGTAGTTGGACACGTAGATATCCAGGTCCCCGTCGTTGTCGTAGTCGCCCCAGTTCACGCCGCGCCCGGAGAGGTCCTTACCGAACGGGGGAACGAGTCCCATGGTGTGCGTGACGTTGTGGAAGGTTCCGTCACCACGGTTGGCGTAGAGAATGTCGGGGAACCCCACACCGTAGTCCTCGAAAGTCTCAGTGCGCGGACGCTCGTAGCTGGCCAGGTATAGATCGACGAACCCGTCCCCGTTGAAGTCGCCCCAGGCTGCTCCCTCGGTGGTGTACAGGTCGGTGACGCCGCCTGCCGACTCCGTCACGTCGCTGAACGTGCCGTCGCCCTCGTTTCGCCACAGCCGGTCCGTCATCTCCCCTTCAGTGGCGCCGGACGTCGCGTAGAAGTCGAGGTCGCCGTCGTTGTCGATGTCGGCCCACACGCCGCCGTTCGTCCCGGTCCCGCCAATACCGGCCTCTTCTGTCACGTCTGCGAACCCCGCGCCGCGCATGTTCCTCATTAGGACTCGGCCGGACAGCAGCAGGTCATCGTATCCATCGCCGTCGTAGTCTCCCCACGCTATGCGGGACTCGCTCCGGTCGGCCAGGCCGGAGGCCTCGGTCACGTCCGTGAAGACAGGACCACCGTACTCCAGGCGGTCGCGAGCGAACTTGATGAGCGACACGCCGCCGGCGCGCGCCGAGAACTCGGTTTCGTAGAGGGACCGCATGGCCGTGTCGGCGCGGGCGGGCCAACGGTTCTGGCGACCGCCGGCGACGACGGCTTCCAGATACGAGTCGAATGCCGCATCTGCGCTCCCCAGCCCGTCGAACGCCTGCCCCAACGTGAAGTACCAGGCGGCTCCCGTCTCCTCCTCGTCCGGACCCGTGTCGAGCAACGCTATGCCGTCTCGGGCCGCCTGCATGGCCGACGGAAAGTCCTCGGCCAGAACGAGCGCTCTCGCAAGGGTAAGGTAGTAGCCTGCCAGCTGCTGTTCGGTCTCGCGCGGTCCCCCGGAGCGCGCTGCGGTCACGCCACGCCGGCTCTTCGCGTCCGACCGCTCCTCCTCTTCCTCCGAGACCGCGTCCGTTTCCACATCGACACCGGCCTTCAGGGTCAGCTCTATGGCGCGCCGCGCGAGCGCGACCGCCTCGTCAGGCGCCCGTCGACTCGTCGTCATGGCGCTCGCGACTATGTCCAGGATCTCCGGATCGTCCTGGTTCGCGGCCGCCCACAGGCGACCGACTTCAAGGACATCGTCGTGACGACCGAGCCTCCGCAGCGAGACGAGCTTGAGCGCCAGGACCCTCGGCCGCCATCTCGTCGCCGGGTACTTATCGAGAAACGCGTCGGCCATCTCGAGCCGTTTCCCGTCGTCGCGCTCGACGCCTATCCAGTCGACGTCCTCCTTGATCAGCTCGTCCGCGAACTCGCTGCCGGGATAGAGCATCTTCAGCCTGGATGCCTCCGCCCCTACGTCCTCCGACAGCCCCAGCAGATGATAGGCCTGAACGTACGCCGACAGGTTGAACAGGCTGTCGGGGGCGGCTTCGAGGAGCGCGTCAGCCTCGGAGCGAATCGCCGCCGATGTCGCGCTGTCACCCTCTGCGACATCGTTCTGCGCCCTCCACCTGCCGACGACAGCATCCAGATTCACGGGATCGAGCTTGAGCGCTTCCCAATACCACGACGCGGCCGGCTCGTAGTCGTGCGACATCATGTAGACGTCCGCCTTGGCGAGAACGAGCCGAACGTCCTCCGGGGCGCGCGAGATGGCGGCCTCAAGAAGCGACTGCGCTCCGACGTAGTTGCGGCGCCGGGCCAGCTCGTCAGCTCGATCGATCTTGCGCTCGACGTACTCCTCGTGCGTCGCGCACGACGCCAGAGCCAGGAGAGCCAGGAGCACCATGGCCTGTCTCAGTCTCATGCGTGGTTCCTCCCGACGCACGGCCCGCGCTCGGACACGCGGGGACATCGAACGAGTTGAGGGCCGACGCCCGTTCGCACAACTTTCACTCAACGCCTGCGCCCGCGGCCGGGCTCACCCCGAGCCCCGTTCCATCAGGAAGCACGATCCTTCCGCGTTCTATCTTCATACCTACATAAGGGTCGTTGCCGAGCAGGAACACGCTGTCCAGGTCTGCATAGTCCATGAGAGGAGAGATGTGCGCGGCGGCGGTGATCCCCACGGAGCTCTCGAGCATGCTCCCGATCATAGTTCCCAGCCCGTGACGCCTCGCCTCGCGCGCCATCTTGATCGCGTCGACGAACCCGCCGCCCTTCATGAGCTTAATGACGATGCCGTCGACGGCCGTCGCGACCGTTGCCACGTCTGCGCTGGTCGGACAGCTCTCGTCCGCGAAGATGGGGATCGACGAGTGCTCCTTGACGCGCCGCAGTCCTTCGATGTCGTCGGCGCGGACGGGCTGCTCCACGAACTCCACGCCCATGCGAGCCAGCTCCCCGACGTTCCGTACCGAGTCTTCCGGGGTCCACGCGCAGTTCGCGTCCACGGTCACGCGGGCCCCCGTGGCCTCCTTGATGCGTGCCACTATCGAAAGGTCGGTCTCGGCATTGAGCTTGACCTTGAGGAGTGGGTACTCCCTTGCCTCGAGCGCCTTCTCGAGCATGACCTCCGGCGTGTCGATCCCTATGCTGATGGTGGTCAGCGGCGCGCGCGCCGGGTCCAGACCGAAGTGCTTCCACAGCGGGACGCCGTAGCGCTTACCCAGCATGTCGTGCGCTGCGATCTCGAGAGACGCTCTGGCCGCGGGCTCGTCGTATCCTCCGCGCGACGTCAGATACGCCATGAGCTCGGACTCGTGGGCAGCGTGCTCCACCGCCGACCTCATCCGCTCGAGATAGGCCACCACGGTCTCGATGGTCTCCCCGTAGTACCTCGACGGCGCGGCCTCGCCCAGACCGGTGAGCGTTCCGTCCGAGACCGCCACTATCACGCTCTCGCTAGACGCGCTCGTGGTCCTGGCGGTCCGGAAGACGAACCTCGGAACGAGATCGATGACGTCGTAGCGGAGTTCCATGGCCTGCAGTTACCTCAGGAAGGGATTGGTCCTGCGCTCCACGCCTATCGTCGTGGACGGGCCGTGGCCTGACAGGACAACGGTCTCGTCGGGTAGTGTGAGGAGTTTGCTGCCTATCGACTTGATGAGCACATCGTATGCGATCGTCGATTCCTCACTCGAACAAGGTAGGTCGCTGCGGCCTATCGAGCCCGCGAACAGAGTGTCTCCGGTGAACACGAACCCGTCTCCAAGGAAGGCCGCGCCGCCGGCGCTGTGGCCGGGCGTGTGCAGCACCTTGAGACTCGTTCCTCCGAGACGGAGCACGTCTCCTTCGCGCACCAGCTTGTCCGCCGGTCTGACGCGCACCGACATGCCGAAGAGGGTCGAGCCGTTCCTGTCGGGATCGGTCAGCTTCATCCCGTCCAGCTCGTGTATCACGACCTCACCGCCCAACGCCGCCTTCACGATATCGTTGGCCCAGATGTGGTCCGGGTGGCCGTGCGTGTTCAGTATGTACTTGAGAGTCAGGCCCTGACGCTTGACCTCTGCGGCGATCCCTGCCGCCTGCTCGGGCTCGTCCGCCCCCGGGTCCACGATCGCCGCCTCGCGTGTTTTCCCGTCGGCCACGATGTAGCAGTTCGCGGAAGCGAACCCCACGACCGCGTGCTCGACCATGACCCCGTCCCCTACGTCATCCCGGAACCACTCCACGAATGTCCTCCGATGTGTGCGGCGCGCAGGCCGCGACTCCGCAGATACACACCGCTCCACTATACGCTCCCGCGGCCCCGTACCGTAGGCCAAAACCGATGAGCGGAGACTCATCAAGGCGTTCTGGAGCTGCCTGGAACGGTCCGTGCGCGCCGGGGATGGCGGGAACTACCGGAGCATCGCGGCAAGCAAGAGACGCGCCGACTCCTTGTCGGGGATCGGCCATGCACCGCCCGCGTCGGGATCCTGTTGGATGGGAGGCCGCAGTATGGGCAACCCCACGCAGGAGGGACACCCGTCCTCGCAGTCGCATTCGTTCACGAGGTCGAGACACCCGCGAAGCAGCTCCTCGATGTTGCGGTACCCGGTCTCTACGAACCCAAGCCCGCCCTCGAACCTATCGTACAGGAACATCGTCGGGCTGCCGGTGTTGCTGCTCTCCACTATGCCGCCCACGTCCCTGCGGTCGCTCATCGAGAAGAGGGGCAGCACCGAGATGGCCACGTTCCGCACACCCACCAGGCCCTCTATCGGGTTGCGTCCCCGCGAGCGCACCTCCTCCATTGCTTCCTTGGACGGAGTGAGCCACAACGCCTTCGTCTCGAGGTGGAACGGCGGGAGATCGAGGTTGGACCATCCGATCGAGTCGAGCTGATAGAACTTGATCTTCTTGAACGCCGACGTCATCCACGTCACGGTCGCATCACCGAAGAATACGTTGCTTCCGTTCCATTCCTTCGAGTCCGACGCCTGACCGATGCGGATCGCGGATTCAAGAACGGGCTGCGTGTAGTAGTCGACCTCCTTCTTCTCCACATACGCGATCTTCTGCTCGAGGTCCAGCTCGCGCACGAAGTAGGTCTCCCCCTCGTGAAGATAGATGGCCTCGGGGTAGACCAGCTCCAGCGCCGACACGCCGTCGACCACGCCTATGACCGCGTTCTCCCTGGCCACGTCGACGATGGTGTAGGTGTTGTCCGAGATCGTCCTGAGATTGATCCCTCGCGCGGGGAAGTCGGTCGAAGACCAGTAGTGCAGCCCGTCTATCTCGTTAAGGTCCTCGACCTCGTCCAGCAGGTTGACGATGGGCTCGGAGAGCTCGCCGAACAGCTCGTAGTCGACGTCCGACAGCGGCAGCTCGAATGCCGCGCAGCGCAGGTGGTTGGCTAGGATGTACTTGTTGCCAGGGTCTATGACCGCGTTCTCCGGCGACTGCCGGAAGAAGTACCCGCCGTGCCGCATCAGGTACTGGTCTATGGGGTCGTTGTACCCGACGAGCACGGCGAGCGACTCGTCTGAAGCGCGGCCGGCACGGCCGGCCTGCTGCCACACACTCGCGATGGTGCCCGGAAACCCGACGATCACGGCGGCGTCGAGGCTCCCCACGTCTATGCCCAGCTCCAGCGCGTTCGTGCTGGCTACGCCCATGAGCTCGCCCGAGAAGAGCTTGCGCTCGATCTCGCGACGCTCCTCCGGCAGGTATCCGCCTCTGTAGGGTTTGATCTTCTCCGCGTACTCGGGCTTGCGCCTGCGGAGCGTGTCCTTGGTGTAGCGGTAGATGAGCTCGGCCACGACGCGCGCTCTCCCGAACGCGATCGTCTGGAACCCCTCGGCGATGAGCTCCGACATCAGCCAGTGTCCCTCGACGTTCGAGCTGCGGCGCTCCATCTTCGTGTCGTCTAGATACGGCGGGTTCCAGAGCACGAAGTGCTTGGTGCCCCTGGGGCTTCCGTCCGTGTCCACCACCTCGAAGGGATCGCCCACCAGACGTTCAGCCAGCTCGCGCGGGTTGGCGATGGTTGCGCTGGAGCAGATGAACTGCGGGCTCGAGCCGTAGTGCTCACAGACCCGCCTCAGTCTGCGGAGGACGTTGGCCACGTTCGACCCGAAGATGCCGCGGTACGTGTGAATCTCGTCGACGACGACGTACTCGAGGTCCTTGAGGAACCTGTTCCACTTCGCATGGTAGGGCAGGATGCCGGCGTGAAGCATGTCCGGGTTCGAGAGTATGATGTTCCCTTCGTCGCGCAGCTTGCGACGCGTGTGGCGGGTCGTATCGCCATCGTAGGTGCCCGTTCGTACTAGCTCGGCCAGAACGGGGTCGAGCTGGGCGAGACGCGTGAGGCTCTTGACCTGGTCCTGGGCGAGTGCCTTGGTCGGAAAGAGGTAGAGAGCCTTCGTCGATGGGTGTTCGATGAGGCGCTCGAGAACGGGGATGTTGTAGCAGAGCGTCTTGCCGGAGGCCGTCCCCGTCACCACGACGACGTTCCTGCCGTGCCTCACGGCCTCTATGGCATCGACCTGGTGTGAGTAGAGACGCTCGATGCCGGCAGAGCTGAGGGCGCGCGCCAGCGCATCAGGCAGCGGGCGTTCGAGTTCGCCGTATTGCGCCTGTCTGGCGGGAACGGTCTCGACGTGCGCCATCTGCCCGGCGTAGTAGCCGTCGCGCCTGAGTTTCTCGAGAAACTCGGTGATGGTCATGTGTATCACTCGCCGTCCGACATCGCCCAACCGACAACCGGATCGATCCACTCGCTCCTCGGACGGTAGAACGTGCCGTGCTCCTTGCCGGTGCTGAGTTCGAGTTCCTCGAAGATGATGCCATCTCGCGTACCCTCCTGCCGCGGCCCGAGGATCGCGTCCCGGCAGGAACCGGCGAACTCGTCTGACGCCTCGTAGATGGAGAGTATCCGGCCCTTGTAAGGCGCCGCCGGCCACTCCTTCATGGCGCGCGGGCAGCAGGCCATGAACACGAAGTTCAGCCTCTCGTTGGAGAGCCTCTCGCACACGCTCATCGCGATGCCCCCGCCCTTCGAGAACCCGACCACGGTGATGTGCTCGGGGGGAACACCGGCGCGGAGGAGCGTGTTCACCCAGTCGGCCGTCTTCTTCGCGTAGTCGAGAGGATCGGTCCCCTCCGCGCGCAGCTCACTAATCACGGCGAGCCCGCGGATGGCCAGCGAGTCCAGGATAGAGACGTATTCATACTTCCCGAAGCGCGGATGGACCGCCGCGAGGCCCTCGGTCTCCAGTATCGCTCCGTGCAGGTAGATGAGGTACCGCGCGTCCGGAGACGGCTGCTCCGGCAGCGCGTCGGACGACGCCGCATCGCACTGCGGGACGATCAGAAACGCGAACGACAGCGCGGCCAAGAGCGACACGGTGCGTGCGACTCCGATGTGAGATCTCAACCGGTCAACCTCTCTGCTCCTCAGCTGCGCTCACCAAGCTCCGGGCCCAGCATCTCGATCATGAGCTCGGCGTTTCGTGCCGCGTGGCCCGCGTGGCAGTTGTTGAAGAAAGCGTAGACCTTCTTGACCTTCTCCTCAAGCGTCACGAGCTTCCCCGCCCACTCCTCGAGTTCGCCCGCGTTGTAATCGTAGTCGTAGCGGTCCCCGCCGCCGCGCCCCCACCAGTTCGCCGCGTTCCTGCCGTGGAAGCGGACGTAGCCCGTCGACGTCGTCGCGCGCGCGACCGGCGGGATCAGTCCCTTCAGGTTCGGTTCATCGACCGAGCAGTACCCGAGGTCCGTTGAGCGCAGGAGCTCGAACACCTCGGGCTTCATCCACGAGTCGTGCCGGAACTCGACGAACAGCGGATCGGCGCCCAGATGCTCCCGGAGGAATCCGAGATGGCCACGTGCCTGCGGCGTGTCCTTGAACTTCCACGGAAACTGAGCCAGGTACCCGGCGAACTTGTCCGCCTCCTTGAGAGGCGCCACCGCGTCCGAGAGGGCCCTGTACATCGAGGTGTCGTCCTCGATCTCGTGCGTCATTCCCTTGTACAGCTTGATGATGAACTCGAACCCGCCGGGTGTCTTGGCCTCCATCCGCTCGAACATCCTGGCGTCGGGAAGACGGTAGTAGCTCGAGTTGATCTCCACCACGTCGAAGTGACGCACGTACTCGTCCAGCATCCTGCTGCGCGCGGTGCCCTCCGGGTAGAACGGGCCAACCCAATCGGCGAAGCTGTAGCCGGACGTACCTACGCGGATGCGCCCGTGGCGACCCAGCTGTCTGATGTTGGGCGGAACCGGGTCGCTATCGTACGCCCCGTTAGTATCGGCGATCTGGTTCTCACCGGCCTGCGGAAGGTCCGGGAAGAGGTCGCCCTGTGTCCCGTCGTCTTGTCTCACGAAAGCTCCATCGGGCTGTGTCATCCGACCCCGTCTCGGCTCGCATCCTCGACGTCCTGATGGCGTAGCATGTCGAACGGGCTCGAGGAGAGGCCAGGAGGAAGCGGAACCGTGTCGACGTTGGCCTTGTTATCGTGGAACCCCGCCATGATCGAGTGGTACTGGCGCTCCGTCGCGCCGACCGACATCTTCTGGAACCTCGGTTCCGAAACGCGCCGCCCAGCGTCCCACATTCTCCGGTTGATATCCACAAGCCGCGCCCGGGTGATCGCGTTCTCTCCGAACTTGTCTCTGATCGCGTCGACCGCAGCCAGGAGCTTCCTGTGCGAGTCCTCTTCCTTCTGGCGGAACAGGTCGACCTGAACCGTCTCCGGCACCTTGACCAGGCCCGAGCAGTTCACGCCGACGAGCCTGATGGCGTGGCCGGGCCGCCAATAGCGGTGGAGCAGTTCGCGCGCCTCCTTATATATGACACGCTCTTCGTCCGTGTAGAACTGGAGCTTCTTCTGCCTGCCTATCCCCTCGAAATCGCTGAAGCGCAGACGCATGGAGATGACGTCGCCCAGATATCCCTTCTTCCTCATCCTCCGCGCCACCTGGTCGCAGAGCCGCAGCAATACCTTCTCGGCCTCCGCTATGTCCCACGTGTCGGCCGGGAGCGTGTGCTCGTGCCCCATCGACTTGACGGGCATGCCCTCGAAATAGGGCGTGACCGGCGTGTCGTCGCGCCCGACGGCCATCATGTGAAGGATCTCACCCATGATGCCGAACCGGCGGCGGAGCATGGCGACCGGGTGCTCCGACAACTCGCGTATGTTCTCGACGCCCATCATGGAGAGCGCGAGCGCCGTCCTGTCACCCACGCCCCAGATATCCGTGACCTTACGCTCACCGAACACATCCGTGAACCCGCCGGGACGGATGACCGTTATGCCGTCGGGCTTGTCTAGATGGCCGCACATCTTGGCTACGAGCTTGTTGGGCCCCACGCCTATCGACGCAGTCAGTCCAGGAAACCTCTTCCCTATCTTGTCCTTGATCTCGAGAGCCACGCCCTCGCAGTTCTGCCAATTGCACGAGGTCCCCGTCATCTCGACGAACGCCTCATCGATCGAGTACGGCTCGACGATCGTAGAGAACTCCTTATAGATGCGGAGAAGCTCGAGTGAAACGTATATGTACTGGCCCGGGTTTCCCTCGACCGCCACGACGTGCGGGCAGCGGCGGAAACACTCGACGGTCGACATGCCCGACCGGATGCCGTACTTGCGGGCCTCGTAGGACGCCGCGGCCGCAACGCTTCGCGTCGTCGGCTTGCCGCACACGATGACGGGCTTGCCGCGAAGCTTAGGCCGGCACATCACCTCTACCGATGCGAAGAACGCGTCCATGTCGATGTGGAAGACGATGCGCCTGTCGTGCTCCTCTCCCACCGAGGCTTCCTTGCGATGGCGTCCCAGCATCTATTTCTTCCTTCGCTTGGCAGCCGTCTTCGCCACCCTCTTCTTCGGTTTGAGCGGTTGGCACTTCGGACAGATGAACGTGGAGTTGCTCCCCGTCTTGAGCTTCACGACCTTCGTGCCGCACGTCGGGCACGGCTTGCCCTCGCGGTAACCGACCAGGATGTCGTCCATCTTGAACCTGCCGCGCCTGCCCTTGAGATCGCGCTCGTACCACGCGCCCCTCTTTCTGAGGCTCGGGAGAAGCCCGTCGCGTATCGCCTGCCACAGCCCGTCGACCTCATCCTCCGTGAGCGTGTCGAGCTTCCTCTGCGGATGGAGCCCCGCCAGGAACAGGATGTCGTGCGCGTAGGCGTTGCCGATGCCGGCGATCTTATCCTGGTCGAGGAGGAATGACTTCACGGCGCCCCGCCTGCCCCGCAGCAGCTCGCGGAATTCATCCTTCGAGATGTCGACCGCGTTCGGGCCCAGCTTCGCGCTCATCTTGTGCGAGCCGAGCTTGCCGTCGGCCGCGTAGTGGACGTACCCGAACCACCAGAAGCGGATGGAGAGCGCCGTCCCATCATCGAAATAGAAGACGGCCTGTCGCTTCTCCGGGATCTCATCGGCATCGACGAGGAGCATGTCCCCGCCCATGCCGAGATTGATGAGAAGGTGTCCCTTCGTCGTCCTGGTGAAGAGCCACTTGCCGTGATAGGTGGTCTCGAGAAGCTCGGCGCCCTTCATAGCGTTCCTGAACTTAACGGGGGGTACGTTCAGGCACTTGGGCTGGAGAAACTCGATGTCGCAAATCGTCTTTCCAACGAGGAGCTTCTGCATTTCCTTCGCGCGCGACGCGACCTCTGGAAGCTCGGGCATGCTACTCCTCCGGAAGGTAGATGGCGAACCTGCAGCGTTCGTCGCCGTGGAGGACCGATTCCTCGCAGACGACCAAAACCTTCGCCTCCATGATCGCCTCCCAGACCGGCTTGAACCATCCGGTCCCGCAGCTGCAGAACGTGAACGACATGTCCTCGCCGGCCAGGATCGCGGCTTTGACGACCGGGCAGTGGCACGCGGCGGCCCGCTTGATGAGAGGATCGGTCGCGCCCGCGTGCTTCTCGCGCTCCTGCGGGTTCTTGTCTATGAGGATGACGTTCCCCGTTCTCCCGGGGTCGCGGTAGTACGGCGCCACATCGAACCCGGGATCGTTCGCGATGAACTCGAGGAGCGCGTCGACGCTCCCGAGCCGTTCGTACTCGTTCTTGAGCCTCGCGATGCGCTCTGCGGGATAGACGTGCGCGCAGCCGCACATAATGGCGCGCCTCTTATCCTCGTCCTCGACCGCCGCGTCTAGCCGGGCCATGGCACCCTTCATCCACGCGACCTTCTCGGAGGGGCTCGATGCAGGCGAGAGATGCTCGCTCCCGCCCAGCACGTGCTGTCTCACCGATATGCCGGCGTAGCGGTCGAGGCCGCCGCGGAGCCGCTCGAGCCACTTCGGAAGGAGCATCGGTATCTGAAGCTCCGCCCTGTACGGACCGACGGCGCCCGGTTCGTAGTCGAGCAGGACCTCTCGCCACGGTCCCTCGGTCACGCCGATGTGGTGCTCGACCGTGTGGCGCCAGAGCCTCCCGAACTCCTCTCCGAGCGTCCCACCCGTCTCCTCCGAGCCCATGTCGCCCGCGAACGGCGCGCACATCATCACCGCGCCCTCGAGCGTGCCGTACATTATCTCGGGGGACCCGCCAGGCGCGGGCCCCCCGTTGCTGTCGTCGTCGGGAGGCCCCGTCACCGGCAGGCACACCTCCATGTCGCCCCCGCCCCTGTAGAGGACAAATGGACGGCCATGCGCGTGCGGGCCTACCGACTCCGACAACCTACGAAGATGTTCTCCTATCTCACCGTGCTTTCCGTTGAAGCGGATGCTCGCGACGAGCGCGTCGTCGACTTCCTTCCAGTAGACGTTCAGTTTGTCGCCTGACACGTTTCTCTCCCTCAGAGCAGCAGACCGCCCTCGTGTTTCAGAAGCCACTGCTTTCGCCACAAGCCTCCTCCGTAGCCGGTCAGGCGCCCGTCGCTTCCGACCACGCGGTGGCACGGAACGATGATCGAGACCGGGTTCTGCCCGTTGGCCGCGCCGACAGCGCGAACCGCGGTCGGTTTGCCCACCGCCCTGGCGACGTCGCCGTACGATACCGTGTGCCCGAACGGGATGCTCAACAGCTCTTTCCACACGAGCTTCTGGAACTTCGTGCCACTGAGCGTGACGGGGACGTCGAATTCGCGTTGCGAGCCCTCGAAATACTCGGCGACCTGTCTTACGGCCTCGCCGCCTACCTCGTCCTTGAGCATCTCGGAACGGCGCTCGTCGACGAACGTAAGCGAGGTTACCGAGCCTGCCGAGCTCTCTATCTCGATGAGACCGATGGGCGACTCGTAGTACGTGAAACACGAGGTCGCGGCGGGCGTGAGGATCTTCATGTTCATGATGTACTCCGGGCCTCGCTCGGCCGATACCGCTTGTTTCCCTGAGCTACTTGGCCGCAGTATGCGACCAAGCCATCTGTTACCCTTCGGAATCCGTCCTCGAGAGCGTCCAGCTCATCGTTCTCGTGCTGTAGATGAGCTCGTAGTAGTCCTCCGCTTTCGTCACGATACCGAAGTAGTAGAGCTTGTACTGACCCTCGCGCTCCTCCCACTTCCCGCTCACTCGGTCGACGTCGTAAACACTGGTATTCCACTTGAAGCGCAGCGGGTCGATCTGCCCCTTGCCGAACCTGGCGAGGACCGCCACGGGCTCGCCGATGTCTTTGAGCATCTCGTCCGGTCCGACGTCGTACCCGCGTGTCCGGGTCTCTTCGTCCCCGGGTCTTGGTGGCTTGATCCTGCAAAGTTGTCCCGGAGCCGTTCGCTGTCTCATCTGGCGGGCACCCCCAGAGGCATAATGCCGAGGGGAGAGACCTCGGCGTGAAGGATGTCTCGGACGCCCTCGTCCGAGAACGAACCCACGAAGACCGTTCCCAGTCCCAGGCTCTCCGCCTGCAGGTACACGTTCTCGGCGACCGCTCCGACCTCGATGTGAACGTACCGAACGCCCCTCTCCTCGTACTTCTCCATCGTCCGCTCGTATACACCCGCTATGATGAGCGAGAGTGGAGCGTCGAGCACCGACTCCTGGGAGAGCGCCTGCTCGGACAGCTCGCCGCGCCGATCCCCGGCCGAGAGCAGGTTGATCGTGTGGCTCGATGGCACATACCAATAGACACCGGACTCGAGCCCCTCGACACGCCCGGCCACGACGAATATCTCCATCGGGTATCTGGCGCCCGCCGACGGCGCGGCGCGCTTGAGCCCCTCCCTGTCCGTGATGCCCTGCGCGGCCCACAGGAGCTGAGAGAGCTGCTCTAGTGTCACGGGATCATTGCTGAACCTCCGGACCGAGCGTCTCTCGTGGATGGCCGTCTCGACCGAGATGCCTCCGTCGTGCGATGGCGTGGGCAGAGCGATCTCGCCGCGCGACGCGTCCGGCAGACTCTCGACCTTGACGAGCTTCTCTAT
Source organism: uncultured bacterium (assembly GCA_964562405.1). Taxonomy (GTDB): domain Bacteria; phylum Joyebacterota; class Joyebacteria; order Joyebacterales; family Joyebacteraceae; genus WJLY01. The sequence continues at coordinate 27,247 of CAZLTC010000012.1, read as the reverse complement.
CGCGGTGTCCGATCGGTCGGATCGCTCGGGTTCGCGCGCGTCCGACACGCCCATCGCCAGGGCGAGTACGATAAACGTCGCCAACAGGGACATGATCCCCTCCCTAGATCTTCCTCATGAGTCCCACGACCCTACCCAGGACACTCGCGTCGCCGCTCCGCTCGTCCAGAACGATGTCGTCGTAATCCGGGTTCTCGGCCCGAAGAACGACGCGCCCGTCCGCACGCGTGTACGTTTTGACCGTAGCCTCATCGTCTATCAGGGCCACGACGACGTCGCCGGCCCTCGCCGTGGGCTGCGGCTGGACGATGACGATGTCACCATCGAAGATGCCACCGTTCTTCATGCTGTCACCGCTCACGCGGAGCGCGAAGCACTCGTCGTTCACCGCGAACATCTCGTCGACCGCCATCACGCCCTCGACGTTTTCGACGGCGAGGATGGGCGAACCGGCCGCGACCTGGCCCACGAGCGGGATCTCGCTCGCGTTGGCCCGGGCCGGTGAGGGCACGTGATGCTCGCGCCACTCGATGCCGCGCGATATGCCGCGCTCTCTCTTTATGTATCCGCGCTCCTCGAGGACCCTCAGGTGATAGCGCACGCCGTTCGTGGAGGAGATGCCGAACTCCTCCCCGATCTCGCGGATGGTCGGAGAGCGGTCGTGGTCGCGGATGTTTTCGGTGATGAACTCGAGGATCTTCTTCTGGACTGTCGAGAGATCGTCCCGGACGGTCATGAGAGTTCGCTCCTCAAAGAAAAGAAGCCGAGGCGGGCCGCGCAGGATTCCCGCTGTTTCCGGACCGGGCGCGCGAGCTGACCATTTCCCACGTTATCCGCCCAACGCGCGGCCCTGACACCTCGGCCTTGTTGGCTTAGTGACGGGCAGTGGCGGCGCGACCTTCTGCTCATGCATGAGAGCCGCGAACCGCCGCGGGCGCCTACTGCCCATCTGTGCACCATGTTACTGCACACATGTGCAGGCGTCAAGAGGAAAGAAAGATGCCGCAGACCGTGCCTCGCTGTGCTGAAGCCTGCAATCAGCGGCTAGATATGAATTTCCACTCAGCAGTCGAGCCTGACCCCCTACTCAACAACCGCACCCAATGCCCGAACCCGGCTGCAGTTCCGTGATCGATCTTGTCCGGGCCGCGCATCAAGCGACGGATCCCATTGCGGCACGCAGCTTGCACATGAGGACGGTGTGGTGCTATACACACAAAGGGTCATCGCATCATACGGGGAAGCCGCCCCGCACTCACACGGGACACCGCTCCCCGACTGGGCGAGGAGAGATCATGACTCGCCAGCATCTCACGTCAGCCTGCGTGCTGCTCCTGGCAACCGCCGCGAACGCAGCGACGATTCGTGTCCCCACAGAGCAACCCACCATTCAAGACGGGATCCTGGCGGCCGCGGACGGCGACACCGTTCTCGTCGCCCCCGACACGTACACCGGCAGCTCCAACAGAGGCTTGCTGTTCTTCGGCAAGGGGATCACTCTGTTGACTCAAGCCGGTCCCGAGTCGACGATTGTCAACTGCGATCACATGAATACCGGCTTCGTGTTCTCCGGAATCGATGACTCCGATGTCATCGTCTCAGGATTCAGCGTGATTCATGGGAACGGTGGGAGCTGGTACGGCGGCGGCATCTACTGCGAGGACTTCGCATCACCGACCATCGAGAACTGCGTGATTCGACAGAATACGGCAGACAAGGGAGCTGGCATCGCATGCGTCATAGCGGCCTCGCCTGTGATTACGAATTGCCTGATCGAGGACAACCAGGCCACCAGTGACGGCGCCGGGATCGCCTGCATTGCTGGGTCTAACCCCGTCATCATCGGGTGCACGTTCACAGGAAACACCGCCGGCGGAAGCGGAGGAGCGGTGCGCTGCGACGATCACTCGAACCCGGAGCTCACACGTTGCACCGTCGTATCCAACGGCGCTACAGATGGAAGTGCGATCGGCGCCGTCCAATCAGACATCATTGTCACCAACTCAGTTATCGCCTTCAATGAACAGGGTCAGGCGATCGCATGCAGCAATGGCGATCCCAGCTTCGGCCATTGCATCGTGTTCGGAAACGCCGGAGGCGACAGCCTGTGCGGCAACCATGCCGATAACCTGTTCCGAGACCCCCTATTCTGCGGGATCCCCTCGGGCGACGTGACCCTATGCGAGAACTCGCCCGGACTTCCCCAGAACAACGATTGGCACGAGCCGATCGGTGCAACGGAAATCGGGTGTGGGACATGCACGTCGCCGGTCCAACACTCGACGTGGGGGCGGCTCAAGGCGATGTGGCGCATGCAGTGACACGCCACGGGCATCCCCCACCACGAGCTCGCGTTACTTCAGGAACACCACCTTGGCCTCTCCTGTGTACCCGTCCGCCTCAACCCGACAAAAGTACACCCCGGACGACACCCGATGCCTCATGTCGTCCTTTCCATCCCACGTGATGGAGCGAGTACCGGCCTCGGCGCCGGACTCGTTCAGCACCGTCCTGACCACGCGTCCGGCCATATTGTATATGCGAGCCACGATGTGGCCGCCCGGAGATGTGATGTCGAACGCGACTCCTGCCAGGCTGTTTGACGGATTCGGACGTGCGCTCAGGGCCACGATGTCAGCAGCAGCCGGCTCATCCCGGCTATCCTCCGAATCGTCGGCCTGGAAGTAACCCTTGGTCTGCAGAACGAAATCACGCTCGACGCCTGGCTCACTCGCCGGGGCGAGGAAGTCGAGAGTGATGTCCTCACCAGGCCTGAGATCGACATACCTGCCATCCGCGCTCACCATCCAATCCGAGCAGATGCCCGTTCCCGAGTGAGAGGCACGCAGCAGCTCGCACTCCTGCGTCCGTGCCACCGTGTCGGCCGGGCGAGTCAGGAAGAGCCTGTCGACGGCGAAATCAACTGGGCTTGTCACGATCATTCTCACGCCCCCACCGTCGGACACAAGCCCATCGGGAGACTGGAGCATCCCAGTGGTCGGGTTGGCTCGGTAGCAGAGAGGTGATAGGTCGAGAACACCGGGACCAACACTGCCACCTCTTCCTCCTGGCGGCGGCACCTCGTTCTTCGGAGTGGGCCCGCCGTCAACACCGACGCCGCCCCCGACCCGACCAAGGTCGTCGGCGTCATAGAACACCTCAAGCCAATCATCGCCGGACAGCGACACGGTCTTGCCGTCGTTCGCGGTGACCAGGTCAAGGATGTCCCTTCCCGCCGAGTCGTAGCAGGCGATCGGCACCGCGGACACGGTGTACGTACACACGGTCCCATCCGGCATGACGGAAGCGTCAACGCCTGGATCGTGATCCACAGCGAGGAGTGTCACACGATCGAATCGCGAGTGGTCCCGCTCGTCCTCGGACAGCCTGAGCCGATAGACGCCATCGTACTCAGCTGGACGTGCCCGGAGCATGTAGCTATCCAGGATATCGGAACTCTCGTAGAAGGCGTTGCCGAGGACATTATTGTCGACCACGTAGCCGTTCTCGCCGAACGACCAGACGAATGGGCACCCGCTCGGTGGATTCCAGTGACCCTCGACCTTGAATCGGAAGCTGTACTCCAGGTCAACGAGCGGAGACGTCGGGTAGTCGTAATCGAGTCGCCGCAGGCACTTATATGTCGGATCGTGATTGATCGAGAACTCCTTGTCGGTGACGGTCGTCACGATCACGACCGCCTCGTTGTTGCCGGACCTGAAGTTCGGAACCTCCACCACAATGGAGCTGGGCTGACCCCAACCAGTTGTATAGGATTCGGTGGACACCGATGTCAGCAGATCGCCGTGCAGGAAGAGGTCGTCGACGGAATCGGAGTACTCGAGCACGCTCACCCAGAGCATTACGTTCGGGTTCATGTTGCCCGTCCAATCTAGCTCGACGAACAACGTGTCGGTCCAATCATGCGTGAACACGGAGGTGTTCGCGCGGAGGACCAGGTAATTGCTCCCCCAGAGATCTGTCTTGATCGGAACACACGTGTGCGTGTACTGACCTCCGTGATCGTAGTCATACCACCCGTCGGGGCAGTTGACGTCGCTCGTGTCGGGGTACTCACTCCACTGCCCGACATTGGTTCCATTGAGAACAAACTCAGGAGGCTTGGCCAACTCCCAGAATGCGCCAGCCCCATCGTCGACCTTCATGAACTGGCCTCTATCCCAGTAGGGAGAGTAGTCGTCGCCGAAGTAATAGGCCGAGTCCACGCCGGCGTCGTTCACCCACCTGGCTATGCCATAATCGGAGAACAGCCTCGCCGTACGGCACGCACCGTCCCAGATGGGGCAGCCTGGTATGTCATCGGCCCAGTCAGCGTCTGAGAGAACGTGGGCGAGACCACAGAGGCTGCGCTCCATTCCCGACTCTCCCCCCACTTCCCGATAGTGGCGCCCCCACTGTGACAACAGCGTGTTCTCGATCTCGGGATCGCTGAAGCGATAGCCAAGATAGGCGGCGAAGAGCCCCCACAGCTGGTACCTGTTGTAGTTCCTGTCGTGGTAGCTCTCAGACGCGGGCGGATCGACGCAGGCAGCTGCCCCGATCATGTCGTTCAAGAGGCTGTATGAGTACCTGACGTCCCACTTCAGCGTGTCCGGCTCGGGTCTGATGAGATACTCCGCGGCGCAGGAGAAGAGCTCGTTGTAGTCGGGAGGATTAGGGCTTGCTGCCTCTCTGTAGAGGGTCGACCAGGTCGACCCGTTCGAACTCCATATCAGGTGGGTGAATTCGTGGCACGCCTGCTGCGCGCTCTGGCGGGGCCAGTGCTCTTCATCGGAACCGCCGATAACGTTCCCATCGCCGTCAGTCACCGATACAGCGTTGTAGTGCCATATGTCCTGTCCGACCGGGGATCCATCTTCCTTTGTATCCTTGTAGGGCGACAGAGCGTGAGCCACTCCATTCGGAACAAGGTAGACGTCCAGATGGTTGATCTCCGACACCATTGGAGGATCCTCGTCGAAGCAGTCCTGGTAGAGCATGAAGTGGTACTGCGTCCCACTGGCATCGTAGGGGTAGTTGGAGCGATGGGCTGATTCGAAGGCCGTCGCCAGGTCAGTGTAGTCCCAGTTCCCCCTGTTCTCGAACTCCGCATCCAAGGCATCGAGGAAGTTGTGCGCCTCGGTACTCGACACCTCGTCAATGCTCACTCCATCGAAGTCTGGACTGATCAGAAGATCGACGTCGAGGTCAATCCACGGGCTGTAGTCAAACGTATCAAACAACGAGAAATCGTCGTTCGAGGTCGTGGTCCAGGACGGGCACCCCCTTCCTGGATCACCATCCGAGACACTGTCGGGCGCGCATGTTACTCCGACGCCACCGTCGCCGACCGCACCGAACGCGGAGGGAACAACAATGGTCACAACGAGCATCAACGACACCACAGCCGCGGGGAGTCTCATCTGAACAGCCCCCTTGACTCGAATGTGGCCCGGTCAAACACCGGCGCCCCCTCTAGTGAGCCAACACCACAACCTTCGTCTTGGCCGCCCACCTGCGGCTCTCATCCTCCAGAATAGCGAAATACACACCTCCCGGCAGCTTGCTGCCGGAGCGATCGATGATGTTCCATCTGATATCCGCCCTGCTGGTCACCCCCGAGGAACCCGTGCTCGGAGACAACCCCCACTCGCGCAGCAACCTCCCGGCGACGGTGTACAGCCGAAGCGAGGCGGTGTCGCTGGCGGGCCAGCTCATCTCGAACTCGACCGACTCGCCGGCCGGGTTGGGGCTGATGCGGTCGATGCTCCCACCGGCCCGCGATCCCCCCGAGACCGACACCACCGCCGGGCCCAAGACCTCTCCTCCCTGCTCGTTCTCCAGCCAGTAGAGCAGCGTCTCATGCCCGAGCGTCAGGGAGTCGACGAAGCAGCACTCCTCGCAGGACCCGATCGGTACGGAGCCGATGCGCGCGGCCCCCGGAGGAATGCCTGCACCCTCGCCTACCCAGCCCTCTTGCTCTCCATCCAGACGCCATATCTGGAGGTCGCCACCATGTGCCGACGACGACACAGCCCACGTGAGAAATACGCTCGGGCCGATGGTCGTCGCGGAAAGATCCGAGATGCTGGCCCCCGACTCAGTACGCCCGCGCACAAGAAAGGCGTCTTTGTCGTAGGGATACTCCGATTGCTGACGAGCCCACGCCACCCAGATACCCCCGTCGGGACCTATCGCGGCGTCCGGTCGGCCGTCCCAAACGAGTTCGGTGGTGTCGGCCGCGGAGACCGACTCCTCAGCCGACCACCCATCTCCCAGCCACTGCGCGCCGGTGATTTCCTTGATGGGCTCACCTACTGCGGCGCTTGTCCAGAACGCCCAGAGCTCGCCTGACGGGCCCCGCGCGAACCTGGCGGCCCAATCTTCATCGACTCCCAGCACATCAGGGGCATTGACCGTTCCGCCGTAGGCCCATACGCCGTCGGTCAGTACCGCGTACTCGATGTCGGTGGATCGGGCATATCCGTTCCCGACCCACGTCAGGATCGGGCGTCCGTCGGGGAGCACATCGATGTCGCACATCTGGATGTTACCGCGCGTAGTATCCACCGCGGCCGTCTCAACCCACTTTCCCATCACTTTCCTCGCGGCGTAGACAGTGTCCCGGTCTGGAACGTCGGATAGCCATGCCACGATCACGCCGCCGGACCCGTCGGAGCCGATCACTGGGGAGCTGTCGTCTCGACCGACGAAGCCCAAAGTTTCTTCGCTCCCCCACGTGCTCCCGTCCCAGCGCCTCACCGAGATCTGACGATCCCCCTCGGCCGACCTCGAGTCCCGCGCCACCCACACATCCATGCAGTCGACCACGTAGATCGAGTACCAGTCGTAGCGGCCGCCATCGACAAACACCGTGTCCGGCTCGGACCATGACTCCCCGGTCCAGCGGCTCACCAACTGGACATAGCCGTCCGCGTATCCCTCCCATATGATCCACGGGACACCATCCGAGCCCACGGACATGAACGGTATTCGGTCCATGCTCCCGTTCCCCCCGTGAACGAGCTTCTGCGGCTCCGCCCCTTCCTCAGTCACCCGCACGTACACGATGTCGTCGTCGAACCCCACGGGGTCGATCGCCGACCACGCGATCAGCGCCGCACCGTTCCAGTCGACCCCGATCGCGACGCAGGTGCTCTCGAAGTCGTCGTCCTCGCCGACGATCGCGGGAGTCCCCCAGGCGATGGCGCCGTCAGCCGGCTGCGTCAGAAGCAGAAGCGCTTGTGCGCTGACCACCAGAAAAGTAGCACGAAGCAGCATTGCATAGACTCCCCATAGGTATACATGCCTCAATCCACTTCAGACATTCCACACCATTATGGAGGAGAGGGAGAAAACCGTCAATAGGAATGAGTGAGGGACATACACAGGAGGAGGCCTGCGTTCACGAAGCAGATACTGCCGACTTGGGGATGACTGGGGAGGCACGCGGCACGGGGCCCATACTGGGCCCGGGCCGGGACTGAGGGGATGCCTAGCGAGGCAGACTGGAGGAGCCGGCCACGGTTCCATGTCGTGGACGTCGATGCTATCGGTTGGTGTGATGGTAACACTGAGGCCGGGCGCGCCAGGAACAGCAGCGAGGCGGGCTACGACGGGAAGAGCGGGAAGCCCCGGATCCCCGAGTCGGAATCCGGCGCCGCAACGAGATCCAGGTCGCCGTCGCCATCTAGGTCGGCGACTCCCGGAGCTCTCAACCCACTGAACTGGTCGTGGAAGCAGGCGTCGTTCCTTGACCACTCCGGCCGCTCCAGCCATGCGGGACTCGAGCTGCTGCCTGTGTTCTCCATAACCGAGAGGGACTGTGCAACGACAAGGTCGCTGCCACCATCCCCGTCCAGGTCGCCGGAGCACGGTTCATGACCAACAACCGGCGGCGCCCAGTCCGGCATCTCCGTCCATGTCACGACGGCGCTCGCCGCTGCCGTGAGCGGAGAAAGCGGCACGAACGCCAGAACCGCCGAGACTCGCGACATCACGGCATCCCCCTTCCAAGTCTCCCAGCCTCCCATGAGCACTGCGCAAGCGATGATGCCAAGTCTGGTATCCACAAGCCACCATACCGCGCGCTGAGTAGCAGCCAAGTCGTGCCTGACGGCAGAACAAGTACAATGCTAGTTGGAGGTCGTGGCCCTTGTGGGCACCGCGAACCACCCTCTCGTCCTCAGGCATACTCTCACCAGCCACAGCATGACCGGAACCTCGATGAGAACACCGACGACGGTGGCCAAGGCCACCCCGGACGAGAGCCCGAAGAGCATGACCGCAGTGGCGATGGCGACCTCGAAGTGGTTCGACGCTCCGATCATCGCCGACGGGGCCGCGTCCTCGTAGCGAAGGCGGAGGAGTCTCGCGGCTCCGTAGCCGAGCCAGAAGATGAGGAGCGTCTGTATGAAGAGAGGAATCGCGATCCACAGGATGGTGAGCGGGTTCGCCGTGATGACGTCGCCCTTGAACGAGAAGAGGAGCACGAGCGTGATCAGGAGCGCGGTGATCGTCACCGGCGTGAGCACAGGCAGGAACGTAGCCTCGAACCACTCCTTTCCCTTCACGGCCACGACGAACTTCCTGGAGAGGTAGCCGGCCACGAGCGGAAGCGCGACGTAGATACCGATCGACAGGAGCAACGCCTGCCACGGAACCGGCAGCCTTCCCACACCGAGCAGGAACCCGCCGAGCGGCCCGTAGAGAAAGAGCATCGTCAGGGAATTGATGGCGACCATGACGAGCGTGTGTCCGTCGTTCCCCTTCGCTAGGTATCCCCACACGAGCACCATCGCGGTGCACGGCGCGATGCCCAGAAGGATGCACCCGGCAAGATAGCTCCGCCAGAGCGGCACCTCGAGCATGCGGATGCCCTCGTGCAGGACGACCGTGCCCGACCCGTACGCGGCACCGACGTCGAGGTCGAGGCCCAGCGGCATCTTCACGTAATCGACCGCGTCCGGACCGATGAAGCGCTGAAAGACGAACCCGAGAAAGAAGAGTGCGATGGCATACATCGTGAAGGGCTTGATGGCCCAGTTCAGAACGAGCGTGAGGCCGACGGGCTTCCCGCTCTTCCCGGCCTTCACGACGTCGCTGAAGTCGATCTTGACCATGATGGGGTACATCATGAAGAAGAGGCAGATCGCGATGGGAATGGAGACGACGGGGGCACCGTTCACGTTGATCGACATGCTGTCAAGGAGCCGGGCAACACCTGGAGCGACACGCCCGAGCCCTATCCCGGCCAGGATGCAGAGCGCGACCCACAGCGTGAGGTAACGCTCGAAGGACGAGAGCCCCTTCGCTTCCTTGGTGATGCAGGCCTGTGCAGCCATGTGTGACTCCTGCCGTCACCCTCGCACGCGGGCGAAGCGGCCGAACGACGGGCGGGCGTCGCGCCATCGCGCGGCGTCAC
>CAZLTC010000012.1:0-17723 GCA_964562405.1 uncultured bacterium | reverse complement strand
CCGCCTCGGCCATCACTCTGACGGCACGCGGGTCCATCGGCTTGGGCCTTGTGCCGGCCGAGAAGACACCGAACTCACCTGCCCTTAGCGCCCGCGTCCAACCCTCCGCCATCTGGCTCCGGCACGAATTCCCCGTGCACAGGAAGAGAATTCGCGGAATCACGCTGCGCTCGTTCATATGCCGTCAGCTCCTGCAGGCTCTTCCCGACCTCGAACGACACATAGTCCAGAAACGCCTGCTTGTCATTGACGAGCCCCCAGATGTCGGCGAGGTTCTTCCAGTCCACAACCTTGCCGTCGCTCTCCACCGCGGCGACGAGCGACAGCTCGGTCAGTCCGTACTCGTCCTCATAACGCGCGTTCTCCTCGTCATCGAGGTTTAGAACGGACCACACAAGGCGCCCCTCAGAGAGTTCGTCGGGGAACGAAGTTCGCAGAGCCTCTTCGGAGTAGGCCTCGAACGCGAGGCACATCTCGCACCTGAACGTGCGGTGGAAGTACGTAACGGCCACGCGGTCCCCAACCCCGACTTCCTGACGCACCAGCGTATCCCCCTGCGCCGGTGCGGCAGTGCATTCCGTAGTCGCAACACTGCCGAGCAATGCGGTAGCAAGTGTGACAAGGAGCAATCTCATTGTCTCTCCCATGAGCTACGCGAGCACCTTCTTGACGTCATCGACCGACAGCAGCTTCCCCGCCGACTTGACCACGCCGTCCACCGCGAGTCCGGGTGTCATCATGATCCCGAACTTCATGATCTCGTTGATGTCGGAGACCTTCTCGAACTCGCACTCGAGCCCCAGCTCGTCGACCGCGGCCCGCGCGTTAGCTTCGAGCTGCTTGCACTTGGGGCAACCGGTGCCCAGTATCTGGATCTTCATCCGTTCCTCCAGCTAGAAGAGCGCGCCATACAGCATCCCCGTCACCGTGGCCATCGCCATCACGAGCCCCACGAAGACGAGCGTCTTCTTCGTTCCCATGATGCTCCTGATGACTAGCATGTTGGGAAGCGATAGCGCCGGCCCCGCGAGGAGCAACGCGAGCGCGGGACCCTTCCCCATGCCGCTCCCGATGAGCCCCTGCAGAATGGGCACCTCGGTGAGCGTGGCGAAATACATGAACGCCCCCGCGACCGACGCGAAGAGGTTCGCACCGAACGAGTTTCCGCCGACCGCTCGGGCCACCCACGTTGACGGGATGAGGCCCTCGTGGCCGGGCCTGCCGAGGAGCAGGCCGGCGACGATGATGCCGATAAGGAGCAGCGGCAGTATCTGCTTGGCGAAGGCCCAGCTCGATTCGAACCACTCACCGACCTCGCCCCCGGCGGTGCTCGTGATGACGCCCAGGCCGACGATGGCCGCGCCGAACGCCAGTATGGGTTGGCCCGGAAGGACGATGGCGAGCACGATCGGCGGCACCGCGGCGAGCGCGGCGCGCAGCGCAGAAAGACGGAACCAGAGAACGAGCACGGCCCCGAGCGCGAGCCCCAGGAGCGACGTCACGACCCATTTGAGGGAGTAGACCGCGGCCCACAGCCCACCTGGCGCCGACGGGCTTCCCCAGTTCGCGAAGACGAGGATGGCCACCATGAGTGCCAGGTAGACGCCGTTCTGCCAGAGCGGCCTCGCGACCTCGGGCTCCGGCATCGCCAGCTGCGCGTCGGCCTTCTCGAGTTCCTCTTTGCGGAAGACCAGGTGCATGAGGAGCCCGATGATGACGCTGAACCCGATCGCTCCGACCGCCCGTGCGAGCCCCAGCTGCGGCCCGAGCACCCGCGCCGTCAGTATGATAGCGAGCACGTTGATGGCCGGACCGGAGTAGAGGAACGCGCTGGCGGGTCCGAGCCCCGCGCCCATTCTGTAGATGCCGGCGAAGAGCGGAAGCACCGTACAGGAGCAGACGGCGAGTATCGACCCTGAGACCGAAGCGACGCCGTAGGCGAGCGGCTTGGGCGCGCGGGCGCCCAGGTACTTCATCACGGATTCCTTGCGCACGAAGACCGAGATGGCCCCGGCGATCAGGAACGCGGGCAGCAGGCACAGGACGACGTGCTCGCGCGCGTACCACTTGACCAGCGCGAACGCCTCGAAGAGTGCGTTGTCGAACCTGGCCGTACCGACGGGCAGGTGGAACGCCGTGAGAAAGACGGCGAGCATGATGAGGAGCGGCTTCCACTCGATCTTCCAGTTCAATAGTCTCTCCCTAGCGCGCCGTCACGAACAGGTAGACGCCGCCCAGTATCACGAGAGCGCCGCAGACCTTCCTCAGGACAATCGCGCCGCGCGACCGCTCGGTCCAGTTGAGATACCGCTGCACGACCTCGGTGAACGTGCCCGCCAGCACGATGACCGAACAGTGCCCCACGCCGTACGCCAGGAGCAGGAGCGCTCCGTAGGCGAGGCTCGTGGCCGCGACACGGAGGGTCACGCCGAGCATCGGCGCCATGTACGCGAACGTGCACGGGCCCAGCGCCACCCCGAACACGAGGCCGAGCACGAACGCGGCGAGCCCTCCCCTGCGCTTCATGCCGACCTGCGCGGGCCCCGACCACGGCATGGGGATCACGCCCAGCAGGTGCAGCCCGACTGCGAAGAAGATGACCGCGACGCCGTAGTTCGCCCAGCGCCCGAGGTCGCCCATCATCCGGCCGGCCGCGGCGGTGGCCACGCCTATCGCGGCGATGGTCACGAGGATGCCGACCGAGAAGAGGAGTGAGATGACGAACGCTCTCCGCGTCGAGATGCGCCCCTGACCGTCGACGAACCCGACGATGAGCGGAATGCTCGCCAGGTGGCACGGCGAGAGGACGATGCTCAGCACGCCCCAGGCGAGCGACGCGGCGATCGCGATCGCCGGCGCGCCCTCGACCGCCCTGCTGAGTGTCGCGAACAGCTCACCCAATCTCTGCCTCCGCCACTGCGGCTGCGCTGCGCTGCGACCGATGTCGCGTCACCGCCAGAATGATCGCGCTCGTGGGACTATCCCTCGAACTCGTACCCCAGCTCGCGCCACTTCGCAAGCATGTCCTCTCTCGAGAAGAACCCCTGGTGCCGGAAGAGCTCGCCGCCGTCGGCGTCGAAGAAGATCTGCGTGGGGATGACCTGGATGCTGTACTGCGAAGCCGCGTCCCTGTTCTTCCACACGTCGATGAACTCGACGTTCAGCCGGCCGGCGAACGTCTCTCTCATCTCCTCGATGATCGGCGCCATCGCCTTGCACGGCACGCACTTGTCGGCGCCGAGGTCCAGAAGCATGGGAAGCGCCTTCGTACCGGCATCGGAGCCGGGGGACGCTGCGGCATCACCCTGCGGCGTCGTGGCATCTCCCGCCGCGGCGTCGCCGGGTATTCCAGCGGTGCCTCCGCTACCGGCACTCTCATCGCCCGAGCCACCACAGGCCACGGCCAGCGCCGCGACCGAGACGAGAAGAAAGGCCAGCACGACCCACTTCGCCCACAGGGACTTCGGTTCCACCGCGGACTCCGACTCCCGTTCCGCCACGATAGCGCTCATCGCCTCCCCCCATCGCGTCTCATCGACCCCGCCTCGCATGAGGCAACATCGTCTCCGTTCAGAACCGCCTCCAGGCACCCGAAGAAGTCGACCACACATCCCATGCGGAGCGAGTAGTAGACCTCGGACCCCCGCTTCTCGTCGCGCACGATCCCCGACGCCTTGAGAACGCTCAGATGCTTCGAGACCGTCGACATGTCGGAGCCGATCGCGTCGGTCAGCTCGTGCACGCATCGCTCGCCCCTCGAAAGCTCATCGACTATGTAAAGGCGGCTCGGGTGCGCGAGCGCCTTCATGACGCCGGCCCGTGCGTCGTACCTCTCTCTGATGACCTTGTTCATGTGGCTCCTCCCTTCCCACTCTTGGCCAATTTACCAAATGACCAAGCCCAATGCAAGAAGAAGCTGCCGGGCGGGACCCGAACGCAAGAAGAAGCCGCCGGGCGGACCCCGGCGGCCTCAAAGACGAACTCGCCTTACATCAGCGGTCAGTGGTTCATGATCGCGGAGGTGATCGCCCCCATCCCGCCGAGCATCAGCGCGAGGGTCGCCGCGACGAGGCCGATCAGAGCGAGAATACCGTATATGGTGAAGTAGGTCTTGAGTTTGGAGAGCGCTTCGACGAGCTGGAACTTGTCACCCGAGAGCTGCGCCATCTCGGCGGAACTCGCGGCGCGAAGCAGAAGTATGCCGATCCAGATCGGGAGCCAGCAGAAGAGGATCCCGACGATCGTGAGCACCATGATCGCGCCGTAGATGATCATCAGCACGCCGATGAGCTTCATCCAGCCCCTGGCCGCATAGAGCGGCGCGCTCACCTCGCGCACGAACTGAACGTCCCCGCCGGTCGGGGGGACCCCCGTCGGAGTCACTTCGTTCATGTCCGACCTCCTGTCACGTTGGGCCTCTTCTCAATGCCCGTGCTTCCGAAACTCGTCCTTATCGTACTCCATACCCGGCTTGAACGCGGACATCTTTCTGAGCCGCTCAACGATGGGCGGCAGCGCCACGAGCACCATATCGATGTCCTCGTCCGTCGTCCAGCGGCCCAGCGAGAACTCGAGGGAGCCGTGGGCCTGCTCGTGCTTGATACCCATCGCGATCTGTACATAGGAGGGCTCGAGCGTCTTCGTCGAGCAGGCAGAGCCGCTTGCCACCTGGATGCCTTCCATGTCGAGCGAGAGAACGAGCCCCTCCCCCTCGATGTAGGCGAACCGGATGTTGGCGTTGCCGGGCAACCTGCGCTCTCGTGGCCCGTTGAGCGTGGTGTCCTCTATCTTGAGAAGTTCGTCGATGAGGCGATCGCGCAGTGGCCTGATCCGGGCGACGTCGGCCTCCATCTCCGCCGCTGCAAGCTCCGCGGCCTTCGCGAATCCGACGATGCCCGGCACGTTCTCGCTCCCGGAACGCAGCCCGCTCTCCTGCCCGCCTCCGTGGATGATGGCCTCGACGCGCGTCCCCTTCCTTATGTAGAGGGCGCCCATGCCCTTCGGCCCGTAGATGTCGTTGGAGGAGAGCGTCACAAGGTCGAACGGGAGCGTCGTGACGTCGATGGGTATCCAGGCCTGCGCGGCGACCGCGTCGGTGTGGAAGAGCACGCCCTTCTCGCGCGCGATCGACGCTATCTCGCCGACGGCCTGGATCGTCCCGACCTCGTTGTTCGCCATGCCGACCGAGACCAGTATCGTATCGTCGCGTATTGCCTCCCGCACCGCGGCCGGGTCGACGAACGCCTCGTGGTCGACCGGGAGCGACGTCACCTCGAATCCCTCGCGCTGGAGATACTTCAGTGGCGTGATGACGGAACGGTGCTCGACGACGGTCGAGACGATGTGGCTGCCCTTCTTGCGGAGCCTGAGCGCGGCGCCCTTCAGGGCCATGTTGTTGGCCTCCGTGGCGCCGGACGTGAAGCAGATCTCGGAGGGGTCGGCAGATATGAAGGCGGCGACCTGAGCGCGCGCGGCGTCCACTGCCTGGCGACTCATGTCGCCCACGGAGTGGAGCATGGCCGGGTTGCCGTGGCGCTCGGTCAGGTACGGGAGCATCGCCTCGAAGACACGAGGGTCCACGGGCGCTCCCGACTGATAGTCGAGGAATCCTTTGAACACGGGGGATGACCTCCGTTGTGAACCACGGACCTCCGTCTAGAAGCAGAGCACTCCGTCAGCGTCGAGCGTCAGGTCGTTGAGCGTCGCGGCGCCAACGACCTCTACACCATCGATGTAGTCTCCTCTGGACAGGCCCATCAATCTGGAACTCTGGTCGCAGACCTTGAACTCGACGCCCGCCGCCAACGCCCTCGCGATCATCTCGGAGAGCGGCGGGAAGTCGCCCACCTTGATCTTGTCGGCCTCTCCCGCCTTCACGACCGTGATGCCCCTGCCCATGAAGTACACCGTCGCATCGATGTCCATCGACCGCGCCACGGTGGCCAGCACAACGGGGGAATAGAGCCGCATGGGCGAGTCGATGCCGGACGTCTGCACGTAGAGCATACGCTTGCGCTCGGCCATTGTCCTTCCTCCAGTCCTGAAGTGTCCGGCCCGGCGGCGCGTTGCCGCCCCCGGACACTATAGTGGGGCGCGCCGATCACGACTTAGCGGTGTCCCCCGAACTGCCGCAGGTCGATCTCGTCTTGCGCGCCCCCACCATAGCAGACCCGAATCTCGCTGTCGCTACTTCGTACGGCGAATGAGAAATCTGAAAACGCCGTCATCGTTCTCCACTGACACCAGCTCGTGGCCCGTTCGCTTCGCCCAGCTCTCTATGTCGGGCTTGGAGGAGGGGTCGTCCGCCGTCACCTCGAGGATCTCGCCCACTCCCACCTTTGAGATCTCCTCGCTTGTTCGGACGACAGGTTCCGGACAGAAGAAGCCCGTCATGTCAAGACTGGCCGCCGGTCTGCTGTCGTCCATGTCTCCCGTCACCTCGTTCCGTGTTCTCGTTCTGCCAAGGGTACCCGCGAGCCCGAGGCATGATGCGCGCACACCAGGATGTCAAATGGGCTCGCGAGCCCCTCGCGCCTTCTTCTTGTTCCGTCTATTGAGATGCGGGATACGGGGCGAGGTTCCTGTGGCGTCTGAGAGCGTGGCGTCTGGGGATGTGGCGTTTTGGGTGAGGCCTAGCCGAGAATCCTCATCAGCAGGCTCCAGATGGCAGAGAAGATGGGGTTGAACGCGCCAAGCCAGAGCAGACCGAAGACGATGATGAAGCCGAACCTCTCAATGGAGAGGAACTGAACGGCGAGGCGAGTGGGAAGGGCGGCCGCGACCAGTCTGGAGCCGTCGAGCGGTGGAATGGGGATCAGGTTGAAGAAGCCCAGGAACAGGTTGATGGCGGCGCCGGAGAACGCCAGAAACGCCACCCAACTGGGGAGGCTCTGGGCCCCGAATCTGAACAGCAGCGCGTACACGATGACCTGCAGGAAGTTCGAGGCCGGGCCCGCGAGCGAGGTGATTGCGAAATCCTTCAGGGGCTCCCGGAACCTTCTGATGTCGACCGGCACCGGCTTCGCCCAGCCGATGACGAAGGACGAGTTGGTGAGGATGAGGAAGCCCGGAATGATTATGCTGCCGAAGAGGTCGATGTGTGGGATCGGATTCAGCGTCAGGCGCCCCTGCATCTTAGCCGTCGGGTCTCCACGGAGGTTAGCCACGAACCCGTGGGAGACTTCGTGCACCACGATGGCGAGATAGAGAACCAGGATCCGGATGACTACCTGCACCGGCTTGGGCACGCCTGGTATCACCTGCCCGACCAACAGCGACGCCAGCGCGGTGCCACCGATACCAACGAGCCACAGAGCCGCCGTGTGAGTCGACTGCCGCTCCTTCACTTCTCCCCCTCGCTCCATCCGTCCACCAATCCCACTATGTCGCCGAACCTCGTGATAACATCGCAATCGACTTCGCCGTAGGCTCCGACCGGGTCGAACAGCACGGGTCTCATTCCTACGCCGCGCGCTCCAACCACGTCAACCGCATAGTAGTCGCCGACGTAGACGGCCTGATCGGCGGGAACACCGCTCGCCTCAACGGCGAGATCGAAGATCCCGGACGCCGGCTTGCTGACTCCAACGACAGCCGAGTCTATCACAAAACTGAACAGGTCGCGTATGCCGATGCCCTCCAGACGTCCTTCGAGCCTTCCGTCGGAGTTGGATATGATGCCGACGCAGAACCCGCGTTGCTCGAGGGCACTCACCGTGTCCTCGAGCCCGTCCACAGGAACCCTCCAGATGCCGAACCCCTCATCGTTGGCCGCCCGCGTCATCTCTATGGCCCGCGCGACCTCATCCCCGGTAAGCCCGAGCTTCTCGTAGAACGGCGCGTAGTAGACAGGCCAGAATCCGTACACGCCGTCGCCGCGCGAGCCCGCTACGGCTCTGTCGAAGGCGCCGCGTGCACGCGCCTCCGCCTCGACTACCTCATCACGACTCACGGCGCGCCCCAACGAGCGCGCGATGTCTCTGTAGATCTCATAGTCCGGAAAGACGACGGTGTTGCCGGCGTCGAAGAAGACCCCACGCACGATGTGAGCCCCCACGTCCTGGAAGGATATGCGATACCCGCCCGGGGGCCAGAGAACCACCCGGTCGGGTGCGGCGCGACGGTGCGCGCCCGCTCATGCACTGACGCAGGCCTGGCGGCCCGTCAGTGGCCGAGCGCTTTGAGAGACTTCGTTGCGGAAGCGCCGGCGCTTATCGAGCGTACCCATGCGTCGCGGTACTCCCCAATGGCCGGGCCCCAGGAGCCTGCCCCTCTCGCTTCACTGACCATGCCCTTGTCGAGAGCGGCCCGAGCCTGCCGCGCCGCAGACCGCGCCGCCTGAAGATTGGCGTTGTTTCTCATCGCGCTGTCGACCGACTCGTATGCCTCTACCATCTGGCGTCCACTGACCGAGTCGTCAAAACCATCGGCCTTCTTGTAGTGGTCCTCCAGCTGGTCCATCGCCCGGCCGACCTCAGTCGACGTGTACTCGACGGCCCGCTCTGCCAGAGCCCTGTCCGCGGCTACGATCTTGGACAGCAGCCACTCGACCGACGAGGCGCTCTCTCCGGGGAACGCGACCCCGTTGCTCCCCGTCACGCTGTTCTCGAGAGCCGTCACGACATCTACGTCCAGCTCGAAGAGCGAGGACGGGTAACGGTACGAACCTCTGTCGTCGGGTGTCGCCGATTCCATTATGGCGATCGACTCGACCATGCCCTGCAGGGCCACCGACAGCGCCTCGGAGGCACCGCTCCCCTCCCTGAGGGAGGTCAGGGCAGGCCTGATCTTGGAGGCAAGCCTGCGGGTGTCGCTGACGGCGAGCAGCACCTGCTGCCACTCGGTCTCCAGGAGAGACCCGCCCCCGTCCTGGATCATCCAGACGATCTCCTCGATCGTCCCTGAGACCTGCTCGGCCTCGTCGGCTATGGCCTCCAGCTGGCTCGTGGCCTCGGTAATGACCCCAGAGGCCGAGGCGATGCTCGCATAGTCCTCTGACGCAAGCGCAGCCCGCACGTCGTCGGCATTGTCGGCGAGCTTCCTCGCGTTCGACCTGGCCGCCGCGCTCAGGCTCGCCATGCGTTTCACGGCTGCCTCGAAATTCGTCGCTACCTCGCGGCTCCCACCCGTCGCCGACTCGTGCCACACGACGAACCCGAACAGCGTGTCGCGAACGGCCCCCTCCGCCATCACGAGTCTCGAGATGCCGGGGACGCCGAACGAGGAGTCGATCGACCCGATCGTGCTCATCGTGTCCTCGACGCGCTTAGCGTCGGCGACCATGCCGTCCGCCGAGTCGACCAGGAGCTTGACCTCTTCGGTCGCCCTGGATTCCGCCATGCTCACGGCCTGGCGGGCCACGCCCATTACGAACTCCTGCTTGAGGTCCATGGCGGCGCCGGCCACCCACGCCGGGACCGGAACGTCGTACGCCTCTTGGGCGGCCGCAGAGGAACCGTCATCCTGCGCCGCCGACACGAGACAGAGGGGAGCGGCCAGAGCGACCGCCGTCGCCACCACAATGGCGAACCGGCCACCGGCGACTCGTGTACGGAACGATGTCTGTTGGAACATTGTGCCTCCTGGTCCGCCGGCCCCCCGCGGAGAGCCGAGCGCCCCCGTCGTCCGGGAGATGGTATCACAGGACGCCGTCCCGCAAGAAGGACGACCGTCCCGCGTAGGGAGGTGTGCGCGCACCTATGGCCCAGAGCGCGATGCTCCTGGGCTGCCGCCCCGGGCTACCGGAGCCTCCACTTGCTCAACCAGCCAGTAGCATGCATAATCGTGTCCTGTTGTGCCCTTGTAACAATCGAAGTATCCCAGAAGACGTGCGCTTTCTACCGAAAGGAGCACAAATGCGTATCAGAACACGCTGCCTCACGGCTGCGACAGCGGTGATTGCCGCCGTTCTGCTGGCCCAGGTGGCAGGGGCGGCGCTCGAACCCCTGCCGCTCGACAGGGCCGGAACCCTCCTGGCCGCGGCCGGCGGCCCGGCCGACAATCCGAACGCCAACTCGGTGGTCGTCCTGGACGAGACCTACGTCGAGTTCGACGAGTCCGGCGCCTACGAGCAGTACACCCACTCGCTCACGAAGATCCTGACCGACGAGGGCATCGACAAGAACGCCGACGCGTCGATCACATATCACCGGCAGTACGGCTCCGTGGACGTCGTCCTGGCGCGCGTCATCAAGGCTGACGGCACTGAGATCGTCGTGGGCGACGACCTCATCACTGACGGAACGCCACCCGCCATTGCCGCAATGGACATCTACGAGACGAACTTCCGCGAGAAGACGGTCGTCTTCCCCGGACTCGAGGTCGGCGACGCGGTGGAGACGCTCTTCCACGAGACGTACGAGCCGCTCCTCGACAACAACTTCAACGGCATCTACTTCCTGCAGTACACCGAGCCGATGCTTGACGTATCGGTGACCGTCAAGGGCCCGTCCGACATGCCGCTCAAGTACATCGTCAAGGCCGGCGATGCGGAGTTCTCCAAGACGACCGAGGGCGACAACACCGTCTACAAGTGGTCGAGGAAGAACACGCCCAAGATCGAGCCGGAGGTGGGCATGGCACCCATGGCTCAGGTCGCCACGCACCTTCTCGTCTCGACGGTGCAGACGTGGCAGGAGCTGTCCCGCTACGCGTGGGAGCTCTCGAACGAGAAGTGCGTCGTCGAGGACTCGATCAGGGACGTCGTAGCGGAGGTCACAGAGGGTCTCGAAACGAAGGAAGACAAGATCCGGGCCATCCACTACTGGATCATCAAGAACGTCCGCTACCTCGGGATTGCGATGGACCGCAGCATGTTCCTTGAACCGCACTACGCCGCGTACACGCTAGAGAAGGAGTACGGCGTCTGCAGGGACAAGGCCGTGCTGTTGGTGACGATGCTCAAGGAGATAGGCGTCCCGGCCTGGGTCGTCTTCATTAACCCGAGCAGGATGACCGACACCGAGATACCCTCGGTCTTCTTCGAGCACGGCATCGTGGCCATCAAGGGCGATGACGGCCAGTACAAGTTCATCGACCCGACGATGGAGATGAGCCGCTCGGTCTACGCATCCTACGTCGGCGACAGGTGGGTCCTGGTCGCTACCGAGGAGGGCGAGGACATACAACAGGCTCCGCACACGCCCGCGTCCTCGAACTCCGGCGTCATCACCGACCACTCGTCGCTGGCGGAGGACGGGACGCTCAGCGGAGGAGTCACGATCACCGGACGGGGCATGTACGAGGAGATCCTGCGCACGATCGCAAGCTCCGTAGGCCCGGAGCAGATGCGCATGATGGCCCAGAACATGGTCCAGCAGCTCTACGCCGGCGCAAGGATGACCGACTTCTCAGTCTCCGACTATGAGGACCTCTACACCCCGCTCACGATCAACATCTCATACGAGATAGACAACTTCTCACTGGACGCGGACCCGTATCGCCTGTTCAGGGTCCCGGCCGCTTCCGGGCAGTTCGACATCCTCTCGGGCATCCTCTTCGGCAGGTTCGTCGCGCTCGAGGAGAGGAAATACCCAATCGCGTTGGGCGTGACGCTCGGCGTCGAGGAGGAAGGGACGGTCGACATACCGAAGGGCTTCAAGGTGCGGAACTTCCCCGATGACGTCCGCTTCCAACAGGGCTCGATCGGTCTCAGTATGGAGTACGAGTTCCTGCCGGCCGCCGAGAACGGCGGCGCCGCGGCGGTGCGCTACAATCGCGTGATGGCGCTCGACTCGTTCCAGATATCGCCCGTGGACTACATCGCCCTCAAGGAGGCGGTCAGGCTGGCGGGAAGGTCCGTCAAAGGTGAGGTCATCCTTATGAGAGAGGAGGGCTAGATGAAGAAGGCACTCTGCGCGATCATCGCCCTGGCCCTCGCGGCGCCGGTCGCGTCCGCTCAGTGGCGTGACGTTGACATCACCACGCTCATGAAGGACGCCCCGGGCAAGGAGGACTACCCCGAGGCATCGGCGATCTTCCTTTATCTTCAGGAGATGACGGACGTCGCCGAGGACGGTTCCATCACGACCGCGCGCAATAGGCTGACGCGCGTGCTGACGCTGATGGGTCGCGAGGAACACAGCAATCCTTCGTTCTACTACGACACGGACCGCACGACTATCGACCTTCTTCGCGGCGTCACGATCAGGGCGACCGGCAGAGAGGTCCCCGTAGAAGAGGACGGCATCAACGACATAACCCCGGCGTTCCTCGAAGGGGCAACCCTCTACGCGAACGTGCTCGAGAAGGTGATCTCGTTCCCGGTCGCCGGTCCGGGCTCCACGATGGACCTCCAGACCGTAGAACACACCGTGGCCGCACCGGACCGTAGCTTCTCGGCGGTCGAGTACATGGGTGACACCGACCCGATCCTCAAAGCCGAGTTCACCCTGAGCTATCCGCCCGAGGCCTACTCCCCCACGTACGCGACGCTGCCGGGCCGGCTTGGAGACGCTCGGATGTCAGAGAGCGCCACGGACGGCAGACTCGTGTTCTCGGCCGAGGACATACCTGCGCTCGTGGAGGAGGAGAACATGCCTCCGCGCTCTGAGCTGCTTCCGGGCGTGATCTTCTCGTCCTACACGTCCTGGGACGAGCCGGCCGCGTTCATGGCCGGCGTGTTCTACCCTCACGTCCAGACCGACAGCGACATTGCGGCGAGAGTGGCCGAGGTAACGTCGGGCGCGACCACGGACGCGGAGAGGACCGAGGCCATCTTTCTCGATGTGGCCAGGAACGTGCGCAACGTGTCCCTGAGCCTGGGCCTCGGCGGCTACGAGCCGAACGATGCGTCCACGGTGCTGGCGAACAAGTACGCGGACACCAGGGACAAGGCAGTGCTGCTCGTGAGCATGCTCCGCGCGGCGGGCATCGACGCCTATCCGGCGGCGGTGAAGCAGCAGCGGGGCGGCTTCGTAGAAACGGTGCCGACGCTAAAGCAGTTCAACAGGCTATTCGTCGCCGTGCCGTCGGCCGCGGGCTACGATTTCCTCGATCCTTCACTCGATGACGCCCACTACGGCTATCTCAGGTGGGGGCACGGGAACACCGCGCTCGTGGTCAGGGACAACGGGAGCGGAGAGCTCGTCGAGATACCGGCCTTCGATCCGTCAGACAACCTGGCCAGCAAGTGGATGGAGATCGTCATCGACGCCGACGGCGGCGCCAGGGTCATCGCGGCGTGCGATCTCTCGGGCTACTTCGACAGATTCACCCGCATGTCGCTCAAGGACGCCACGGACTCAGAGGAAAGCAAGGCCTTCGACGGCTACGCCAACGTCGTGTCCGCGGGCGCCAAGAGCGTGGAGCGGACGCACTCGGACCTCGCCGACCTCACGATGCCCGTCTCGGTGCGGCAGGTCATCGACGCCCCCGACTTCGCGGTCCCGCAGGGCGACATGATGATCGTGCGGGTGCCCAGTTTTCCGTTCCCGTTCGCGTCCGTCAACGTGTACCCGACCCTCGCGGAGCGCAAGTACCCGTTCGAGTTCCCGTGCGAGAGCGAGACGGACCTCTCCGTGAGCATCGCTCTGCCCGAGGGATACGAGGTCGTGAGGCTGCCGGACCCCGTGTCGTCGACCAGCGACATCGCCGACATGAGCATCGACTGCATCTGGGATGAGACCACGCACACCGTTACGTGGAAGGCGAACGTGGTTCTCAAGAAGATGCAGGTTCCGACCGACGTCTACGCGGCCTTCAAGGCCGCGTCTGATGGGATCGCGGCGGCGAGGAACAACCTCATACTGCTGAAGAAGGCCTAGCTTGAGGTATCGCCCGCTCGAGGAGATAGCCGGACGAATAGAACGCAAACGCGTTCCGTTCTCGGACCTCATGCCGTGGAGGGTGAGACGTATCCTGCTCGTCTCCAGTCTCTACGACTCGTTCACGTTTCAGGAGGACGGCAATCTCGGCGAGATGCTCTTCACTGAGTACCAGGAGTTGAACCTCTCGTCGGCTCCCACAATCGTGCGGGTCTCCACTGCCGAGGCGGCGGTCGAGGAGATAGAGGACACCAACCCCGACCTCATCATAACGATGCCCCGCGTCGGCGAGATGGACGTATTCGAGTTCAGCAGGAAGATACGCGAGGTAGCACCGGAGATCCCCATAGTCCTCATGGCCTACGACACGCGCGAGCTGTCGCTCCTGAAGGAGCGGTCCGACAGGGGCGGCATCGACCGCATCTTCGTATGGCTCGGCGATGCCAGGGTCTTCCTGGCGGTCATCAAGTGGGCCGAGGACCTCATGAACAGCTATCACGACGCCGACCTCGCCGGCGTCAAAAGCATCCTCCTCATCGAGGACTCCGTGAGGTTCTACTCGGCATACCTGCCGATGCTCTACGCCGAGATCATGGAGCAGACGCAGACGCTCATGTCCGAGGGCGTCAACCGCATGCAGCGTCTCATGCGCATGCGCGCTCGTCCGAAGATCCTCCTGGCCTCGACGTACGAGGACGCGGAGCAGATATACAACGCCACGAAGGAGCATCTGCTCGGGGTCATCACCGACGGCAAGTTCCCAAGAGGTGGCAAGTCGTATCCGCGCGCCGGTATCGCGTTCGCCAGGATGGTCAAGGAGGCCGACCCACGCACGCCCGTCCTGGTCCAGTCGTCCGACCCCGAGCTGGCAATGGAGGCGGGCGACGCCGGAGCCGCGTTCTGCCAGAAGACGTCCCCCACGCTGCTGCTCGACGTTCGTAGGTTCATGAGGGAGCACCTCGGGTTCGGCGACTTCGTGTTCGTGAACGAGAAGGGCGAGAGGCTTGCGTGCGCCAACGACCTCAAGTCGCTCCTGGATGCCATAGAGAAGGTCCCGGACGAGTCGCTGGTGCTGCATGCCACGCGAAACGACTTCTCTACCTGGCTCATGGCACGGACCGAATTCGACATCGCCAAGGCCATCCGGCCGGTGATGGCTGACGAGTTCGGTTCGACGCAGGAGCTCAGGGACTACCTCATCTCGTGCGTGAGGGACTACCGCACGCGGACGAGGGCCGGACTCGTCGAGGACTTCTCGAGTGAAACGTTCGAGGCCGGAACATCGTTCTCCCGCATCGGCACCGGGTCGCTCGGTGGAAAAGGCCGCGGCCTCGCGTTCATAAACTCCCTCCTGAACGCATACGACATTGAGGACAGGATCGACGGCGTCCACATCTCGGTGCCCCCGAGCGCGGTCGTGGCCACGGGTGTGTTCGATGCGTTCATGAAGACGTCGGGGCTCACGGAGCTGGCGCTCGCCGAGACGGACGACGAGAAGATAAAGGCGGCCTTTCTCGAAGCGCCGCTCCCGCGGGAGACGCTGGACGAACTGAGGACGTTTCTTGATCGGGTCAGGTATCCGCTCGCGATCCGGTCATCGAGTCTCTTTGAGGATTCGTCGTTCCAGCCGTTCGCCGGCATCTACGAGACCTACATGATCCCCAACATCGACGACGACATCGAGGTGCGTCTCGACGAGCTCGCGCGCGCGATGCGGCTCGTCTACGCCTCGACCTACTCCGCCGACTCGAAGAGCTACATCGAGTCGACGCCGAACAGGCTCGAGGAAGAGAAGATGGCCGTCATCATCCAGCAGATCGCGGGGAGAAGGCACGGCGACTACCTCTACCCCAACGCGGCGGGCGTCGCGCGCTCCTACGACTACTACCCGGTCAAGGGAGGAAGCCCCGAGGACGGGGTCGCGTCGCTGGCGCTCGGTCTCGGCAGGATGGTCGTCGAGGGTGGCAGAACCGTGAGGTTCTCACCGGCGCATCCGAACAGGCTGTACCAGTTCTCATCGACGAGGGACTACCTCAACAACTCCCAGCGTGAGTTCTACGCGCTCGACCTGTCCAGCCCGGCCCCGGTGCGCGCCAGGGCCGACTCGCCCGAGAGCAACCTGGCGCTCCTCGGGATCGACGTGGCCGAGGAGCACGGCACGCTGCTTCCGGTAGCATCCACGTACTCGCCGGCCAACGACCGCGTCTACGAGGGGCTGCGCAAGGACGGAGTGCCCCTGATCTCGATGGCCGGGCTGCTCTCCGGCGATGCGATGCTCCTCTCCGAGGCCCTGCGGTTCCTGCTCGAGATCGGAAAGGCCGGGTTCACCTGTCACGTCGAGATGGAGTTCGCGGTCAACCTGGCGCAGGGGGAAGACGAGAGACACGGGCTTGCGTTCCTGCAGATACGCCCGCTCGTGTTCGGAGGCGCCACCGACGACGTTGACCTGGAGGGCGTGGACCCGTCGGCCGCGATAGCCGTCTCGGGGAGCGCTCTCGGGCACGGAGTGATCGAGGGCATTCGCGACGTGGTCTACGTGAGAACGCCCACGTTCGACCGCTCGAAGACGCAGCAGATGGCCGAGCAGATAGGCGGGATGAATGCCGAGCTCAAGAGCGACCACCCATACATCCTGATAGGACCTGGGCGCTGGGGCAGCGCCGACCCGTGGCTTGGCATCCCGGTCAAGTGGGGACAGATCTCCGGTACCAAGTGCATCGTGGAGGCGCCCCTCGAGGACATACGCGTCGACCCGTCTCAGGGAACGCACTTCTTCCAGAACATCACGTCATTCGGCATCGGGTATTTCACGCTGGCGCCCGACGACCCGTCCGCCATGCTGGACCACGACTGGCTCGATGCGCAGCCCGCGGTGCGCGAGACCGAGTTCGTGCGACACCTCCGCTTCGACGAACCCCTCGAAATAGCCATCAACAGCAAGACCGGTCACGGCATCGTGCTCAAGCCCGGGCGCTGTGTCGCGTCCGCCGCGTCGGGCCGCGAGTAGCTCCGCGCCCATGAAAGCGATCCGACGATACGAAGAGGGGGGATGGCCCCGAGGCCTTCCCCCCTCTTCTTCCGACGCCCCTGATGGGGCTGGACAGAAACCTTCCCGCGAACTGCCCCTCGCCTGGCTGGCAACTCGCGCTTAGTTCCGTCCTAGATGATTCCCTGGTCCAGCATCGAGTCCGCAACCTTCATGAACCCGGCGATGTTCGCGCCGACCACGTAGTTGCCGGCCACACCGAACTCCTCGGCGGCTTCGCAGCAGGACTTGTGGATGGACTTCATGATGTTGTGGAGCCTCTGATCGACCTCCTCGCGCGTCCAGCTGAGCCTGAGACTGTTCTGGCTCATCTCGAGACCGGAGGTGGCCACGCCGCCCGCGTTGGCGGCCTTGCCGGGCCCGTAAAGGATCTTCTTGTCGAGGAAGATGTCCACGCCGGCCGGAACGGTCGGCATGTTGGCTCCCTCTGAGACCACGTAGACACCGTTCTTCACGAGGTTCGCGGCGTCCTTGGCGTTGATCTCGTTCTGCGTCGCGCTCGGGAATGCGCAATCGGCCTTGACGTCCCACAGCGGGTTGTAGTCCAGCTTGGCGTCGACCGCGGTATACACGGCACCCTTGAACTTGTCCGCGTACTCCTTGATGCGCCCGCGCTTCACATTCTTGAGCTCCATCACGAACGCGAGCTTGTCGCGGTCGATACCGGCCTCGTCGAGGATCCAGCCGCTCGAGTCGGACAGCGTAATGGCCTTGCCGCCCATGTCGAGGATCTTCTCGACCGTGTACTGCGCGACGTTGCCGCTGCCGGAGACGAGACAGGTCTTTCCCTTGAGCGAGTCGTTGCGCGTGCCCAGCATCTCCGCCGCGAAGTAGACCGCGCCGTACCCGGTCGCCTCGGGACGAATGAGGCTGCCGCCTCAGTTTAGACCCTTGCCGGTCAGGACACCGGTGAA
>CAZLTC010000011.1:0-48685 GCA_964562405.1 uncultured bacterium | reverse complement strand
ACCTGATCGTCCTGCCCAAGCGCCGCAGTTGCGGCGGACGACTTCCAGCAGACGCACACTCGTGACGAGCTCGTTCTCGTCCAGCACACGCTGGGCGATGACTACTGGACGCCGCGGACCAACTACTACGGGATTGCGGCCATGCCGACGGCGTGCGGAAACGGCGTGTCCGACGTCTGGCCGTTCTCGTGGCTCGAGGTCGACTACCAGGCACACGCGGCCGAGTCCTCCCCGCTGACGATCTCGCTTCTCGAGAACGGGATCGGTGACTTCACGGCCCACATCGAGGCCGAGCAATCGGTGGGGGAGGTCAGCTTCTGCATGGTCGCAACGCTGGACGAGTACGTCCCGGCCTTCGGCGGCACGCAGTCGCACCTTCCGTACCATGTCGTCGATTTCATGACGGAGACCACGGGCTACCGCATCACCCTGAAGGCGGGTGACAAGGCGGACATACGCAGGACATTCACCGTGAATCCGTCGTGGGACTACTCGAAGATGGGTGTGGCGTGCTGGGTCCAGCAGTCGGGCGGCACCAACCCGAGCCCGCAGCCGTACGGGGACATTCCCGTCAAGAACAAGGTCCTGCAGTCGGCCTGGCTGGGTGCCGCGGCGACGGTCGTCCCCGAGGGCGAGCCGGTCGCCGCTGCGTACCTGATGCCGCCGTCGCCTAACCCGTTCCGCTCAGAGACCACGGTACGGTTCGTTCTCACCGATGCATCAACGGCGTCGCTGGAGTTCTTCGACGTTGCGGGCCGCCGCGTGGCCGTTCTCGATATGGGAGAGACCAGAGCCGGTATGCACGAGGCGGTGTGGGACGGCCGTGACGGCGAGGGCAACCTCTGTGCCTCCGGCGTCTACCTGGTACGCCTGACGGCCGGAGAGCTTCCGCCCGCGAGCGCGAAGCTCATCCTGCTGCGCTAGGGCGGACGATGGGTTGCCGCGATGGCCGCGGACAAGCTCGCCCTGTGTGGCCTGAGGTGCTCCCGTTCGCGGTGATGGCACGCTCGTGAGGTGGCTGCTTGACCGACGGCGAGTTGTGTGATATGCTGGGTGCTAGGTTCATGCGCTCGGGACGTCCCGGACCGCCACGTGGCCCGGGGGGTCGGTACACGCGAAACCCAGAGAGAAGGCGCCAATGACGAAAAGGTACTGTCTGCTGTCCATCGTGTTGCTTCTCGTGGTCTCCACGGCGGCGTTCGCGCAGCTCCAGCAGGAAGTCAACGCTGTGAAGAACTGCATCGGTCTGTTCCAGGCCGGCGGCGCGAACATCACTCTCTCGGAGGGCGTCGGCTACGAGGTCACCGTAGACGGCAACGCCAGGGCCAACCCCGACCCCGATTCGTCCTTCGACGGCGTGTTCATCTTCTACTATGACTACAACGCTCCGAGCCACCCGGTGACCAAGTACCTGGCGAAGGGCGAGACCCACCAGTTCGTCGCAAGCGGCGTACCCTTCTACGCGTTCCTGGTCGACAAGGGCCTGAAGGACGTGCCCGATAACTCCGGCGTCATGACGCTCACGTTCACGGCGGCCGACAAGGAGCGAGTGACGCTTACGGTGGACGCCGTCTTCAACTGCCTCGGCCTCGAGGACTTCGGTTCGATCAAGAACGTCGACGTCCCGCCGGACTACCAGTGCACGCTGTCGATAGCCTGGGGCGACGCGGTCACAAACGGCATGGTGGACGGCGACTACGAGGGAGTGCTCATCTTCACGAGGGACCGCAACAGGCCACTGCACCCGGTCATTCTGGAGCTTGAGTACGGCGACGAGTTCACATTCGAAATGCATGCGACCTCATGGATCTACATGTTTCTGGTCGACCAGAGCTACGCCGACATCGGCAACAACTACGGTTCGATCATGGTGCAGATGGACACTCAGGAAGTACCCGTCGAGGACGAGACCTGGACGGCGATAAAGGCGCTCTATCGCTAGGGCGCAGCGCGGTACGACTCGGTTCTCTGGATGAGAAGAGGGGCCCGCTCATACTAGTGGGCCCCTCTCTTGTTGCCGACCGTCTCTTCGGCGCGGTCTTCTCTCGTCGCGCTCGTTCTGTCGCCGGCCCCTCGTACGCGGCCCTCCAGCTATCGGAGCAGGACGGCCTTGCGTGTGGCGGTGGCGGTCCCGGACTCCACCCTGACGAGGTAGACCCCGCACGCGCACCGCGTGCCCGACTCGTTCCTCCCGTTCCAGACGATGTCCTTCTCGCCCGCCGGCAGCACCTCGTCCACGAGCGTCCTGACGAGCCTTCCGGACACGTTGTACACGCGGACGGTGGCTCGCGCGCTCGTCGGCATGGCAAGCCTGAGAGATGTGCCGTCAGTGAACGGGTTCGGGCGGCATGGCTGGAACCTGAACTCCGTGGGCGACCCGCCATCGGGCACCGACGTTCCTGAGACGTCGATGTGAAGCTCGACCCTCTGCGCGCCGTGGTAGTCACCGCCGTTGCCCTCTACCGCCGTCCAGAGCGTCGCCACCGTGTCGCCTACGGCCTCCGAGATTGTGAGGATGAACGGGTCGGCGGACGAATCTGCGGACATTCCAGGACCGAGGTCCGGCACCGCTCCGGTGCTGTCCGAGATCGCCGCCAGGCCGTCCGGCGACGAGAGTGTGAGCAGGACATCGTCGACCGGGAGCCCGCCGTCGTTCGTCAACTCGACCGAGAGCGACACTGTCTCGCCCGGTTCCGCTCTGCCGTTGCCGTTCCCATGCTCCGAATCGTCCACGGCGACTTCGGAGAGCACGAGCCAGGGCAGACCTTCGCCGGTCGGCGGAACGGTCGTGAAGAGCAGGGCGCTCCCGGGCTCGATCGGTGCCATCTGGGGGCCGTACTCTCCGTCGAAGAGACACTGGATGCCGTCGTCCTGCGTTCCGTTCTCGAATCCGACGGTGCAGCCGTCGGGGAGGGACACCTCCTCGTACTGCACGATGATCTGGCCGTCGCCCGTGGGTGTGGGGTAGTAGGCCGGATGAAGCAGGATGACCTGGAACGTCTCCTCGAACGGCATTCCCCAGTGGCGGACGCTGTCGAACTGGAACACCCACCTGTGGTTCGTGGCGTCGAGCCACTTGTACACGTCACCTCCCGCGGAAGGGTCGAGGTCATCCCAGAATGGGGCGATCATGTTCTGGGGGCCCAGCGGGTTAGGTATTGACGAGTTGTCGCCTGACCGGTAGTCCGTCCAGCCCATTGTCATGAACCCGTTCGAGCTGATCGACACATCGTTGAACGTCTCGCCGTAGTAGTCGAAGTTCCAGAAGATGGGGAACGTCGCGAGGCCCGCGTCTGCGTCCGTGACGTCGGCAATGAGAGTCCCCGGTCCGGGAGGGGCGATGTCGTACCAGTCGTACGTCGGCGCCGCGCCGAGGAGGCCGTCCGTCTGGTCGTAGACGTAGTATCCGTATCCGTCGGGACCCGACGGCAGCATGGTCGAGCCGCCGGTGAGCCCGTAGGTGAGGTCGAGCGTGTCGGCGTAGGCGTACTTCCCGCCATCGGCGACGACCACAAGCGAGAGGGTGATGTCGTGCCCGTTCGGAGCGCTCGGGGAGACCGAGATGACCAGCGGCTCGTGCGTGTTGTCGACCGACGCGCCCGCGGGCAGATCGTCGTAGAGCACCGAACCGGACGTGATGGCCACGTACGGGTCGCTCGAGACGAGCGTGGCCTGCACGGATGACAGGCCGCACGGTCCGCTGTTCGTGAGGCCCACCGTGAGTCCGGCCGTCTCACCCGGCGATAGCGTGCCGCTTCCGTTCCCGCCCGGAGCTTCGTCGTCGATCTGGTCCCACTCGACGGCGAACCGGCCGGTCTCGATCGTCATGGTCGGCGGGACGAGCGTGTTGTCCGTGCCGCTGTACGTGACACCCAGCGTGTAGTGCAGGTGGTGTCCGGGAGGGCAGTCGGGGGAGAGCGTCACCTCGAATCCGTCCGTCGGCTGTTCCGCCGAGTCCGGAGCGATGTCCGGGTACGACGACGTGCTGTCCAGCACCGTCACGTACGCGTCGAGCGTTCTCCAGAGCGCCGAAACGGATGTTGCAGCCGCGTCGCCGATGTTCAGAAGCGTCGCCTTGAGCACCGCGGTCTCGCCGGGGTTCAGGTAACCGTCACCGTTACCGCCGGACGAATCGTCCACCGTGACGCCCTCCAGCACGGGCATAGGTCCCGTGACGACCGCAACCGTATTTTCGTATGGCATCGCGTTGCGTGCCGTGACCGTGATGGTCATCTCACCCTCGGTGAGCGGGTCGACCGACAGGGTGACCCCACCAAGCGCATCAGTACTGCCCCATGAGTAGGTCTCGCCATCCTTGACGCATGCCACGAGGGCGCCCTCGACGTACGACGCGCCGTCGGCCACGGTCACGGTGAGGTCCGTATGGCCGGGCTGAACGGCCAGGTTGTGAGACACCTGCAGCTCGCGCATCGGCCCCGACCACAGGCTCATCGCGGGATCCCCGAGCAGGTTCCAGCCCTCGTACTCCTCCTCGTTGCCCGCGTACTTGAGCATGTTCAGTTTGGCGGCCGCACACGACTCTCCCAGCGTGAGGCCGTTCTCGCCGAACACGTTCCCGAAGAATCCCTCGTCGACGTACCCTCTTCGCAGAGCGAGTTCGATCTCTCCGGGGTATGCGGTGTTCGTGCCGAAGAACGCGACGCCTCCCTTTGGGTTCGTCGCGCTTCCTGCTCTCACCCATGACTCGCACATGAACCCGTCCGTCTCGTACATGCCCGTACCGCACGTGGCCGAGACCACGACCGGCAGACGCCAGCCTGTCGTCACGCTCGAAGTGTTGAGGTCGAACGGGTGCGGCCAGTTGTACCAGGCCTGGCCACGGAAGTTGACGAAACCTGCCCCGTCGTTGATCGATGAGTAGACGGTGGACGTCGCCACGCCGTCCTTCTTGAAGAGAGTGTCGATCGGGGCGAACTCCGCCTGCTCCATGAGGTCGTAGACGTACCACGTGTTGTCGTAGTAGACCCAGTCACCCGAGTCGTAGTCGTCGGCGATGATGAGCGTCGCGGAAAGGGGCCAGTTGGGGTCGCCGGTCAGAGGCGTGCGCTCGTAGCCGAGGATCTTGGCGATCTGGGTCTGGCATTGCGTGCGCGTGTCGGCCGTGATCCTGCCCAGGAGCACGTCCGCTATCACGTCGTCGCCATCGAGCGCGGCATAGTAGTTGTCCGTGTAGGCCATGTCCTGGTAGCCGGGCAGCTGCTCCGTGTCGCCGACGAGGAGAACGTACTCCGGAGGAACATCCCACGTGTCGTACGCGTTCTGTATGTAGTCGTGGATGTTGTTCGCGTAGGAACCGATGGATGACAGGGCCACCGTCTTCGTGAGCAGACCCTGCGTGTTGCGCCACTGGGAGAGCGGAGCCACGTCGGGGACGTACGTGTCGGCCGCGATTATGAGGTACCTGGCGCCGTCCGGGACCGTGCCCCGGAGGGCGAACGACCTCGCGTCCGTCTCATCAAGGGGTTCGTGGTTGATGACCCGGCTTCTGTAGAGCCTCTCGAACGCGGGTGAGCGCACCGTCAGATCGCGGGTCTTCTCGTTGATCCCGGTCCCGCCGTCGAACGTGAGCGTCAGGCCGACCGAGCACGACTGCCGGGGCCCGGTCAGCCCGGGTGTGAACGTGACTCGGACGACGCGGAGGTCGCGCATGATGGCCGGCTCCGAGATCTCCAACAGGGCGCCGTCCGCGGGGTTCCCGTCGAGCACGGCGCTGCTCACCCGACCGGTGCCGGGGACCTCCACAAACACTTCGAACGACGCCGGGACGTGGGAGGAAGCCGTCCACGTTCCTGGAGCGCGGCCGGTTCCGCGATATGCGACGCGGGCTCGGGCCGCATCATCGCCGCGGCCGGAGGGGGCCGCCGCGTCCCAGCCGTCGGTGGTTCTTGCTTCGAACCGAAGCAGCACACGGTCCGGCCCGCTGTGTGCCACACGGGCCGAGGCCTCTACCGAGGGCCTCTCGCCATGCCCGGCGGGTGAGGCGACCGCTGCGGCCGGCCCCGGGACCACTGACAGCGTTGCGACCGCACATAGGGCGGCCGTGGTGAGCAGGCACGCGAGTTGGCGTCTGATGGTCTCTTCCTCCGTCACGGGTATCAGGGGATGGCTGGACGGCCAACTTGCGTCGCCCACTTCATTATATCGCAGGGTGCTTCGCTAGTCAATGAATGGTCACTCGGGTCTGCTGCTCGCGGGGGAGGTGCGGCCCATCGACAGGAACGTGGACTCTGCTCGTGCGATATCGGTGCCATCCTCGAGCTTCGCCGTGGCCTCCAGCTTGAAGACGTTCCGGCGTTTCGCCACCAGCCTGGCGCTGATGCGGACGGGCGTCTCGACTCTGAGCGGGTGGACGAACCTGACCTTGAGCTCGGCGGTAACCGCCAGGAAACCCATGTCGTTGACGAGGGTGACCATGGCCTCGTCGAGCACGGTCGATATCAAGCCTCCGTGAACGATGTCGCGGTATCCCTGGAAGCGCTTGGGGAAGGAGAGTGACGTGGTCGTCTCCGAACCTCGGGTCTCGAACTCGAGCTTCAGACCGTGCTCGTTCTCCTTGCCACAGCAGAAACACATGCTGTCGTTTGTCAGGTCCACTCCCACCATCTCAAGCTCCGGTTGCAGGGCGGACGTCCATCGTCGGTCGCCGGCGCGGCCGTCCGGCGAGTCTGCGGTGGCTCGGTGGTTCTGTCAGTCGTCGCTCGTCGCCGGCTCGGGAGGATTGTCCAGCACCTGCCGCGCCTCGTCCAGGCAGTCGTCCGGTACGAGGATGCGGAACGCGCCCAGGCCGTCCACGGTCACGGGAAAGAGCCTGGCGGCGGCCTCCGTCCTGATCTCGCATGGGATGCCCGCGGCCTCCAGCACCGTCCTGATGCCGTTCGCCTCGGCCTCGCCGTTGGCCGTGTACACGACCTCGTACCTCATGTCCCTGCCGGTCTCGTTTGCCCTGTCGGTCATCTCATGCTCCGTTGGAGTGTGGAACCACCCGGCCATTCTGCCGGCACGAGCCCCGATCGGGAGTATAGCGCACGCGGGTCCTGAAAGCGAAGCGGACGAGAGATCTTCTCTCGTCCGCTCCTTCGGCCGTCTGCTCCAGGCTGGGGACGTCACTCCCCCGTCCCTGCCCGCTCAGCGGTACATCGACTTTATGTGCCCCCAGGATGTCTCCTCAACCGGAGTGATCCCCAGGAACCAGTCGTAGAGCATGCTGATGATCATGTTGAAGTCGTCCGCACCGGCGCCGGCAAGTTCGATGCCCGCCCAGACGGTCTTGAAGACCTCCGTCTGGTTGTAGACGAGTATCCCGTCTCTGCCGGCATCGTCGTAGTAGAGACCGTAGCCGGCCGTCCCAGCGACGGGATCGGCACAGTCGGGGAAGAACGGGTTGTTAATGAAGACGTTCGCAGAGTCCAGGACCACGGTCTCGCCCGCGAAGATCCAGCCGTCGGAGCCCGAGACGGTGGCCGTGCTGGGCGCCCACACCACCTCCTGCTGGCAGTAGCTCAGACCGAGGTAGTCGTGGGGGAACCCGGAACACGTTCCCATCGTCGGGTGCGCTCCGTACATGTAGTCCTGGCCCACCATCAGCAGGTTGCCGCCCGAGTCGAGGTAGTTGGCCAGCACCGTCTCGTCAGCGGGGTCAATGTTCTGAGGGGCCGACCACCAGTTCTCACTCGTGAGCACGACGACGACCGGGTAATTGTCGGCCGTGACCGTTTCAGGGAAGTTGATCGAACCACCCGAAGATTCGACCGCGCACGTTGCTATCACGGACGCGCCCGCGGCGGTGAAGGCCGCCGCGTACTTGGATGTCGGGTCGGCGAACACGCTCCAGTTCGCGTCGACATCGATGCAGATGAGGACGTCCGCCACCGGCACCTGACGAGGCGCAGGCGCTTCCTGAGGCACGACGACGTCCACCGAACCGAGCCTCGAGCCATCGCCCAAGGCGCTCGTGCACGCGACAAGCACCAGCACCAGCGCTAGCAGTGTTCTCATGTCAGTCCTTCCTTCCGGGAGCTCTCAGTCCGCTCCGAGCGCAGGCGCGCGGCCTGAGGTGAGCCGCCGGGCAGCCCGTGCGAGCGCTCCAGAGATCCAATACTCCTGACTGAAGTATATCACAGCCGCGTGGATTCGGTCAAGTTGGGTGATGTCCCTGTGAGATGGGCGCTCCGGCCGATTGTCTCTGGAACGTCGCACCGAGCATGGTATCATGCGTCCCGATCGATGCAAGCTCCGACTGCGTGAGCGTCGAGGAGGTCGCGGATGGTAAGGCGCAAGTCCGGCAGCGGCGCCGCGGAGACCCCCCGCGAGGTCGCGGACGCTGCCCGCGAGGCCACGGAGCGCGGCCAGCGGGCGTTCGCCCTCGGGAGCGCGGGCGTGGCGGCTGCCATCTCGTTGTGGGTCTTCTGCGCGACCGCGGCCCGTGACCTCACCCTTGGCGACTCGGCCGAGTTCGTGGCGGTGGCCAAGACCCTCGGCGTTGCGCATCCTCCAGGCTACCCTCTCTATACCCTTCTGTCCGCCGTCGCCGTCCGCCTCCCCGCTGGCGGCCCCTTCTTCAGGCTTTCATTGCTCTCGGCCGTCTTCGCATCGGCTGCGGCCTGTGTGGTGGCGCTGATCGTCTGGGAGATCGGGTCGGGAACCGCTCTCGGCGGCGAGCGAGGACGGGCCGGAGGCCGCTTTGCGCTGGCGCTGGGTTCAGTGGTTGCCGGCGTCACGTTCTCGCTGACTCCCACCGTGTGGTCGCAGGCGACCGTGCCGGAGGTCTACTCACTCTCGTCCCTCCTTGTGTTCGGCTCCCTCTACTCGTTCATCCGC
This sequence comes from uncultured bacterium, assembly GCA_964562405.1. Classification (GTDB taxonomy): domain Bacteria; phylum Joyebacterota; class Joyebacteria; order Joyebacterales; family Joyebacteraceae; genus WJLY01. The sequence goes on along the minus strand of CAZLTC010000011.1, from coordinate 39,847 downwards.
TGGCGGCGGCTGTCCGAGGCAGGACTGCTGCCCCAAGGGCTCCGAGGCGAGCGAGGCCTGTGGGCAGGCGGGCTGCTCCTGGGCCTCGCTCTGGCGCACCATCTGACGGCGACCCTCGTCATCCCCTCAGCTGCCGTGGCGCTGGCGGCCGGAAGGGGAGGCCACGCCCGTTCACGAAGCGTCTGGAGAGCGCTCCTGTTCGTCGTCTCCGGTGTGTCGCTGTACGCCTACCTGCCGCTCCGGTCGGCGCAGGACCCGGCGCTCCTCTGGTCCAGGATAGGAACGCTTCCGGACCTCGTGTCTCACGTCTCGGGTGCGCAGTATTCGTCCAGGCTGTTCGCGGAGCCGCTGCCCGGAGTTCTGTCGAACCTGGGCGGCTTCTTCTCCGCGCTGCCGCGCGACCTGACCTGGCCGCTTCTGTCCCTCTCGGGCGTCGGCCTGTGCGTCCTTTGGGTACGCTCGAAGCGGCTCTTCATCGTCCTCGCCCTCGAAGCCGTGCTCGTCGTGGCCCACGCCGTGAACTACCGCATTCCGGACATCGAGAACTACTTCATCCCGGTCTACGCCGTGCTGTCAGCCGCGGCGGGGCTGGCCGTCTGCTGCCTTCCCGCACTCATCGCGTCGGGCAGCAGGGCCCGGACCGCGGGAGCGGTGGCGCTCGCCGCGATCGCTGCTATGTCACTCGGTACCCGCGCCGTCGCGGATTGGCCCGCGCGCGACCTCAGTGGCGACGGGGCGGGACGCCTGTATCTGCAGCGACTGCTTCGCGAGGTTCCGGACGGGGCGGTCGTGCTCGCCCAGAACGACCGCACGGTGTTCCCTCTGTGGTATGCCAGGTTCGTCGAGGGCAAGCGCAGCGACATGAGCATAGTGAACATCCGCGAGCGGGCCCCACACCTCGAATCGTGGTATCCGAACGTCAGGTTTCCCACGGAGGAGGAACTGGAAGTCTACATGGGCCGGGACCTCTCGCTCCCGTGCGTTCCGCCGGCGAGAGAGGTCCTTCCCGTGGCCGCGTATCTGCCGCTTCTCGTGCGCCTGAACGTCGGTGACCGTCCGGTGGTCGCGGACATCGACGTGGGTCGCGATGTCTTCCCGCAGCGGTCCGTTCCCACGGGTCTGCTTGTGCGGATAGCAAAGGAAGGCGCGCAGCAGCTGCGTCTGGGCGCGGGGGTAAGGCTGCTCGAGAGCTACGCTCGCGAGCTCTCGGCGCCGGCAGCTGGTGTGGAGGCCCCGCCGGATACGGTGACCGCGCGTGTCAGGGCCCGGCCTGAAGATGGGACGACCGACGCGTACGCCACATCTCTCGCCGACATGGGTCAGCTGATGCTGGTGCTCGGACAGCCGCGCGAGGGCATCCGAATCCTGGAGCTGGCGCGTGACATGGAGCCCGACGCCGCGCACATCAGGAACAACCTGGGTGTGGCCTATCGAGAGGTGGGGAGGATGGCAGATGCCTATCGAGAGCTTCGGGCGGCGCTCGAGCTGTCGCCGGGCAACGCCGCGACCTACCAGAATATCTCCAGGCTATATCTCTCCGACGGAGACGTCGACGGGGCGATCGAGTCGCTCGATCGCGCCACTCGTCTGGATCCGGCGAACGTGCATTACAGGCTGGAGCTCTCCTCGCTCCTCGAGAAGGAAGGGGAACTGGACCGCGCCGAGAAGATCCTGAAGTGGGTCGAGCGCAATGCGGGAGACGACCTTCCTGCCAGGTTGGCCTACGGCGATTTCCTGCTGCGCCATGAGCGCTACACCGATGCGGTTGCCGCATACCGAAGGGCAGAGGAGTCCAAGCCCATGTCCGCGGGCGTCTTCACGAGCCTGAGCCGTTGCTTCTACGAGATGGAGGATCTGGACGCCGCCATAGCCGCTATGCGCAGGTCCATCGAGCTCCAGCCGCGCAATCCGAAGCTCAAGTACGATCTGGCTCTCATGCTGTCCAAGAGCGGCCGCAAGGAAGAGGCCGTGTCCTACCTCGATGACATGATGACGATCCTTCCGTCCGCGTGGCAACCGGTGGCTCTCAAGGCGAGCATCCTGTCGGATCTGGGTCTGACCGACGAGTCCCGCCGGCTCTTCGAGCGCGCGCGCGACATGGGCGCGAAGGGCGACCAGTTCCGCACCGCATGGAGCCGCATGGAACTCGCCGCTGGTGACACCGCGGCTGCGAGAGACATAATGAGGAACGAGTCCGGCGATCCAGATCGATGAGGTGCGTGGCCGCCTCTTGGGAGCCCCGGCCGACCGGTGCGGTGAGTCACCGGCATGGCGGGGCGCTGTTGCATGCAATCGTCGCGTCGTGTACCATCGAGCTACGATTCTATGCCGTCCGGGCGGAAGGCGCTTTAGCCTCGGCCCGCGTGCGCGTCGCGATGCGAAGCGCGGAGGACGTGAATGGACCGAGGGGAGAGCGTGCCGGGAAGCAAACCTTCGGCGAGTGAACGCACGCCCTTCGCGAGTCGAGAGATAGCGCTCCTCGGTCTGATGGCTGCCCTCTGGGGCGTCATAGAGATCACCGTCGGCGGGATGATCAAGAGCTGGCATATCCCCTTCGGCGGCTCCTTCCTGTCCACGTTCGGCGTCGTCGTGCTGCTCACGGCGCGCGCCAGCGTGCCGAGGAGATGGTCGTCGATCCTGGTGGGGCTATCGGCCGCGGGGATCAGATTCGTGTCGGGATTCGGAGGAGCTTCCGCCGCGTTCGCCGCGCTCGGGATCGCCACCGAGGCCATGATCGTGGAACTCGTGCTGAGCTTCTCGCCGCCGCGCAGACGTTCGCGCTATCTGGCCGGTGCCCTCGCGGTGTTGTGGTCGCTGGTCCATCCATTCATCGTGCAGGGCTACATCGCCGGATACGGTCCCAGGGCGGTCCTGCAGTTCACGGTCGGGTTCATCGCGAACCAAGCCAATCCGGGCTCGCTTCAGACGATTCTGGCATTCGCCTTTCTGATAGTCGTGCATGTAGCTCTGGGGGTTAGCGCCGTCATGTTCGTGGACAGAATACTACTTGCACCATCGGCCCGCGCGCGACGCGCGGAGTCGGAGTCGCGCCGCAGCGATCGCGAGAGGTCCCGAGGCACGGGAGGCGGCGCCGCGGCTCTGCTGCTGGCCGTGGGGATCCTCGCTTCCGTATCGGCGCCCGCCACGGCCCAGCAGACCGACCCGTCTCGAATCCACTCGGGGGATGGCATCGGACCGTCGGACGCCTTCTATTCCCTTCCCGAGTTGACGGTCTACGGCACGCGGCTGTTCGGTCCCTACTCGGTCTTCCAGCTCTCCGCGTCGGACATCGAAGAGGTCGGAGCCGAGAACCTGTCACAGGCTCTCGAGATGGTCCCGGGCATGGTCGTGAGGACGAACTCGAGGGGAGAGGCGAAGCTCTCGACTCGCGGCCTCGCCGATCGAGAACTCGTTGTGCTCGTGGACGGAGTTCCCATATCCGATCCGTATACCGGCGCCGTCAACCCGTCGATGGTCCTGGCTGGGGCGCTCGGTTCCGTGCGGGTGACAAAGGGGCCCGCTGCGAGCGTCTACGGGGCGAATGCCCTCGGCGGAGTCGTGGAGGTCACGACCGTGGCCGACGACAGGAGCGGACTCGGCTACAGACTGGCGACCGGCAGCGACGGACACTACTCGGGGTACGTCTCGGGCGGTGGGAGAGTCGGGCCGGTGCACCTCGTGGGCGGTGTGGCCGCGAACGGCAGAGAGGGCTACACGCTGCCCGAGTCCTACTCGGCGGAGACCTGGGAGGACGGAGGCGTGCGCGACTATTCCGGCAACGAGGACCTTCTTGGCTGGGGACGTGCGTCGTGGAAGATGGGGCCGCGAACCGACGCCTCCATCTCCTTGCAGGTGGCCGACGGCCGCAGGGATGCTCCAGCATCGACCAACGCCGACCGTCCCCGCTTCTGGAGGTTCCCTTACTGGCGTGAGGTCAGAGCCATAGGTTCGATCGGCTTCAGGCCTACCGACGACCTGTTCGTTGAGAGCAAGATCTACTACGGCACCAACGATAACGAGCTGGCCGCGTACAGCGACTTCGAGCGGACCGACCGCATGTGGCTGTCCACCGTGTCCAATCGAGCGTTCGGCGGGTACGCATATTCCGAATACGGGGGAGTCGAGGGACACCGCATCTCGGGCGGCCTGAACGTGCGCGGCGACATCGCCAGACTCCAGGGAGACGCCGGCGAGGAGTGGCGGCGCTACGAGTCGACCACCGCCTCGGTATACGGACAGGACGTCGTGACGCTGACCGAGGTGGACAGACTGGCGATAGCCCTGAACACGGACATGATGGCCGGAGAGGGACGCTCTCTCCTCAGGCTGAACCCGCAGGCCGCCTGGACCCGTAGTCTTGGTAATGGCTTCTCGGTACGGACGCTGGTCGGCATGAAGACGAGGTTCCCGACTCTGAAGGAATGGTTCAGCACCGAGATCGGCAACCCGGATCTTGTGCCCGAGCGGAGCACGTCGTTCGAACTCGAACTGACGAAGCGGACCCGCGGCGGCTCGCGCGTGTCGATCCTCGGGTTCACTCAGTCGGTGCAAGACATGATCGTGTCGGCCGGGAAGGGCTCTCCGGCTGAGAACATAGGTGAGGTCTCATGCTGGGGCACCGAGCTTGGCGTCATGCACAAGCTGAGCCCCGGCCTCGACCTTGAGATCAGCCTTGCGATGACGTCAGCGAGAGACGTCGAGACGAACGAACTCGTGCCGCTCGTGCCGCGCACCGCGGCCACGTTCCTCGCCACATACAGGGTTGGCCGAGGGACCTACGTGGCCCGAATGGTGCGCGTGGGCTCGCGGTACGACGAGATGGTCGGCACGCTGGATCCGTATTACCTCGTTGATCTGAGAAGCGAGTTCGCGACGGCGTGGGGCGACATCTTCGTCGGGGTGGACAACGTGCTGGACTCGCTTTACGAGGACGAGGACGGATTCCCGCAGCCCGGCCGCAGCTTCGAGGTGGGGATAGCCAGGGACCTGTTCCACTAGCTGGTTTCGGGGCCGGCCGGGGCCGGCCGACCCGACGCTGAACGTGGCGGCCGGCGGGCGTGAATCCGCGCCCGCCGGCCCGCATCTTATAGAGCGTGGGGAAGGACCGCCACAGGCTTGGGCGTCAGACAAGGAGACCGACAGAGATGGCCTGCAAGACGCGACTGGGTCTCGCGTTTCTCCTGATGTCGATAGTATTGCCCGCCGCGGGTGCCGTCGCCGCGGACGACCTGATCATCGAGGGAGAGGAGTACCAGGCGTACGGTTACCTCGACCTCGGAGGCGTGGTGATACACTCGGAATACTGCACCGGAGCCAGCGGGTTTCAGGCCGCCGGCGGCCTGGACGTGCCTGGTGAGTGGATACTGCTTAAGGTCACGTTCCCGCGCGACGGGTGCTACAGGAGCGTGATCGCCTACCAATCGGCCTACAGCGACCACGTTCAGCTGCGGGTGAGAATGGTGGATGCCCCGGGGCCGGGGCAGGAGGTCACGTCCGACTACTGGCTGACTGAGGGCTACGGCTTCGGCTGAGGACCGTTCCTGTTGGCCGCCGGGAGCGGCTACTTCTGTGTGAACGCCGGAACCTATCTCTTCTACGTCGAGCACGTCTCCGGAGGTCTCTGCAACGTGGACCTGGTGGAATTCGTCAACATTGACAACCCGGTCGAGACGACAAGCTGGGGTGCCATAAAGGCCCTCTACCGACGTTAGAGTTCCCGGACACGTCCGGTTGCGACCAGCCCCGCGGTTCCGCCGCGGGGCTTCGTGCGTCCGGTCTCCGCGCCGCAACCGCGTGTTGACTGTTCAACGCAGTTGGTTCATGATGTCCTTGTCGGGCCGCCGCAGACATTCACCGGGTGAGGGCCGACATCACTGGAGCATAGCAGTGCGACCCCCCTCAGACCGGAGGGTGTGATGCGCTTCATCATAGTGACCATTCTGCTCGTAGCAGTCATCGTGTCGGCGGCCCCCGCGGACGACGCCCGCACGACCATAGGAGACATCCCGCGCACGTTCTCACACTACCTTAACGCGCAGGAGGCTGCGCTCTGCCGCGCGAACGCGGCAACGGGGGGCGTAGCGTCGTACTTCTGGAACCCCGCATCGGTCTCCGAGGTGAAGGACATAGGCGGGCAGGCCACGGTGCGGTTCAACTCCAAGAGCCGTGACTACCTACCCGACGGCGATGAACATCTGGAGGCAACGGACGATCACTTCCTGTTCACGCAGTTCGTGGCCGTCAAGACGTCGGGTGACTACGCGCTCGGATTCGGCTATTCGAACCCCTCTTACAGGAACCTCAAGCTCACGGGCGTCCGCGACTACGATGGGGAGCTCAAGGAGTACGATGGGGAGTTCAACGGTGCTCTCCGTTGCTTCGAGGTGATCGGGGCATTGAGGATCGGTGATGACGGCAGGGGCGGGATTGGCTTCACGGCCGGCATCGCCAACCTCAGCGAGCAGGCCAGGGAACGCGTCTCGGGAGAAGCGCTGGAGACGGCGCGCGTGGACGGCGTGGCCGCCTGCTTCGCCGCGGGCTTCAGCTTCGACGCGACGGAGAGGGTGACGCTGGGCCTCGGCTACAGGTGGGGCTCCACGGTCGGCGTGAGCGGCGAGTACTACAGGGACTCCAAGGAGGGCGAGTCGACCACAGCACCCGTCTCGGTGGCCGGTGTTCGCGTGCGCGTCACTGACGGAATCACGGTGCACGCCAGCTACATGCGCGAAGGATGGGACCGTGCGAAGTCTACGCTCGCTGCCTATCCGAGGGACGAAGGCGGCCTCGATTGGGACCCCTTCAGCGAACCGATATCGACGGTGGCGATCGGAACCGAGTTCGGGCTGCCCGGTAACAGGATCGTAGTGCGCGCCGGCTACTCTCGTGAACTCGGCGCCGACATAGACAATGCCATCGTGCCGGAGGACTCCATCGGTTTCGGCGGCAGCGTCAGGTTCGACCAGTATGTGGCCGACATCGCCGTCGTTCGGGAGCAGTTCGCGGAGGGCGGCGAAAGCGGGCAGGTGACGAACTACGGCGTCTACCTCACCGCGGGCTACGAGTTCTAGGAGCGGAGGGCCGTACGAGCCGCGCATCGTCCGGAGGAGCGGCGCCCGCCTCCGGAACGCACCAGCGGTCCGGCCGGATCACGACCATGAGAATCGCTGTCGCAATGAGCGGCGGAGTCGACAGCTCCGTCGCTGCTCTTATGCTCCTCAAGCAAGGACACCATGTGTTCGGGCTCACGATGCGGTTGTGGTCCTGCGCAGAGGACGACGTGGGTCCACGTGCCTGCTGCGGACCGGAGTCGCAGAGGGCGGCGGAGCGCGTCGCGGCCGACCTCGGAGTCAGCCATCACGTCGTGTCGATGCAGCGTAGGTTCGACGAGGCCGTAGTCGCGGATTTCGTTAGCGAGTACGCGCGCGGCAGGACCCCGAATCCCTGCGTCCGCTGCAACTCCCTGATCAAGTTCGGAGAGCTGCTGGGTCTGGCGAGGGGGCTTGGAGCCGACGCGCTGGCGACCGGGCACCACGCGATCGTGCGGCGCGACCGTCAGGAACGGCCATTGCTCGCGCGCTCACCGGAGGCAGGCAAGGACCAGAGCTACTTCCTCTACGCCCTCACACCTGAGCAGCTGAGCCGCGCCATCTTCCCGGTTGGAGGTCTCACAAAGGAAGAAGTACGCGAACGAGCCCGGGAGGCCGGGCTGCATGTGGCCGAACGCGCCGAGAGCCAAGACGTCTGTTTCGTTCCGCGTGGGGGCCTGGCGTCCTTCCTCAGGGACCGGGCGCCGGAGTCCATGCGGGCCGGCTCGATCGTCGACAGAGAAGGCAGAGTTCTGGGCGAGCACGCGGGCGTGGCAATGTACACGGTTGGACAACGCAGCGGTCTGGGGCTCTCCAGGCCGACGCCCTCCTACGTGGTAGCCGTCGACACCCTGAAGAACCTGGTCATAGTTGGTGATGACTCCGATCTCTTCGCCGACTCCCTCACTGCAAGGGATCCGAGCTGGATAGCGGGAGAGCCGCCGGGGCGCGTATTCAGGGCGACCGCAAAGGTCCGCTCGACGGCCGAACCGGCCCCCTGCACTGTCGACGTCACGGGCGTCGATGTGCGGGTCCGGTTCGACGAGCCGCTGCGGGCGGTGACGCCGGGACAGGCCGTGGTCCTGTACGACGGGGACGTCGTGCTCGGAGGAGCGACGATAGACGGGGGCGGTCCGCGGGTGGTACGATGATGCCGCACTCAGGAGGGAGGAGACGTTGAAGGCTGTCATACTGGCCGCGGGCAAGGGCACCCGCATGAAGGAGATCACGGATTCCATTCCCAAGCCCATGCTGGAGGTCGGCGGAAGGCCAATGCTCTGGCACGTCCTGACCGCGCTCCGCGGCGCCGGCGTCAGTGAGGCCGCGGTGATCGTAGGTTACATGGCCGACAGCATCCGCTCCTATTTCGGCAATGGACAAGACGTGGGCGTCAGGCTCTCCTATTTCGTCCAGGAGGTCCAGAACGGAACCGGGAAGGCGGCAGAGCCCGCGCGGGAGTTCCTGTCGGACGGCCCCTTCTTCTTCTCCTTCGGCGACATACTGACGAGCCCCACCGTCTACCCCGCGATGTCCGACGACTTCCTTGGTCAGCCGACGGACCTGCTGCTGGCCGTCCGCGAGGTCGACGACCCCAGCAGGTTCGGGGCGGTCGCGACAGAGGGGGGGAGGATCACCCGCATAGTGGAGAAGCCCGCGCCCGGAACGGAACCGAGCAACTGGGTGAACGCCGGCATCTTCGTCGCGCGTCCCTCGCTCTTCGAGTACACAGGCAAGCTCGAGCTCTCTCCGAGAGGGGAGTACGAGATCCCTGATGCCTTCAGAATGATGATAGCCGACGGCCTGGTTCTGCGGGCGCACGAGGTCGCGGCGGACTGGCGTGACGTCGGCACGCCCGAGGATCTCAGGGCCGCAAGCTCAGAAGCGTAGGACGGGAGGGACCGAGAACGATGAGAAGGGGCCTGGCATTCTTCACCGTCGTCCTGGCGGTGTGCGCGGCGGCCGCCGGTTGCGGCGATCGCTATGATCTCGATTCGGTGAGGGCTCGAGCCGACGAGATGTCGATGAGGATTCTCGAGGCGTACTACAACTCGGACGCCTACGGTGAGGAGTCGAAGATGGCCGAGATAGTGGCCGAATACGACGACCTGGCCGACCCGGGTCTCGCGCGCTACGTGGCGCGGCAGCGGGACGAGGCGCCGGACCCGCGTGCGCGCAAGCAGCTCTCGTATCTCTACTATGACGTGGTGGGCACGATCGTCTGGCGGGACCTCGCGGCCATCGATGACGAGATAACGAACATCGAGGCCACGGGCTCGGTCAAGGCCGCGGGCGAGGAGGTGCCCTATCGCGACGCGGGCATCCGGCTCTACAACGAGACCGACAGCGCCATGCGGGAGAGCCTCTACGTCGCGATGGGCGAGTTCGACGTCGAACGGACGAATCCCCTGAGAGCGCAGCTGGTCGAGCGGACGCGCGACGGCCTGCGCGAGTACGGCTTCGAGGACGAGGACGAGTTCGAGTCCGCCAGGCGCGGCATCGATCATGACGCGCTCGAGCAGAGCGTCGTCGAGTTCCTGGACGCCACGCGGGACATCTACTGGGACCTCACGAACAGCGCAGCCATGGAGGTCTTCGGAAGGCCGGTCACCGACGTAAAGGACTACGACAGAGGACGCATCTTCAGGGGCGCTGAGTTCGACGAGTACTTCCCGTCGGAAGGCGCCATGCCGCTTCTCAAACGGACGCTCCTCGGGATGGGCATCGATCTCGACGCCCTTCCCATGATCTCGGTCGACGACGAGGACCGTCCCGAGAAGGAGCCTCGAGCGGCGAGCTATGGCATCAAGCCGGGGGAGGACGTCCGCATCCTGGTGAAGCCGGCGGGAGGCGCCAGCGACTACGAGACTCTCTTCCACGAGATGGGTCACGCCCTCCACGACGCGTTCATCGACGTGCCCGAGTACGAGTTTCGGCGGCTGGGGGATTACGGAACGACCGAGACATATGCGTACATCCCGGAGAGCCTCTTCGAGAACGCTCTCTATCTGGAGCAGAACGGGCTCATCAAGGACCCCGCCGTGAGGAAGCGCTTCCTTCGTGCCCAGCTCCTGAGTGAGCTGGGGAGCGCGCGTTACTACTGCGGCCTGTTCAGGTACGAGCGCCTGCTCCACAAGGGCGGACTGTCGGAGAGTGAGCTCGTCGATGCATACTCCAGGCTCATGGAGGACTCCAGGCTCGTTCCACTCGAGCATCCGGAGTACGGCTACCTGTCGAGCGACGAGTCGTTCTACGGGGTGAACTACATCGAGGCCTGGTTCCTGGCGGCGCAGCTCAGGGCGGTCCTCGTGCAGAGATTCGGCGAGGAGTGGTGGAACTCCCCCGAAGCAGGGGAGTTCCTCCAGGAGCTCTGGTCGTACGGTTCGGAGATGTGCCCGGATGAGATCGCGAGACTCATCGGATACGAGGGTCTCGATTCGAGCTATTTCATTGCCGAGGTCAGACGCGCCTACGAGAGCTAGTGTCGAGTATCAGTGGCACGCCGTCACTCGGTGAAGCGGTAGCCTATTCCGCGGACCGTCGAGACGATCTCGCGGCCGGTCGCCGCCGTGAGCTTCGACCGCAGCCTGCTGACGAGAACGTCGACGGTGCGACCGATGACGTCCGCGCTTCCGCCCCAGACGAGCCTGCGCAGCTCCTCACGTGTGCAGGTTCGTTCCTTGTTGACGGCCAGCACGTGCAGGAAGTGGAACTCCTTCTTGGTGAGGTCGACGGGAATCCCGTTTACCTCGACGGCCATACTGCGAGGATCGATCTTGACGTCGCCGCATCTGAGCACGGCCTCGAAGCGTTGCGGGTCCTCTCCCTCCGAGACGTCGAAGATCCCGTTGACGAGAGTCACCAACTCCTCGACGTGTTCCCAGTAGGTCACGCGTTTCCCGGAGGCGCCGCCGTTGTCGACACAGTCCTCCGGCCTCGCGCCCCTCTCCGCGAAGACGATCGTGCTCACGCTCGTTCCTTCGCAGTCGGGACCCAGGATGCGGGCCAGATCGCGCCCGCCGATGTCCGGGAGGGACAGACCAACGAGTGCGACGTCGGGCCTTTCGACCTGAATCGACCTGAGCGTGTCGCGCCCTGTGGCGGACTCCGTCGTGGCGTAGCCCGAGGCCCTGAGGGCCGCGGCAACGAGAGCCCGCGTTTGCTCGTCGCGTTCCGCCACGAGAACGTGCTTGGGGACCGACATTCCCCTACCTCCCTTGGGGAGCCACCTGTCGACGCGCCCGCGCGTCGAATACAATTCTTGCAGCAGTCAAGTATGCAAGGAGCGTGCCTGACGGATTGTCGCAAAGGCCCCTAGAAGTGGGCCACATCTTGCCCGGTCCCGGCGTGTGGGCGGCGGTTCGCGGTTGACCGCACGACCCTGCGATACTAGAATGCGCGCCGAGTTATGTCAGGCCTGCGGCCACCCAGACTCACGGGTGGCCGTTTCTGTCGGTCGCCTGCACGCAGCGCCGGCCGGGGAGAGCGATGAGAGCTGCCATAGTCCTTTCTTATCTGGGTGTGATACTGCTCGTCGGCGCCGCCGCGAGGAGGAGCGGCCGCGGGGACGAGGCCTTCTACCTTGCGGGAAGGACGCTCGGCCCCTTCCTTCTGCTCGCGACCATGGCCGCCACCAACTTCAGCGGGTTCACGGTGCTCGGCTTCTCCGGCGCGGGCTACCGGATCGGTTTCGCGTTCTATCCGGTGATGGCGTACGGGACCGCCATCATGGCGCTATCCTTCGCGGTCATCGGCGTCCCGGTGTGGAGGCTGGGGAGGAAGCTCGGGCTGGTCACGCCGCCGGAGCTTCTTCAGGCACGCCATGGGAGCCGGCCGCTCTCCGTCATCTTCGGCACGGCCATGGCCGTCTTCACACTGCCGTATCTCGCCATTCAGCCGATGGCGGCCGGCTACGCCCTGGAGAGCATTCTGCACATTCCGTACGAGGTCGGCGCGGCCCTGGTCACTGCGCTCGTGCTCTCCTACGTGCTCTTGGGGGGCATGCGCGCGGTTGCGAGAACGGACGTCGTCCAGGGCCTCGCCATGACGGCGCTCCTGGGCGCGGGTCTCGTCGTGGTCGCGAGGGCGTCGGGCGGGTTCGTGTCCGGGCTCGCGCGCGTGGCGGCAGCTTCACCGGACCACTTCGCGAGGCCAGGGGGAGGCGGAGGGCTGGCGTTGGGCATCTGGGCGAGCTACATGCTCCTCTGGCTTCTCGCGGACCCCATGTTCCCTCAGCTCTTCCAGAGGTTCTACGCCGCCAGAGGAGAGCGGTCCATCCTGCGCACGATGGCGCTCTACCCGCTCGTGACCGGGGCCCTCTTCTTCCTTCCGGTGGCCATAGGCGTTCTCGGGAGGCTGCACTTCCCAGGCCTAACGGGTAGGGAGACGGACCAGATCCTGCCGCTCCTGATGGACCGCCTCGGAGGCGACTGGCTGTCCGCGCTCGCCGTGGCGGGACTCTTGGGGGCTATCATGTCGACCATGGACTCCCAACTTCTCACCCTGGGCTCGATCGTCGAGCGAGACCTCCTGGGTGTCAGGGATGGGCTTGGCCCCGGCCCGGCCGGTGGCCGTCCCGCAACACAGGGAGGACTGGGCACGGGGCCTGCCGCCCGGATCATCGTCGCCGTGCTGGCCGTGGCAGGATACCTGCTGGCCCTGAGGCCGCCCGCGACGATACTCGCGATCGCGACCGAGACCTTCGCCGGACTGGCCGTCCTGCTTCCGACCGTCCTTTCGGCCATCTACTGGAGGCGGGCCAACGCCTCTTGGTCCGCGGCGTCCATCCTGGCCGGAGAGGCGGTCGTGGTGCTCTATCACTTCGATCTGCTGCCGACATTCGGACTGCTTCCCGCTATCCCGGCGGTTGCAGTGGCTGCAGCTCTTGTAGTGATGGGAGGCGCGGCGACACGCGGTGGATCCGCGTTTCCGGAAGGTTGGCGGGACGAGACGAGGTCCGGGCTGTCCGCGCGCGGACTCGTTGCGTGGTCCGTGGTGTTCGCGGTCTTTCTTGCGCTCTCGGTCGACTGGTGGGGATGGAGCGGTCCGCCGTCGTTCGAGCTGGGACTTCCCCGTTGGGTGTTCTACTTTGGGGCTCTGTGTGTGCTGCTGTCCGTGGCGTTCGCGGGTCTCGGTCGTTGCCTCAGCGGCCCGCGCGCCCGTCCCCCAGCCACGAGACCAGGTTCGTGATGAACTCCAGGTTCGCTGGAGCCACCGAGACCACAAGGTCCTCGAACATCCTGGAGCTGCCCAGCATCGCCATCCGCGTGGGAGTGCTCTCTTCCAACCTGCCGACCGGATCGGTGAACTCCACGGTCCCGTCTGCCTTCTCCACGATGACGGGCGCGCCGGCGAAGGCGCTCCTGAACGTGCCCTGGAGCGCCACGGCGAGCGCGTAGCTGCCGCGTGGTGTCGCTCCGCCGAGCGCCGCCGTTCTGTCCGGCTCGGGTTCGAAGTCCGGAGCAACGCTGGTGAAGGCGATCGTGGACCAGGAGTCAAGACTCGACCTCGCGAGCACGGTGGCCATACTGATTGCGCGGTCGCGGATTGACAGCGACGACGTCCAGGCGAACACGACGTCCTCGCCACGAGGCACGATCTCTCGCGCCAGCCGCGATTCTTCGGGTACTCCGATGGGCCAGAAGGCGTAGGGGCCGCTCGCTGCCGTGTACGCTCTGCTGCCGCCCGAGACGTCGACGACGAGGTCCGGCTCCGCGGTCGCGCCATAGGCTTCGGCGAACGCGAACAGGTTGCCTCTCACGACCGAGGCCTCGCTCCTGTCGGCGGTCAGCTCCGCGCCGTCGAGCAGGAAGGCCGCCCTCCCGCCGCGCATCAGAAACTGGTCGATGTCGTACAGCTTGGCGTCCGGCAGATGGCCCGAACCCACCATCAGGAGCACGTCGAGGCTGTCGAGAGCGCCTGGAGCGCTCAGATCGACCTCTCGCACTTCGAACGATTGGCTGAGCCTGTCGACGAGCGATGAAAAACCCGCCTCAAGGGGTCTCGCCGGGTCCGCCGCGAAGAGCCCGACGACGGGCCGCACTCGCGCTCCCCTGAAGAGCGAGGTGGGCCTTCCCGGACCGTGGACCACCAGCAGCACCACCGCCACGACGACTACCGGCGCCACCACCAGCAAGAGCGACTTTGGCCAGTTCCTCTTCACGCGCGGTGCCTCCGGGGGAGGGACAGAAGGGTGAGTGACAGCGTACTCCTTTGCCGGACGCCAAACGCAGCGTCATGTGCGGATTGTACAACGGTCTGCGCTCGTTCCGAAGAACGGGCTGCGGTGACGCCTGGTCAATAAACGCGAAGCGACGACACGGGAGGTGACGTCAGGTTCCTGTGAGCCTCAGGAATTGCCTTGACCTGTCAGGACGCGGGTAGTAGATTGTCTACCGTACCCACCAAAGGATGCTTTCTCGACCGGACGAGAAGCCCCGACCTGCTCAAGAACCAGGGAATCATCTGGGCATGCATCAGCGGAGTTCACGGCGGGGACGGCAAGTCCCGATGTTCTCCTTTCAGCGCGCGGGTTGCCGCGCGGCCTCTTCAGCTGCTCTTTTCAGTGGCGCCACAATCTCTCACTCTCGACACGGTTGCCCGGTCGTCGTACCGGCCAGCGTGGTGTTGAGGTGTTGGAACGGTGGGATCCGAATCCCACCTGCCGGTTCCTGAATCATAAGTAAGGAGAGCAATGGCCTCTGGGGGTACGTCGAGAGAAGACGGGCTAGAAATGAGTGCCATGACTAGCGTCAGCCGCAGCCCTGCTCCTACCCTTGATCGTTTCTCCGGAGGCCTTAAATCAGAGAACCGCCGCGCGGCCCGAGTGGCCCGCGGCGGTTCTGTTTGCTTGACCGAGTGACTTCATCCCGCTATCCTCTTCCGGACGTTTCCTCGACCCGATTCCAGTCACTCAAGGAGGAGTCATTGAACACACGGCAGTTCGACGAGGTCGTGGCGTTCGCGATAGAAAAGGAGCAGGAGGCCGTCAATGCCTACACAACGGCCAGCCGGATCGTTAAGCGTGCCCACATCAGGGCGATGCTGCTGGAGTTCGCCGCCCAGGAGGAACGCCACAAGCAGAAGCTCATGGGCATAGACCCCGGCAAGGTAGAGGGTGCCGACATCGTCGACATCCCCGACCTCAGGATCTCCGACTACAGCGACAACGCGCAGATCACCGAGGACATGGACTACCAGGACGTCCTGAGCGTAGCGATGAAGCGCGAGGAGGCGGCCCACAACCTCTACACCATTCTCGCATCGAATACGACCGAGCCGGCGCTGTCGAAGCTGTTCGAGCTGCTGGCTCAGGAGGAGGCGAAGCACAAGCTGGCTCTGGAGAAGGAATACGACGAGCACGTTCTCTCAGACAATTGACCCGGGCGGGCCTGGACCCGACAGAGAGCAGCGGAGGTCCCCATGATCGAGTACCTGAACGAGGATGAGGTGTACCGCGTAGGGATGTGCATCGAGGAGGCCGGACTCGACTTCTATACGAAGATGGCAGAGAAGGCCACCGATGCGGCAACGAAGAGGGTCTTCAGGCGTCTCGCTCGTGATGAGAAGAACCATCTCGCATTCTTCGAGTCGCTGGAGCTGGAGACCGTCGGGAGCATGGGCACGAGGCCGGTCGAGCAGGACAAGGACGTCTCCAAGTACGTCTGTTCACTCGTCGATGGAGGCATCTTCAGCGGTATCGCCGAGATGGAGAGGTCCGCGAAGCACAAGTACGACGCCGAGAAGGCGTTGGAACTCGCGCTGCGGGTAGAGAAGGACGCCGTGCTCTACTATACGGAGGCGCACGCCGCGACCCGGAAGAAGAAGACCCGCGAGGCTCTCAAGCGCCTCGTCGAGGAGGAGAAGGGCCACGTAGTGGAGATCACGAACCGACTGAGGAACTTGAGAAAGAGACTGGCGAAGAAGAGCAAGTGATCGGAGGTGCGGTTTGAAGAAGTACAGATGCACCGTGTGTGGATACATCTACGACCCCGCATCCGGGGATCCGGACAACGGGATCGAGCCCAACACGTCCTTCGCGGACCTTCCAGACGACTGGGTCTGTCCGGTATGCGGGGCGACCAAGGATCAGTTCGAGGAGGCGTAGAAACTGAACTCGAGCGTGGCAATAATTGGCGCGGGTGTGGCCGGTGTGACGGCCGCCCGCGCCGTACGGAAGGCCGATCCCGACGCCGCGATCGACCTGTTCACCCGTGAGCCCTACCTCTACTACTACAGGCCCCGGCTCCCCGACGTCGTCGCGGGCGACGTGCAGGCCGACGACATCGTCGCCTACCCTCCCGACTGGTACGACTCGCGACACATCAGCGTGCATCTCTCGGAGCCCGTCCTGTCCGTCAACCCGGACGCTCACGCGGTGCTTCTGGAGGGAGGTCGGAGCGTCACGTACGACTCGCTCCTCATCGCAAGCGGCGCCGACCCGTTCGTTCCACCCATCGACGGAGCCGGCAACAAGGGCGTGTTCGTGCTGCGTACCGTGGACGATGCGCTCGCCGTCAAGGAGCGAGCCTCACGGGCCGAGAGGGCGGTGGTCATCGGAGGGGGCCTCCTCGGACTGGAGGCGGGGCGCGGTCTGCAGCACGCCGGCCTCGGCGTCACGGTCCTCGAGGGAGCCGACTGGCTCCTGCCCAGGCAGCTCGACGCGGCCGCAGCCGACGTCCTGCGGAAGGACGTCGACCGGCTGGGCATAGGGGTGCAGACATCCGCAAGCGTGTCGCGGATTGAGGGTGACGGAGAGGTGACCGGCGTCTCTCTGAGCGACGGCACCACCTATCCCTGCGAGCTTGTGCTCGTCTCAACCGGGGTCAAGTGCTCGGTCGGATTCCTCCGGGACAGCGGTCTCGAGATCGGTCGCGGGGTGGTCGTCGACCCGAAGATGAAGACCAACGTGCCCGACGTGTTCGCCGCCGGGGACGTGGCCGTGCTCGAGGGAATGATCGGCGGCAACATCCCGGTAGCCATCTCTCAGGCCGAGGCCGCGGCGGGCAGCATCTCGGGGTCTGCGGACGCCGCGCCGGCGAGGGCCGTCTCCTACAATACGCTCAAGATCGCCGGGATCGATGTCTTCTCGGCCGGAGCGACCGAGTGCCCCGAGGACCAGTCCTGCCGGGAACACGTCTACGAGGACGGGGAAGCGGGCATCTACCGCAAGGTCATCGTCCAGGACGGCGTGATTCAGGGGGCGATGGTGGTCGGCTCCCGCGCCGGCGTGCAGCGGCTCAACTCCCTCGTCCAATCTCGCGCCGACGTCGGCCGATGGGGCGACGCGGTGGCCCGCGAGGACTTCGATTTCAGCCCGCTCACCTAGAGCCCGCCAGCCGTACGACGCCTTCTTGCCCGGCGGATGTCCCTCCGGTACAATCGATGTTTCACGATATCCGCACCCGGAACCGGAGGATGGGCCGTGAACAGGAACACTCTCTTGGGCGTGGTTCTGCTGGCCGCCTTCCTGGCCGCAGCCTCCGCGAGCTGCGTGCCCGCCGTGTCACCTCTCAAGCAGGTGACGTTCACCTACTCGCCCGACAGACACTACGAACGTGTCTTCCTCGCTGGGACCTTCAACGAGTGGAGCACGGATGCTACCGAGATGAGGCGCACCGCAGACGGTTTCGAGGTAACGCTGCCGCTCGCGGAGGGGACCTACCAGTACAAGTTCGTCGCCGACGGCCAGTGGATCACCGACGAGACGGCCACCTCGTTCAACCCTGACGGCTACGGCGGTCAGAACTCGGTGATCGACGTGGACGATTCGTTCCCGGCGCTCGACATCGAACGTGGGGACGGCCGGATCATGGCCGACGGGATCTCGCACGGCCGGAACGCGTGGGAGCGCTCGCTCAACCGCGACGGGAGCGTGACGCTTCGAGTCCGCGCGTGGGCCGGCGACGTCGAACTCGTCGAGCTGGTGCTCAAGGCCGATACCGTCTGCTCGCTTCCTCCCGTGGGCCCGTCGGATACGGACGGCACGTATGACTACTTCGAGGTCACGGTCGACTCGCTGGCAGCCGCGGCGGCGACGGCGTACGCATTCCACATACTCGATGGGTCGGCCGGCCTCTGGCTGGGGGGGAGCGGCATCTCGGCTGACGCCGCGGGCGCCGGGTGGTTCGACATGGACCTATCGTCGATGACGATGTTCTCCACGCCCGACTGGGTCAAGGAGGGCGTCATATATCAGATCTTTCCGGAACGCTTCGCCAACGGCGACCGTTCCAACGATCCCGACTTCACCGAGTGGTACTACGAGGGCGTCCGCGAGCTGCCGCCGTCGGGCAAGACGAACGGCGAGTATTTCCACATGGTCGACGACTGGTACGACGTGGCCGGCCTCAAGCGCAGTCCGTACAAGACCGACGGCAAGCCGGACTGGAACTCGTTCTACGGAGGAGACATTGCGGGGATCAGGAAGAACCTGGACTATCTCGAGTCGCTCGGGGTCACGATCATCTACCTGAATCCCATCTTCAAGTCGAAGAGCAACCACAAATACGACGCGGCGAGCTACATGGAGATCGACCCGCACTTCGGCACTAACGACGAGTTCAAGGCGTTCGTAGATGAATGCCATGGGCGGGGGATCAGGGTCATCATCGACCTTGCGATAAACCACACGGGCCACACGTACTGGGCATTCGTCGACGGCCGTGAGAAGGGGACCCAGTCCGAGTACTGGGACTGGTACGAATGGAAGGAATGGCCGGTGCCGGGAGGCATCGCCACGACGCCCGCCGATCCCCTCGACTACTACGACTGCTGGTGGGGTTTCGGGCAGATGCCCGATCTCAACTTCGATCTGTCGCGTCCGAACGGGGATGAGCAGTCGGCCAAGGACGTCGCTGACGCCGAACCGAACATGCCGCTCGTCGAGCACCTCCTCGATGTCGCCGAGTACTGGCTGGCCGACGAGGGCGTTGACGGCTACAGGCTCGATGTCGCGGGCGAGGTTCCGTTCTGGTTCTGGAAGTTGTTCCGAGAGCGGGTGCACGAGGTGAACCCCGACGCGTACATCGTCGGTGAGCTGTGGGGAGCCTCGCCGGAGTGGGTCAATGGGAACTACTTCGACGCGGTCATGAACTACAAGTTCTTCCGCGACCCAGTGCTCAGGTTCCTGTGTCGCGGCGAGTCTACGGCCGAGCAGTTCGATCGGGAGCTCGCCCCGGGGAGGCTCATCTACCCGGAGGAGGGCGTGCTGGCGCAGATGAACCTCATAGACAGTCACGACACCGAGCGGTACCTGACGACGGCGGGAGGGGACATCAGGCGCCTCAGACTGGCGGCGCTCTTCTCGATGACGTACGTCGGCGTCCCGACGATCTACTACGGGGACGAGGTCGGCATGGTGGGCGGCGGCGATCCCGATTGCCGGAGACCGTTCGATTGGCGATGGAGCCGTGACGGCGACAAGGCCCGTCTGCACAACACCTACGCGCGTCTGGCTTCGCTCAGGAAGCGCTTCCCGGTTCTGGTGAGGGGCGGGTTCGAGACCCTTCTGACCGACGGGAAGGTCTACGCGTTCAGACGGCGCGACGACAGCAGCGAGGTCGTGGTCGTTATCAACGCGGGAACGAGAGAGGCGACCGTTGTTGTGCCGCTGGGTCCCGACGTCTACAGTGGTCCGCTCGGACAGGGACTGCGTGAGTTCAAGGGAATGAACGACCTCTTGGATGGCTCCGTCGTCCCAGTGAGTGTGAGCGAGGACGGTCTCGAGTTCGAGCTCACGCTTCCGCCACTCTCTGGATCGCTCTACGTGCCCAGACTGATGACGACCGGTCCGACCGGCGCCGGCAACTGAATGGAGAATGGCTGATGCGCGATACCCTCAGGGAGGTGGCCGGCAACTCGGAGCACTGGGTCGAACTCCGTCTTCACGACAGGCACTCGCTCCAGGTAGTCGTCCGCAAGGGCGTCGTCGAATCGGCGGCGTCTCGTCGCGTGAGAGGCGTAGGTGTTCGCGTTCTGATGGACGGCTGCTGGGGTTTCTGCGCCACGACGAGGCTCGACCGCCGGGGCGTGGAGGAGGCCGTCGGGGCGGCCGCCGCCGCCGCCGGTAAGTCGTCCACGGGCAAGGTGAACCGCGTTGAGAAGCTGGCGGACTGCGAACTGGCCGTAGGCGACTTCCGAACGGGTGACCCGAGGGATGTCGTCGAGCGTTCGACCGAGGAGAAGACCTCGCTGGTCGTCGACACCGAGGCCCGCGTCAGGCACTCGTCGCCGTCGATATGTTCGGCCATGTGCCGCTATACGGAGATCATGGACGAGAAGTGGATCGTGTCCAGCGACGGCGCCGACGCACACATCGAGGACTCGAAGCTCGAGTTCATCGCGAGTGCCGTGGCCGAGAAGGATGGGGACATGACCGTCGGCTGGAAGGGCAACGGCGTGACCGGTGGTTGGTCGGACCTCTTCGCTGTGTGGACCCCGGAGCGCGTGGCTGAACGCGCCGCGGCCAGCGCCGTCGACCTGCTGTCCGCGCCCTATGCGCCGGGGGGCGCCGCGACCGTCATACTGAATCCGGAACTGGTCGGTCTGCTGGCCCATGAGGCCGTGGGCCACACCGTGGAGGCGGATTTCGTGCTCTCGGGGTCGGCGGCCAGCGACAAGCTGGGGCAGATGGTTGCGAGCGACATCGTGACTCTCGTCGACAGCGGCCCGGCGTACATCGGCGGCGAGGCGGCCGGGGGCATCGTCCTGGTGGACGACGAAGGCGTACCAACCGGCAGGACCGTCATCATCGAGCGCGGCGTACTGAGGTCCTTCCTTCACGACCGCGAGACGGCGGCGATCTTCGGCGTCGCTCCCACCGGCAACGCGCGTGCCTGGCTCTACGATGACGAGCCGATCATCCGCATGCGCAACACGTACATCGAGCCCGGTGAGCACTCTCTTGCCGACATGATAGCAAGCATCGACGACGGGTTTCTTCTCGAGGGAGCGGGGAGCGGGCAGGCCGACGCCAATGCGGAGTTCATGTTCGGCGTGCAGGAGGCCAGGGAGATCAAGAAGGGCAAGCTCGGCCGGCTCATGCGAGGGGCGACGATCTCCGGCGACGCGTTCGAGGTGTTGTCGAGCGTGGACATGGTCGGCAGCGATTTCGAGTGGGCCATCGGGAGCGGGCATTGCGGGAAGGGTCAACCAGCCAAGGTCGACGGAGGCGGGTCGCACGTGCGGTGCAGCGTAGTAGTCGGTGGGAGGTCCTGATGAAAAAACTCCTGGCGCTGTGCGAGCGGACGGTCCAGATGGCGCTCGACTCGGGCGCGGACGAAGCCGAGGCGTTCGCCCTCACCGGTGAGAGCGTGAACGTGCATCTGCAGAAGAACGACCTGCAGATAGCCAAGAGCACGAGGAGCGACGGCCTCGGGATCCGGGTCTTCAAGGAATCGGGGCTGGGGTTCGCCTACGTCAACAGCTTCGACGAGCAGGACGTCAGGGAGTCGGTCGAGCGGGCACTGGGCATCGCCCACGCGACACCGCGCGACCCGGACAACGGGCTTCCCGATCCATCGCCCCTCACGGCGAGAGAGGGGATCATGGACCGCGGTGCTTTCGGTGTCGACGAGGCCGTCGAACTGGCTCTCGACATGCTCAGGACCGCTCGCGGAACAGACCCTCGCGTCACGGTAGATTCCGGCGAGCTCGCGGGCAGGCGGGGCACCAAGGCGATAGCCTCGTCGCGCGGCGTCGGCGCGGTTGAGGAAGGCAGCGCGTTCTACTGCATTATCATGGGCATGGCCCGCGAGGGGGAGCGCGTGTCCTCGTTCGACTATCAGTTTGAGTGCTCAAGGATGGCGTCCGGGATAGACCCCGTGGCGGTGGCCTCCCGCTTCGCGAACAACGTCGTATCGACACTGGGCGCAGTGAAGGGGGAGAGCTTCACTGGACCGGTTCTGCTCGCGCCGAAGGCGGCCGCTGAGATCATCTCGTACCCGGTGACGTACGCCGCGCGCGCTTCGTCCGTCCAGAAGGAGATGAGCAAGTTCTCAGGGAGGCTCGGTGAACGTGTGGGTTCGGAACTCCTGACCGTCGTCGACGACTCGACTCTTCCGGACGGAATGGGTACCACGTCGTTCGACAGGGAGGGGCTGTCCCCGAAGGTGCTTCCAATCATCGAGGGAGGGATCCTCAGGAACTTCCTCTACGACACGTACACCGCAAGGAGGGAGGGGCTCGCGAGCACCGGTCACGCGGGGGGAGGCGCGAACTCCGTCCCGACCGTGTCCACCACGAACATCGTGTGGAGCGAGGGCGGCACCGCTCTGGTCGACATTGTGTCGGGGATCGACAGGGGCATAGTCGTCAGCAGGTTCTCCGGGAACGTGGATCCCGTGAGTGGAGACTTCTCCGGATCCGTGAAGGGCGGCCACATGATCAGGGGAGGCCGGCTCGCCGAGCCGCTTTGCGGTACGATGATCGCCGGCAACATCTTCGATCTGATGCCGGGGGCTACGGCCGTGTCCCGGGAGAGGGAAGTGCTCTTCGATGAGACGGTTCCTCACATCCTGCTGGACGGCGTCAGCATCTCCACGGGATAGGACCGATGCGTTGTGCGCGCGCCGGCGGCCGGCTATACTGAGATTCGTCGAGATGAGAGACTTTGAGACCAGGTGGCAACCACATTGCCTGACCGCGGGGACGACATGACGCAGGGCGCGTCGGCCGGTGACAAGGCCACGCGGAACTGGGACAGGAGGCTGGCGCTCGGGGTCTCGTTCGCGGCAAGCCCGCCCTCGCTCGTCCTGCTGGCCGTGATACTTGTCGCGGTGGCGGCCCCGGAGCCGGGTGCCTGGAAGTGGGCCTCTGCCTACGTGCTCATCTCCGTGCTGGCTCCGCTTGGGTACCTGCTGTGGGAGTTTCACAGGGGTGCCGTGAGTGACATCGACATCCCCGAGCGAGGGCAGCGCATCGTTCCCCAGGTCTTCACAGTGGTGTGCATGCTGACCGCGTGGGTGCTCCTCAGGCTGGGCCCGGCCCCGTACAAGATGGCCGACCTGGGAGGGCTCTTCCTCGTTCAGGCCGTGGTCATCTTCGGCATCACGCTGCGCTGGAAGATAAGCGTGCACTGCGCGACCGCGACCGGCGTGGGGGTCTTCATCTGGCTGACCACCGGCGCGTCGCTTCCCCTGCTCGTGGGCGCGCCCGCGATGATGTGGTCTCGCCTGAGGCTCGACCGTCATACCCTGGCGCAGACCATAGCGGGGGCAGCCGTCGGCGCGCTGGCCTTCAGCCTGGCGACGTAAAGAAGACCGCCGGGAGAGTGCCCCCGGCGGTCTCTTACTCACGCATCTCTTCACGCATCGCGTCGCATGGCCTCACGCTCGACAGGCTGGTCTCACCGACCGACGCCTGAGCGCGGCCTACCCGCGGAAGATGTCAGGCCACTCGTAGTCCTGCTCCACGACCACGTAGATCTTGAGGCACGCGACCCACTTGAAGTCGATCGGGTCCTCGCCGTCCGGGGTCGGGGTCACGTCTCCGTTCCGGACTCTGAACGTCAGGACGGGCGAAAGGCCGTTCAGGTAGTCCTCGATCGCGCCGTTGAAAACCTCGACACCGGCCTCGTTGAGGTCGGCGTACTTCGCGACGCCGTCAATCTCCCAGAGAGACTGGTTCGTGTAGTCGACGATCACCTGCTCTCCGGAGTCGTATTCGACCGTTATCGTGCCGGACAGATCCCAGTCGTGAACCGGTGCGTCGGTGACCATGTAAGCGGCGCTGATGAGCTTCGCGCTGATGATCTGGTCCTTGTCGATGCCGTTGTCCGCGAGGATCTGGTCGAGGTCGTCCGACACGTCGTAGGTGTCCGGTGTCGTCCAGTTGTCGGTCGTGTGGTACTCGTCGAACTCGTCCGTGCAGGCATCGCCCAGTATGACGAGCTGTACCACCTTGTCCTCGAGGATACAGTCGCTGCCGCCCACGGCCAGCCCGACCAGGAGCAGAGCGACGATCCAGGTAAGCTTCTTCATTGGTCACTCTCCTTTCACAGGTTGGGCTAGAAGCCGAGGCCAAAGCCAAAGGCGAACGTGTTCTGGCCCGAGATGCTGTACTCGCCGTTCAGAGTCAGGAACGCCGCGTGGAGGTTGAGACCAACCGTGAAGTCGAGCGACGTGTCCGTTTCGTATTCCAGGTTCACCGTCTGGGCGTTGCTCTTGTACTTGACGTTGTTGGAGAACATGTCGAGGCCGAGACTGGCGTAAGGCTCGACGATGGCGAAACCGGCGGGGTAACGCTTGCTTGCCTGGACCCCGAAAGAATAGGCCGTGGCATCCATGAGTTCCTTGCCGACGGTCATCTTCTGATAGAAGACGCCGGCGGCCAGGTCCACCGGAAAGCCGGGCGCCATGTACTGGGAGATGCTGTGGTGGACTCCGAAACCGTAGAGGGCGATGTCGCCGACCTCCAGGTCTCCAGTGTTCATGGCGAAGTAGCGGATCATGACCTCCGTGCCCTTGTACGCCCCGATCTTGATCTGAGGGACGGCGATGGCGAACGAGTTGACGTCGAACCCGCCGGGGAAGGCAAAGCTCGCGCTCTCGTCTCCGGTGATGATTATGGCATCGCCATCTCCGATGACCGTCGGAGCCTCCTGCGGCGTCTCGGGGGAGAACCCCGCTTCCGTCGTGGCCGTGAACGTCCTCATGTCGTCGCTGAAGATGAGTCCAACCACGCGCGTTTCGATGCTCAGGTGGAACGCATTCTCCAGCGGAATGTACGCCGAGGTCCAGATAGCACTGGTCAGATCCGCTCCGATGGCCTGGGAGAGCGGTTCCAGATAGCTCTTCGCATTGTCGCCGGTGTAGGCCGATACCTGTTCCTCGATCTGGGCGCTTGCCGTCCCCACAGCCAACAATAGGAGCGCGGCGCACGCTGCGATCGTGAGGAGACGAGCTGGAGCCACCATCTCTTCCTCCCTCTCTTCACGTGCCAGACTTCCTGACTGCTTCCGTGACGCGTAGCTAACTACTATTCAGTCTGCAAGTCAACAGCAATCGGCCCACCCCAAGGCGGTTCCGGGGAGAAGCCGCTTGACAATCAGTACATTGTCGGGTACCTTCTCGGTGCCGATCCCACATCGAGCGCGAGACGAAGATGGTGCGGACCGGGGTCGCTCACGAGTGCCCCCCGACCCGCGCCGGATGTCTGCGTGCCCGGACCGCGGCGGATCCCGCCGCAAACCCGAGGGAAGTCATGAGGACGATCGCCATAGTGAATCAGAAGGGTGGGTGTGGCAAGACGACCACCTCCATCAGCCTGGCCTCCTACATCGCGGACTCCGGGAGGAAGGTTCTCCTGGTCGACTGCGATCCTCAGTCGCACGCCTCGATGGGGCTGGGGATCGACACCGAAGACCTCGACCGGACGACCTACGACCTCCTGATGGACCCCGGGCTTCACGTCCGTGACGCGGCCATAACCGTCAGTGAGCGTCTGGACATCGTTCCGTCGAACGTGGTGCTGTCCGCCGTGGAGCAGCAGCTCTCCGGACAGCCGGATCGCGAGAACAGGCTCCGCAGGAAGCTCGACGCGTGCGGGTCGGACTACGACTACGTCCTCGTCGACTGCCCGCCCAGCGTCGGGCTGCTCACGTTCAACGCCATCGTGGCCTGCCGCGAGGCGTTCGTCGTAATGGAACCCTCGTACTTCTCGCTTCAGGGCGCCATGAAGGTGATGGAGACGATAGCCCTTGTCAGGAGTCAGCTTGGGCTTCGCAAGCGCGTGCGCGTGCTTCTGACGATGTTCGACGGGCGGACACGATTCGCGCGGGAGTTCCTGCGCGAAGCGCAGACGCGGTTCGGCCGCGAGATGTTCACGACCGTGATCCGCAATACGATCCGCTTCAGGGAGGCCGCCAACTGGGGCGTCGCGATATCGCACTACGCCAAGAGCTGCACGGGCGCGAGGGACTACCGCGACCTGGCCCACGAGATCATGGATTCAGAGGGCAGCGTCGAGACCGAGGACCCCGTGATCGAGACGCTCGCGGACGATTCGCAGCTCGAGCCGGGGATGGACGACTGGATCCTCTCCCAGCCTGGACCGCACTTCGTCGAGGGCGGCGTGCTGTTCTCGCTCGTCGCTCCTGAGGCCAACGAGGTTGAGCTGATCGGGAGCTTCAACGGATGGGACCGCGAACACGGCATCGCGCTGACGCGCAATCCCAACGGCGTCTGGCACGCGACACTCGACCTGCCGCCCGGAAGGCACCTCTACAAGTACGTGATCGACGGCATCTGGAGGCCGGACCCGGCCAACGAGAACCGTACGACTCCCAACGACGACTGCGTGGTCGAGGTATATCGGAGGGACTAGCGTCCGCCGAACGAGGCGAGACGACCATTACATACAATCTTCGGACGGGACGACATGAGCGAGGGTTCGAGCAACAGGACTCCGAAGACACTGGCAGATGTTTCCCACCTGTTCTTCTCCGGAACGGAACCCAGAGCGGAGACCGGGTTCGACGCATCCGCTGTCGATAGCCCGGGAACGCAACTGGACGGCGGGGCCGAGCCGCACGCGGCCGAGCGTGCCGAGCCGGCGCACGTCACGCGAGTCTTTGTCGTGACGGGCGGCGACGGGGCGCCGGGCAAGTCGACGGTGGCTGTCAACGTGGCGCAGGCGCTCGTCGCGCACGGGAGAGTCGGATTCTACGACGCCGACCCGCGCCTTCCGAACGCCCGCTTCTATCTGGGACTTCCGTCGTGGCATTACCTGTCTCCACTCACCGGAGACGGCACCCGAGCACCCAACGTCCTGACCGACTCAGGGCTCGTGGTCATCGACGGCCCGCTGGAAGTACCGGAGGGCGCGGACGACGACGCCGGGGTCTTCGGAGTGAGCGTGGGCCTTCCCGATGGAGGCGAGTACGCGCTCGACTACGCCGTCGTCGATTCGCCGCTCCGATCCGCACCCTGTCTTTTCAATGGGAGTTCCCCCCGCACGCACTTCATAGTCGTGGCGGGGTCGGGGAGAGAGGGCTTCATCGAGGCATACGCCGCGCTCGCGAGGTTGTCGAGGGAGGGCGGCGCCCGCTCGGCCGGCCTCGTGGTGAACAGGGCGCCGAGCACATCCTACGCGCGAGCTTTCTACGCGAAGATGCGACTGGCAGCACAGCGTCTGTTGTCTATGGACGTACGGTTCCTGGGGGGCGTCGTTCGCGAGCCCGCTCTCGGAGCTCTGCAGAGAGAACAAGGAGTCATGGTGAGGTCGCGGCCTGACGCAACGTCCGCGCTCCTCCTGAGAGAGATCGCATCGAACGCGCTGGCACTGAGGGGAGCGGAGGCTTACCTCACAGGCGGGCCTGAGTAGCGGGCTCGAACGGAGACGGATCATGAAGAGACGGATCGAGAAGGCGCCCCTTCCGCGGCCTGCTGCTCTGCGGGAGCTGATCGGGGGGCGCGCGGACGAGCTGAGCCGGGGAGCCGTGGTCATCGATGCCGACGCTCAGGGAGCCACCGGAGTGGACATACTGATGGTGGGAGAGGGAGGCAGGCCCGTCTTCGTCGACGTGGTTTCGGGAGACGCCGAGAGCGTTCCGGCACGTGTGTTCGAGCACCTGGCCTGGATCGAGGAGAACGGCAGGCTCTTCATGAGGGCTTACGCGCGCGACGGCATCCAGGAGATGGACCGGCCCGAGATCGTGTTCGTGGCGGGCGGCTTCCCGAGAGGCGTCCTCCGCGCGCTGTCGGTTCTCAGTGGGATGCGCGTCAGGCTGGTGAGGGCCGAGCACTTCATAATCGACGGCGAGAGCGAACTCATGCTCGAGGAGGTCGCATCCACGGACGACCCGGCGGGCGAGGCCGCGGCGTCGGCGTCGCCCCGGCGGGAAGCGCCCCTCGCGGCCGCGGGGTCGGGAGCCGTCGAGACGGACAGCGTTCTGGGAGTTCCGGTCAGGCTCAAGGACGAGATCGAGTCCGAGTCGGTACTGACCCTTCTCAAGCTCTTCAGGTCTGGCGTGGATGGTCTCGACGGCCGCGTCGTGGAGACCCAGTCGGATGGAGGGGTCGCGTTCGAGCTGGCAGGAAGGCCTCTCGCCCGTGTCTCGGTGTCGCCGGGGAGCTTCACCGTGACGCCCGGCGACCACGTGGCCAATCCCATCGTGGTCTCGGACCGCGTCTCGCTGGAGCGGGCGCTGAACTCCGTCGTCTCGCTCTTTGTGCGCGAGGAAGGACCTGAGCACGGGGTTGCGGGCGACAGCGCGGCAGACGGCCTCGACGAGAACGAGCGGGCCGAGCTTGTGGGCATTTGGGGGAGCGGTCTCTCCGGTGGCGAGAACTAGCCGCACGCCGCGAACGACCGGTATCAGGCAGAACCAACAACAAGGGGCGCCGGCTGGCGCCCCTTGGACATTCCAGGGGTCTTGGACGACCCCGAATAGAAAAAGGGGCCATTTGGCCCCTTCAATACATTAATACCGGGAAGGCCCTCTGAATGTGCAACGAAATCTGAGCCCGGGACTGCTTTTCTCGGCGGCGGCCGGCTCGCGTGCCTCCGGCCGCCCGCGCGGCCCTCAGGAGGCCCTGTAATAGGGCGATTCTCTGATGTCCTGGAGAGCGGCCCGTATCCGTGCGAGTTCGTTGGCCACGGTGCGTCTCGATATGGACAGGGCCTCAGCGATTTCTGCTTGTGTGAATCCCTCCGCCAAAGCGTATGCAATCTGCTGCTGCCGCTGCGTGAGCTGCGCAAGCGTATCGCCCACCTCTACCGAGAGGGCAAGCGCCCCCTCTACCATGTCGATGGGGGAGGTCATCAGGATCTCGTGCCAGTCGCTGGGGATGAACCTCACGATCTCCGGGTCGACGTCTCCGAGCACTCCGTAGAAGACCATCTGTCTGTCGAGGTCGCCGTCAGGACAATCGATCGCCGTGCGGGTCATGAACTTGAGCGCCTTCCAGCGCGCGCTCGACAGGTACCAGCCGTGGGGCTTTCCCTCAGGCGCGCGCCATATGTCTATGCGCATCTCCTGGGCGAGATCCTGCTGGAGCATCTCGTCCGGCGTCAGCCTTGCGGCGATGCGCGCTATCTCAGTCTCGAACTCCTGCCACTTCTGCACCCTTCACCTCTTCCTGGGGGTTGCGCCGGCACGCGTTGGCAGCTTTCTGCGACGTCGCACCGTGCGTTCCCTACCACCTTTGATTCTGACACTCCGAGCATCGCGTGTCAAGGAGGCCCGGGGAGTCGGCGCCCTGTCGGGGAGCAAAGTCGTTGACACCCCCGCGGACGCCTGCCACAATGACGTTTCAAGTTTCGTGCCTGATGGCGTCGGCGCGGTCGCGCTTCGTGGGCGGCCGCTGGAGTGACTCGAGCCAGGGTTCCACCCCCCACCCCGGAGATTCGGAGGAATGATGCTGCAGCGCAGACAGGTAGTGCCGATCGTGCTTCTGGCCGCCTTCCTGTTCCTGCTCGTCGCGGGTTGTGCCGGGACGAAGGCGGGAGGCGACGTGCCGGACGACCCCGTGCTCATCCGCAAGGAGCTGGTCGACATCCAGCGCGACATGAGCAATACCGAGGAGATGATCAAGGGCAGCAAGGCCCAGCTGCAGATGGACGACAGCCAGCAGCTTAGGGACGAGATCCGCTCGCTTGAGATGAACCTCATACACCTCGAGAGCCAGAAGCGGGCCCTTGAGGAGAGGCTGGTCGAGCTCGAGCAGGCCGGCAAGTCCTAGCTCCCCGCTACATGACGTCGTACGAGGTCGGCTCCGCCGTGAAACGTGGAGGTGCGTCCGTGACTACCCGACCACACTCCTGCGGCCTTCTCGTGGTCGCGGCGCTGTCACTCCTCGCCGCGGCGTCCACGCCAGCCGGCAGCGGACCAGGTCGCGCAAACACCAGAGACGCATGGTACGAGACGCTCCTCGCAGGACGGAGGGTCGGCTACGTGCACGAGAGCGTTCGAGCGGGGGGGGACTCGACTCTCGTGACGACCGTGGCTTCCATGGTGGTCGTCGAACGCTTCGGAGAGCGCACCGAGATGTCGCGCGACGAGAGATGGACGGAGGCAGACCGTGGGCGGGCGCTCTTCTACGAGTCGGTCCTGAGGATGGCGCGCGACGAGGTATCGCTCTCGCTCCGTGCCCGACCAGCCGGATATGTTCTCATCAAGACCTCGGGCGCAAGAAAGGAGTCGAGCTTCATAGATGTCGGGGGCGAGATGCTATTCCCTCGAGGCATCGACATGCTCCACGCGGAGCGGGGCTTCAGGATAGGCGACCGTTACGTCTTCCGCACGTTCGATCCGGACTTCGAGTCCGTGTCGACGTGTTCGGTGGCCGTGGTCGGTCCCGACACGCTCGATCTGGCCGGAGAGACGAGGGCGCTCCACGTTGTCGAGGTCAGACCTGATCTCTACGGGGGCGTGGTCTTCCGGGAGTGGCGCGACGACAGCGGAGCACTCTGGGCGCAGGCTGCCCCGGAGCTGTCCACGGCAACCCTCAGGACGACGGGCGAGGTCACACGCGCCGACATCGTGCTCACCGACATCGCCGAGGACATGGTGGTCGACAGCAACGTGATCATCCCGAGGCCGGAACTCGTCGACGAGGCGCTCTACGAGATCTCGCTCGAAGGCGGAGACCCCAGTGACCTCCTGGCTGATCCTCCGCGACAGGTGGTGGAGGGTCGGACGGACACGGGCGTGCTGCTCCGGGTTCGCCGACTGGTCCCGGACGGGTCGACAGGCGCCGTACCCGGGAGCGAGGCGTCCGAGTACCTGGAGAGCAACGCCATTCTGCAGAAGGACGACCCGCGAGTGGCCCGCGCGGCCGAGGACGCAGTCCGGGGAGCCGGCCCCGATCCGTGGACCAGGTCGGTCAGGATCGAAGGTGCCGTGCGGAAGCTCATCGATGACCGAGGGTTCGGCGTGGGCTTCGCGTCGGCCGCCGAGGTGCTTCGTACGAGGAGCGGCGACTGCAGCGAGCACGCCGTGCTCGCCGCTGCGATGGAGAGGGCGGTCGGCATCCCGTCGAGATTGGCGACCGGAGTGGTTCACTTCCGCGGTGGTTTCGCTTACCATATGTGGCTGGAGGTGTGGTCGGGCGACGGCTGGTACTCTCTCGATCCGACACGGGGAGAGGGAAGCGTGGACGCTGCCCACATCCGACTCGGTACGAGCTCTCTCGCGGGGGGGCGGATAGGGGAGTTGTCTCTTCCGATACTCAGGACCGCTGACAAACTGAGAATAAGGGTCGTCGAGTATACAGCGGCCGGCGTGACGACCAGGACGGACTAGCGCCGATTGGAGATACCGCTCGGCGGACGGAAGGTGGTGACTGTCGTGATCAGACTTGTGGCTTGGCTGCTTGTCGCTATCGTTGCTGTCGCGAGCCTTCCTGGGTGCTCTCGCACCGAGGAGGAGGCCGTTCCGCAAACCGAGTCTGGAGAGGTCGACTCAGGGACTCCCTCAGGTGATTCCCAGACCGGTGACGTGTCACGCGCCGCGAGGGCTCGCGGAGTTCCTGTCGAGAGTGGAGAGGAGGAGGGCACGCCGGTTCTGACCTTCCAGAATCTCACCTATGACTGGCGCGTCGAGCCTGAAAAGGGGCTCATGGTGACGCTGGACTTCGGCAACGAGAACGAGGTCTTCGAGAGAGTGAGGGCGTACGTGTTCGTGTCCGCCTGGTACTCCGCTCGCGAGGCATCGAGTCTCGGCACGTTTCCCTGGGGCGTCGGCCTGGAGAACGGTGAACCGGTCGACTACACCAAGGGCACGCATGTCGTGTATCGCAAGGACCACACCATGAAGTGCTTCATCCCATACACGGACCGGGAGGGGTACTATGACACGCTGAGGATCATCGTGTACAGCGAAGAGGGTGCGGTTCTCAAGGACCAGCGATACCAGCTGGAGGTCGAGGGTGTGCCTACGGGACCCGTGAAGACAAAGCCCGTGCTCACCCTGTAGGGCGAGAAGGGGGACGCATGTATCGCAAGGAGAAGGTCGGGCACGAGACCAAGAAGAAGGCCATTCTCTCCAAGAAGGACAAGAGGAAGAAGAAGCGGGAGAAGAAGCAGCAGAAGGACACCAGCATCATCTGACGCGAGGGTCGCGTCCGTGAGAACTGAGGCCGGTCTCAGCGGAGGACGGCTCGATCGAGCAGGAAGCCCGCGGGGGAGCCCGCGGGCTTCTTGTCATAGACTGGTGTCGATGGCCGTCCGGTTGCTCTGGGCGGCCAAGAGGTATCGGTCAGCGCCGGTCCCCGCCAGCGCCCGCCGGCGAAACGCTCACCACCATACCTCGAGGTCGCGATCAGGCATGAACCCGACGCGTTTGGCGAAGTAGACCACCGTGTCGCCCCTCGCCTCGGACCTGTCCGGTTCGAACGAGAACTCGAGCTCGCCAAGCGAACGCTGCACGCGAAACTCGAACTCGGCAAGCTCGATGGGTTGGCCCCACAGCTTCGTAGTCGTGACGATGTACCTCGCGTGGTTCCTCGAGATCACCTGGACGTACTCCACCCGCACATGACGTTCAGAGCGCGGCTCGAAGTCCATGCGCCAGCGGATCGCGTCACCGTCGTTGAGGAAACCGATGGGTCTCTCCTCGCCGTCTTCGACCAGCCATGCTCTGATCCTGAAGGGCTCCGCGTGGTGGGCGTCGACGGGGAAGGGGTAGCTTATTCCCACCGTGACCGAGTCCTCCGTCACGTTTCTGAAATAGTAGTCACCGACGACGCGCGTGCGTCCAGCTGAGGGCTCCACGACGACGTACTCCCGGTAGAAACTGACGGGGCCGGGAACCGCTGCCGGTTCCGGCCCCGCCTTGTCACAGGATGCGAACGCAGCGCACGTAAGCGCCAGCGCGATGGCTGAGAGATGTCTCAAGTCCGCCTCTAGAGGTACAGGAACGCGGCCAGTCGTGAGCCGGTGCTCAGGCGGAAGGACCCGAAATACATGCCGACGCCGACCTCACCGTCCAGGCTCAGGTGCCTGTTGACGAAGTACTCGCCGCCGAGGACACCGGCGAACCCGAAGACAGTGTCGTCGCCCTTCCCCTCGAAGTCGCCGTAGTCGAACGAGCTGTGCATGAGGCTGACCCGTCCCCCGACGAAGGGCTGGAAGTTGTTGTCGGTGCTCCAGAACTTCTTGAGGGCACCGCTGACGCCGAAGTCCGTCGTGGAGTACCCGTCCTTGTCGTACACGTCCAGGCCCACCCCGACCTCAAGAGCCATTGCTTCGCCCAGCCGAGTGGTTCCCAGGATCGTCGCCGCGCCGCTGGGCAGGAGCACTCCGCCCACGCCGAACCCGTCGCCGTATGACTGCGCCGCCGCCGAGAGCGGAAAGACCAGCGCAACCGCGGCCAGCACCATCAATAGACCACGTCTCGCCATGACGCTCCTCCCTTCGTTGCAGTTGTGACTGCTGTGTGAGGCTCGGGGCCCTCACTTCGCGCGACATGCTAGCACCGGTCGCCCGGACTGTCAACGCGCGCGGGTCCACGGCGCAGGTGATTTGACTTGACCGTCAGTAGGGGCGGTGTTAAGATTTGTTGGAGATTATGCATGCGGGCGCGCAGAAGGCGCCCGTCCGTTCGACCTACAGAAAGGAGCGACGCATGCCGAGCGTCGAGGAAGTCGGCAGGCGGCTGAAGGAAGTGCGAAGGCAGAGGGACATGACCCTCAAGGAGGTCGCCGAGGCCTCCGGAATGTCACCGACCCACATCTCTGAGATCGAACGCGGCAAGACGTCTCCGACCGTTGGGGCCCTCCGGAAGATCGCCGGCGCGCTGGGAAAGGACACGGCCTTCTTCGTTGAGGAGAAACCCCTTCCCAAGGTCTCGGTCGTGAAGAAGGAAGACCGGGAGAGCGTGCTGCTGCAGGGAGTGGACGACACCTTCCTGATGGCGAGGGCGCTGACGACCGGCATCCCCGCAGGACGGGTCAAGGTGGTGCTGGTGGATCACGAGAAGGGTGGGACCAGGCTACCGCACACTCATGACGGCGAGGAAGCGATTCTCGTGCTGCAGGGTGAGGCTCACGTCAAGGTGGGAAACGAGGAGTTCGTCGTTGGCAACGGCGACTGCCTCCACTTCTCATCGAAGGTCGAGCACTCGGCGACGTTCACGGGCGAAGGCCGCAACAAGGCCCTGTGGGTCACGGTGCGGCCGGGGGCCCTGCGTTGGTAGCGTCAGCCGCATCACGTCGTCCGAGGTCGAAGGTGAGACCCAGACGAAGGGTGTTCTCCAGCTCTCCGAAGACGTAGGCCAGGTCGAGCGTCGCCTCGTAGCACCCCATGGCTACGGAGGCTCCTCCGCCCACGGAGAACTCTTCGAGTTCGTCTGGCGAGAGCGCTCTTCGATAGCCGGCTCTCAAAGTCGTTATCCCGAAAAGGTCTGCCTCACATCCTACTGAGACGAGGTCGCGGCCGTCCAGGCGCAGCGCCTTGTCCAGGTCGACCTCTGCGACGAGGTACTTACCAAGGTCGAGGGCCATTCCAAAGACGACTACCGGCGGAACAGCCTCGTCGTAAGCGCCCGAAGAGGAGGTGTCCCACCTGAGGGCTCCCGCGACGTCCCGCATCGAGACCGCGGCTCGAGCGTGGGCGCTGAGCGGCACAACGGCCCCGGCGTCGAGTGACGCTCCCGTTGCGCCGCCGGTCACCTGCTGGCCATCGCTCTCATTGTTCCCGAAGGACGCCCTTCTCGCCCTCACAGACGCACCGGCCAGGACTCGGCCCGAGTCCGTCCAGGGCGGCGTCCCCAGGTCCGCCGCGCCTGCCAGTAGCAGAGTCATCTCGGAGAGCGCGTCATCGCCTGAGTAGATGAGTCCGGCGCCGACGACCCATCTGTCGTTGAGGCGCTTCACGCCCGCGACCGCGGAGTACGGTACCAGTCCCATCTGGTCGCCGTAGGTGAGCATCGCCGCGACGTCGGATTCGGTCGCGGCCAGCCCGGCGGGGTTCCAGAAGATGGCCGACGGGCCGTAGCAGCCCGCGACCGCGGCTCCGCCCATGCCCATCTCCCGGGTTCCGACGCCGACATCGACGAACGCGGCGGGGATGTGCGAGAGCTCCTGAGCTCCGGCATTGGGCACGAGGCCGAGAACGAACGCCGCTGAAGCGACGATCGCCCTACAGGTGCCGAATCTCCGCTCTCGATTCTTCATGCCATGGGTCTCCTGGATTCGCTACTTGACCAGCACAACGGACGTGAGAACGCTCTCGACGCCCGATGCGTCCTCGGCGCTGATCTCGACGACGTACCTCCCGTTCCTCGCGAGGGCGTCATCATCCGTCATGCCGTCCCACTGCACGAATGCTCTTCCCTTGCCCTGGGGCTCGTTGTCGACGACGGTCCTGACGAGCTGTGAAGCCATGTTGAAGACACGCACGGTCACGAACGGCATGCGCGCATCGGTCGACGACAGATCGTAGCTTATGGTGACCGGCCCGTCGTTGGGCGAGAACGGGTTCGGCGCCGCCGCCGGGTCGCCCACACCGAGCGGCCGTGAGGTGGACGCTACGGCGTATTCACCCAGCGCCGGAACCTCCGCCTGCAGCGTCGTGCCGCGGCTCTCGCAGTCGACCGTCGCCCACGTGAGGCTCTCCTCGTCCCACAGCATCATGCGGGCTCCACGTGCCGCCGGCAGCGTCAGCCTGGGGCGGATGCCCGTGTCGAATGCAAGCCCCGTTGGTTTGAGGCTGTAGCTCGAACGCGCGACCTCGAATCCCTTGCGGTATCTCCGCGCGTCGGACACGCGGTCGTGCGAGAGGTGGATCGACCTTGCACCCTCCACCGCGCCCGGGTGTATCTCTATGCTCATTCCGGTCGAGTCGGAGAACGTCGCCGAGGTGGAAGCATCGATCGATGCGTAGACGTCGACGGCGAGCCGTCCGGCCGCTCCGGAGGCGGGCTCGCGCGCGGAGATTGTGGCCTCGCCCACGTAGCACGGACTTACCGTGAACATCCCTGTCGAGTGGCCGACCGAGCCGGCCTCGGGAGGCGTCACGCGCCACTCGAGATCGGTATCGACGATGCGGTCGCCGCTCGCGAACGCGTCGCCTGAGAAGAGGACCGTCGCTCCGGCCGTCACCTGCGTCGGTCCGCCGAGCTCGACCCGCTCGATGGCCGGCTTCTCAACCACGAAGTCGAGACCCGTCACGACCTCTCCCTCTCCGACCGCCAGAAGCACCTGCGGAGGCTCGCTCACGCAGCCGTCCCCGGAGGCTGTTGCAACGTACGTGCCCGGTCGCAATTCGAGTATCTCGTAGCTCCCCGATACGTCGGGCACCGTCAGGCGCGACTCCCCGCCGAAGGCCGTGTTCGTTGCGACGACCTCCACGTCATCAGGCGACAGCACCTCAGGTGAAGCGGTCGTGACTGTTCCCAGCACGCGGGCGAAGTTCCGGGGAAGTGCGAGTTCCAGCCCTTCCTCCCCGGGCTCCACACCGGCGGCAGACGCATCGTGGTACCCGAAGAGCGATGCCGTGATCTCGTACTCCCCGGCCGGCACCAGACCGCCTATGGCGAAGATGCCATCTTCGTCCGTCAGGTCCGTTCCGAAGTGGCCCTCTCCATCACTGGCCGATACGAGCGCGCCCTCGATCGGCTCTCCGGACGTCCCGTCTGCAACCGTGCCCTCGATGACGCCCGAGCAGGGGAGAAGCGTGAAGTCGGCGTCCGCCGTCTGCGTGGGCACGCCGATCAGCGGGTTCAGGGACGCGGGGTAGTGCCCCGACAGGCTGGCCCGTACGTCGTACAGGAGCGCTGGATCAAGCCCCGCAAGCAGATAGCGCCCGCCGTCGTCGGTAACCGTGGTCGACGTCACGACCTCGCCGAGGCGCGCTCTTACCGAGGCTCCTTGGAGACCCGCGCCGGAACCGTCCCGCACCGTGCCCGCGATGGTCCCCTCGAGTCTCAGGAGGTCCAGCTCGAGCGTAGCGGACTCGGACTCGTCCAGAGTCAGCGTCCGCTCATCGGAGCGATAACCGTGTGCCGCACAGATGAGCGAGAACTCCCCCGGGACGATGTTCGCAAGAGCGTAGCTTCCATCCGCGCCCGTCACGCGAGACGATCCACCGCCCGGCCACACCGCGGTCAAGAGCGCGCCCTGGAGGGGCTCACCCGTGGTCGTGTCCACGACCGAACCAGCGAGCGAAGCATGCACACTCTCCAGTTCCGCAACAAGCTCGACCGGCTCGCCAGACACGACCTCGACATCGCCGACCACCAGCTCCTCGTGGCCGGGACTCTCGAATCTGACGTCGTAGAGGCCCTCATCGATCCAGATCGAGAACCGCCCCAGCCTGTCCGTGAAGACCGACGCCGTTCCGCCCCACGTGGCGGTCACGAGCGCTCCCTCGAGAGGGCCGCCGACGCCGAGCACTCGTCCACCGATGAGCCCGTCGCGCCGCTGCATGAACACGCTCGTGCCAAACTGCTCTCCCGGCTCCAGGCCTGGCACATCGATCTCCACGGGGCCCCGTCCCGATGCCCTGAACCTGAGCTGATACGGACGCCTCGGCGCAACCTGCACCCTGAACGCGCCGGACGAACTCGTCGTCGTCCTGTAGGTTGGCTCCGACGCGCCTTCGGCCATGACTAGCACCGTGGCCCTCCGGACCGGGCCATGTGAATCGGTCACCGAGCCCAGTATCTGGGCCGACTCGTCGCAGATGACCAGCTCCAGGCCGGACGCGGACTGGCCGTCCGCCAGGAGAACATTCTCGTCTGGGGAACGGGTGAAGCCGTCCTTCGTGGCGTGGAGCCTCCACTCGCCGGATTCCACCGGGATCTCGAACTCCCCTTGGTCGTCACTGAATGTCGAGAGGAGTGAGCCCCTAGACTCCGCGGTCACGAGCGCACGTGCCACGGCCGCCCCGCCCGCGACCACGCGACCTGACATCGAGCACGCTCCGTCCGCCACGTCCAGCCTGATGTTCGAGATCTCCTGCCCCGGCTCCGCAGCCACGAGAGTCGGCGCGGTCGAGAAGTACCCGGCCTTGGCGGCCAACAGCTCGTGCACGCCCCGGGGCACCTCGAGCGTGAACGACCCGTCGGACATGGTCGTCGCTTCCGACGCGCCGTTGGTCACGAGTGCCGACGGCACGGGTCGGTCGCCGTCCATGACGCGTCCGCTCACCACGCAGTCGAGGGGCTCCACCTGCAGCTCGACGCTGATGAACGCATCGGAACCGCTCATGCTCACGTTGTATCCGTCGGACGGGGCGTACCCCTCGGAGCACGCCCGGAGCGTGTACACGGTCTGCTGCGGCAGGAGCATGAACTCGCCATACCCGTTAGTGGTCACCGAGATGACCGGACCGGAGCGCGGAACGGCTCTCACGGTGGCCCCTACGATCGCGTTGAGTCCATCAGTGACCCTGCCCGATACTGAAGCGGACACGGGGACCAGTGCGATCGGCGGGTCGAGGGAGACTCCACCACCTGGATCGATCTCGACCTCTCTGGTCTCGCTCTCCTGAAATCCGCTCTTGGCAGCGCGGACCGACCATGCACCAGGAGACAACTCCATTGCGAAGCCGCCGCTCGCGTTGGTCACCGCGACCTGTTCCGAAGCGCCACTCCAGGCCCTGACAGATGCGTTAGTGAGAGGGTTGCCGTACGAGTTGACGACCGTGCCCGATAGTGTTCCGGGGGTGCCCATCAGCGTGAGGGGCTCCTGCATCTCAAAGTAATCGCCGGCCTCGAGCGAGACGTTGATCGGAGGCGACGGCTCGTACCCCCGTTTCGACGCGGAAACGGTCCACAGGCCCGGACTCAATGCCAGCACGTAGTTGCCGTCGGCGTCGGTCTCGGTCGAGACCTCGCAGTCCTCCGCGAAGGCGCGGACCGAGGCGTCGAACACGGGTCGTCCAAGCTCGTCCTCGACCGTGCCGCGCAACCGGGCCGGACTCCTCCGCAGCTCGAGCAGCACCGTGGTCGTTTCGTTGACGTCGACGGTCGCCTGCTGTAGCGTGTCGACGTGCCCGTCCTTGGTCGCGAGGAAGTCGTACTCGCCCGGGATCAGGACCTTGTTGTAGATGCCGTTCTCGTTGGTGATGACCGGCAGGACCTCGACGCCGCCCTGAGTGAATTCGATCTCGACGAAGACCCATGGTAAGGGTTCGCCGGCCTCGTTCGTCGTGATGATCCTCGCAGTTCCCGTCTCTGTCTCGTAGTTCAGTTGTCTCAGCTCGGAGCAGGCCCCCCGCCCGGACGCGTCCAGCGCGACGACTCTCCAGTAGTACTCGCCGCCGGGAAGGAACTCGCCGACGTGAACCTCAATGGACGTGCCGGTGGTGGCGCCGTCCCAAACCGGGTAGCTGGCCTCGCCGCCGCTCCACTCGCGTTTCTCGTGTATATAGAGGTGGTAGCCCGCGGCGCCCGGAACAGCGTCCCAGTCGAAGTCGAGGACGTCCTCGGCGATCGTGATGCCGGCGGGCGGTGAGATGAGGCTTGGCGCGCCCACGTTGGCGACCACGTCGCAGGTGAACCCGGCGAGTCCCGCGCCGGCTGTCGAGGTCAGAAGAGGGTGGTTCCCGTAGTTGTTGAAGACGAGCCAGTTGTACGTGAACCCGTCCATCAGGGGAGGGCTGGTGCCGTTGGTCGACGTGAAGTGGCCCGAGGGGTCGGGCGACCCGTACTGTATCGAGGTCCCGCTCGTTATGGCCTGCCAGATCAGGTCGGCGCCCGTGAGGATGACCTCTCCGTCTTCCTGGGATATCTCGATCTCGTGGTCGGACACGACAACGTGGTAGTAGGGGACGCGGTCGACCGGGTCCCACTCGAGCGTGGTGGTGGTCGCGTTGACGGA
>CAZLTC010000010.1:50382-58775 GCA_964562405.1 uncultured bacterium | reverse complement strand
GAAACCGCGTTCCTCGAGGAAGGCTCGGGCGACGCTCACGATCCTGCTTCTCTTCAGGAAGACCTCCTTCGACTCCGCGTTGGCCACGAGGTCGAGATAGCGCTGGCGGTAGCGCAGTTCCTGGTCCTTGAGCCCGTGCCACTTCTCAGGAAGCGGGCGCAGCGACTTCGCGAGGACGGTGACCTCCGAGACCTTCACGCTGACCTCGCCGGTCCGCGTCTTCATGACGGTACCGCGGGCTCCGACGATGTCCCCGACATCGACCAGCTTCCACGTGTCGAAGGCCTCCTCGCCTACGTCGTCCTTCCGGACGTAGAGCTGGATCCGCCCCGTCGAGTCGTGCAGGTCTGCGAAACCGGCCTTGCCGTGCACACGCAGGGCCATCACGCGCCCGGCCACGCCGACCTCCCGGCCCTCGAGCCCGTCATAGCCTTCGCAGACCTCGATGGCCGTGTGTGTCCGCTCAAAGGACCGCGGGTACGGATCGACGCCGCGCTCCCTGAGAAGCTGCGCGTGTTCCCGCATGCTCACCGCCGCAGCGCTCTCATCCCTCTCCAAAGACGTCCTCCCGGCGCCCGAAGACGTGCACGACGCCAGCTACGGTTATACCACGTGTGGCCGGCCAGTCAAGAAAGCCGTCCGGCCGGACCGCACCTACTCGGTCTGCTTGAGGTACGCTTCGATGAACTCGTCGATGTCGCCATCCAGGACGCGATCGACGTCCGACCGCTCCACTGAGGTCCGGAGGTCCTTGACCATCCTGTAGGGATGGAGAACGTACGAGCGTATCTGGCTGCCCCACGCTATCTCCATCTTCTCGCCCTGCTCTGCCTGCTGCTTCTTGCGGAGTTCCTCCTCGCGCATCGCATAGAGCCTCGCGCGGAGGACCTTCATCGCGTTCTCCCGGTTCCGGAACTGCGAGCGCTCGTTCTGGCACGACACAACGATGCCCGAGGGTACGTGCCGGATACGGACCGCAGTGGAACTCTTGTTCACGTGCTGTCCGCCGGGGCCGCTCGCCCGGAAGAACTCGAGCTCGACGTCACTGTCCCTGATCTCGATGTCGGCCGTCTCGGCGACCTCGGGGTACGCGGCGACCGAGGCGAACGAGGTGTGCCGCCTGTGGGCCGCATCGAACGGAGACAGCCGAACGAGCCTGTGGACGCCAATCTCCGCCCGCATGTGTCCGAACGCGTAGTGCCCCTTGAGCAGGAACGTCGCGCTCTTGACGCCCGCCTCGTCTCCCGACTGCAGGTCCATCATCTCGACCTCGTACTGGCGCCGTTCGGCCCAGGCGAGGTACATCCGGACGAGCATCTGCGCCCAATCCTGGGAGTCGGTCCCACCCGCTCCCGGGTGGATGGAGACGATCGCGTTCTTCTCGTCGTCCTTGCCCGACAGCATCTTGCGGAGCTCGAGTTCCCTGAGCCGGCCCTCGATGCCCTGGATGTGATGCCACGCCTCTTCCTCGGCCTCGCCACCCTCCTCATCGGCCATCTCGATGAGCGCCGACAGGTCCTCGCCCTCGTCACGCAGTCCGCTCAGGGGACCGAGCCACTCTCGGAGCGAGCCCAGCTCATCCATCACTGCCTTGGCGCGCTCGGCGTCCTGCCAGAAGTCCGAGACGGCCGTGGCCTCCTCAAGCGCGGCCTTCCGTTTCCTCTTGGAGACCACGTCAAAGATAGTCCTCGAGTTCACTCAGCCT
Organism: uncultured bacterium; assembly: GCA_964562405.1. Classification (GTDB taxonomy): domain Bacteria; phylum Joyebacterota; class Joyebacteria; order Joyebacterales; family Joyebacteraceae; genus WJLY01. The sequence continues at coordinate 57,070 of CAZLTC010000010.1, read as the reverse complement.
TGCGACGATCGCGTCCAGCGCCTTCTTGAGGTCGCTCATCTTCTCTCTCCTTCCGGGTCGTGCGTGACCCGATCCCACAGGTTCCGTACCTTGCGCTCGAGGTCCTCGAGCGACCCGTCGTTGTCCAGCACGACATCGGACGCGGCCGCGAACTCCTCATCGCTCATCTGAGCCGCGATCCTGCCCAGTGCCTCCTCCTCGGTCATGTCGCACGATACGAGCCGGCCGACGCGCACTTCCGACGGAGCCCTGACGGCCACGACCAGGTCGAACGCGTCACCCAGGTCCCAGTCGAGCAGCAGCGCCGCGTCGAGGACCAGAACACCGCCGGGGTCCTCGCTCTCCAGCTCCTCCATGCGGCGCAGTATCGCCTCCACGAGGGGCGGGTGGGTGATCCCGTTCAGGCGCTCGAGACGCTCTGCCGAAGAGAAGGCCAGACGTCCGAGCCCGGACCTGTCGAGCGTGCCGTCCGGCCTCAGGACGCCCTCCCCGAACTCACGCGCAAGCGCGTCCAGGACGGGACTCCCCGGCACCGTCTGCTCGCGTGCGAGATCATCCGCGGTTACGATGTGCGCGCCCAGCTTCCTCAGGATCGAGGCCACCCGGCTCTTGCCGCTCCCGATCCCACCAGTGAGCCCGATACGAAACAACGGCCGTCCCCCCTAGTGCGCCTCCAGCCAGTTGCGTCCGTGTCCGAAGTTGACAACGATGGGCACCGCGAGATCGAACCCGCTCGGGGCCTCCATCTCCTCCCCCACGGCGTCGATCACGTCGGGGACAGCGCTCTCGTCCACCTCGAACACCAGCTCGTCGTGCACCTGCAGTACCATGTCGCAGGGCAGTCGCTCCCGACGGACCCTCGCATCTACGCCCAGCATCGCGACCTTCATAAGATCGGCCGCGCTTCCCTGTATGGGCGTGTTCACCGCCGCTCGCTCGGCCAGGGATCTCGCCATCGAGTTGTTCGAGGACAGCCCCTGAATGGGACGCCTGCGCCCGAGCATCGTCTTGACGAACCCGTCCTTCCTCGCCCTCTTGATCACGCCGGTCGTGTAGTCGCGCACGCGCGGATACGTCTCGAAATAGCGGTCAATGAACGCGGCCGCCTCCCGCACGGGAATGCCCAGCTGCTTGGAGAGGCCGTACTGGCTCATGCCGTACATGATCCCGAAGTTCACGGTCTTGGCCCAGTCCCTCTCTTCCGGGGTCACGTCATCTTCGTCCTTCCCGAAGATGAGCGAGGCCGTGGCCCTGTGGAAATCGAGGCCCCGTTCGAACGCGTCGAGAAGACCATCATCACCCGACAGGTGCGCCATGATCCGAAGCTCGATCTGCGAGTAGTCCGCGGAGAGAAGGACCCTGCCCTCGTCCGCGATGAAGGCCTCACGTATCCTGCGCCCGAGCTTCGTACGCATGGGAATGTTCTGCAGGTTCGGGTTGCTGCTCGAGAGCCGCCCCGTCGCGACGACGGCCTGGTTGAACGACGTGTGCACGCGTCCCGTGGCCGGGTGCACGAGCTTCGGCAGGGCGTCGATGTAGCCCGCCTTGAGCTTCATGAGCTTCCGGTACGAAAGCAGAAGGCCGGGGACTTCGTGGACCTCACTCAGTCGCTCCAGCACGCTCTCGTCGGTCGAATAGCCGGTCTTCGTCTTCCTGCCTCTCGGAAGCCCAAGCATCTCGAAGAGAACCGCTCCGACCTGCTTCGGGGAGTCCAGGTTGAACTCGGTCCCGCACAGGTCGAAGACGCGCCTTCGCAGCTCCTCTATCTCCGCGCCGAACTCGTCACCCAGCCGGTCGAGCATCTCCGAGTCGAGGGCGACGCCCCTGAGCTCCATCCCCGCCAGGACCGGCACGAGCGCCTGTTCGACATCGCGCATGAGCGGCTCCAGCCCGGCCTCGGCCACGGCCGGGCCAAGGAGGTCGCGCAGCCTCAGCGTGACCTCGGCATCCTCGCACGCGTAGTCCCTCGCCTGCTCGACCGACACGTCGGCGAAGCTCATCTGCGCGCTGCCTCGACCTATGAGGTCCTCGATAGGGACCATCCTGCGGTTCAGGTGCGCGAGGGCGAGCGCCGCAAGATTGTGCTGGCGCCTGTTCGGGTCGAGCAGGTAGGAGGCGATCATCGTATCGAACGACAGCGGGCGCATCTCGATCCCGGCCCTTCTGAGCACCTCGTAGTCGTACTTCTGGTTCTGCCCGAACTTGGGAAGCTCTTCGTCCTCCAGCAGCGGACGGAGCGCGCTCAGCGCCTCTTCCCTGGAGAGACCCTCGCCGCTCGTGTGCCCGACGGGCACGTAGTAGGCGACGTCCTCGTCGGACGCCACGGACACTCCCACGATGTCGGCCGAGAGAGGGTCGAGCGACGTGGTCTCGAGATCTATGACGAAGCCGCCGGATGCGCGTAGCCGATCGAGGAGCGCCTCGAGGTCCTCCCTCGTGAGGACCAGCTTGTACGCGGCGTTCCCGCCCTCTCCTCTGCCAAGAGGCAGCAGACGTTCCAGAAGTGACGGCATCTCCCACTCGCGAAGGAAGTCGGCGGCCGCATCCACGTCGATCTCCCCCCGCCTGAGTTCGCTCGGCCCCACCGAAACGGGCGCGGCCACGTCTATGGTGACCAGATCCCGGCTCATGAGCGCGTCGGACGCGAACTCAGTCAGGTTCTCGCGGCGTTTCGTCCCCGAGATCTCATCGACGTGGGCAAGCACGCCGTCGACCGTCCCGTAGCGCCCGATAAGGTCGAGCGCCGTCTTCCTGCCGATGCCGGGAACGCCCGGCACGTTGTCCGACGAGTCGCCCATGAGACCCAGCACCTCGACGACCTTTTCCGGCGGCGCCCCGAACTTCTCACAGACGGTGTCGGGTGTGTAAACAGTCTTCGAGTAGGGTTCCAGCACCGTCACGCCTCCGCCGACCAGCTGGAAGAAGTCCTTGTCGCCTGAAGCGATGACGGCGCGCATCCCCTCTTCCCGCGCACGGACGGCCAACGTCCCGATGACGTCGTCGGCCTCATAGCCCGGCAGTTCCAGGACACGGACGCCCATGAGCGAGACGAACTCCGCGATGGCGGGCAGCTGCGCCACCATCTCGCCGGGAGCCTCCTCCCGCGTCGCCTTGTAGTCCTCGTAGACCTCATGACGGAACGTGGGCTCCGGTCTGTCGAAGACGACCGCAATGTAGTCCGGGTCCAGATCCTCGAGCAACTGCAGCAGCTTGTCGGCGAACCCGTAGAGGGCACTGACCTCCTGCCCACTGGAGTTCAGGAGAGGACGCCGTACGAACGCGTAGTGCGACCTGTAAGCCAAGGCCGTGCCGTCGACCAGACAGAGCGTCGGAGCGCCTCGGCCGGGGGGCGTGCTCTGCGTCATGAGTAGAGCTTCTTCTCGAGTATGTAGGCGGAGACCTCGGCGGGCACGAGGTAGCGAATCGTCCTTCCTTCGCGTACCCGCCTGCGAATGTCGCTGGAGGATATGTCCATCATCGGCGCGCCGAGCACACGTACCCGTGCGAGGGCCCTCGGGTCGGCCTCGCTCATGTCGAACCCGGGACGAGGCACGACGGCGAACTCGCACGCATCGAGCAGCTCCTCGGGGGCCTTCCACGTGAAGAACTGAGTGAGGCTGTCGGCTCCCATGATGAAGTGAAGCGCCTCCCCATCACCCAGCTGACGGCGAAGCTCACGTACCGTGTCGATCGTGTATGAGGGAGGGGGTCTGTGGGCCTCGAGTTCCGAGACCGACAGCCTGGTATTGCCCAGAAGCGCCAGCCTCACCATCTCGAGCCTGTGGCGGACCGGCGTCACCGCACGACCGGGCTTGTGAGGAGGCACGGCCGTCGGCATGAAGATGACGCGGTCGAGCCCAAGCTCGTCTACCGCGCACTCGGCCATGATGAGGTGAGCAATATGTATCGGATCGAACGTGCCACCCAAAAGACCGGTCGCCAATGAGAGCCTCCCGGGCGCCTAGGGACCGCAGCCCTGGGCTTCGGCTGCCGCCGTGGCCGCCTCCTCGGTCCCGGGGTATTCCGCTATCACACGGGCGTACGTCTCAGCGCCTCTGGCGTTCGAACCCTCGGCGCAGAAGATCCGGGCCAGTTCGAGGAGAGAGCGCCTCGCCCAAACCGTATCGCCATAGTCGTCCACGACCGCGTTGAGATAGACCCTGGCCGCATCCGGGCTCTTGAGGGTCACGTAGAGCATCGCGTTGCGATAGTCCTTCTCGGCGAGCTTCGCTCGCAGCTCGGCCACCTTGGCATTGGCATCATCGACGTTCTCGTTGTCAGGATACGTCGCGATGAACAGCTCGAGCCGCTCTATCGCCTGCCGCGTCATCTTCTGGTCGAGCGACGGAGGCGGCGACTGCTCGTAATAGCACAGGCCGAGCTTGTACTGCGCTTCCGGGACGAGAGGCGAACGCGGGTAGTCGGCGAGAAGCCTCCAGTAGGCGTCCTCCGCGGACGCGTAGTCGCCCGCAGAGCGATACGTGTCGGCCAGGCCGAGCAGCGCGTCGTCTGCGTATTCGTGTAGAGGAGACTCCATGGTGATCCTGCGAAACGCCTCGGTCGCAACGAGATAGTCGCCTCGCGCCGCCGCGTCGGCGCCGACTTCGTATGTCTGCTGAACCGTCAGGTCCTCGAACGACGGCATCGGGGAACAACCCGCTCCGAACAGCAGAGCCGCAAGCGCCGCTCCCGACGCAGCGAGGACGATCGTATTGCCTTTGAGCACCCTGCGAACCTCCAAAGCCGGGCCGACTCTAGTTGGTCGACCTGCTTGTGTAGAACAGGTAGATGAGGCCGCCGACGATGCCGGCCACGACGACCGGCTCGAGCACCTTGTCCCAACCGGCGGACTGTATCTCAGGCGACACGAAGGGCTGACCGGACGTCCCGAGTTCCTGGAGCCTGGCACCCGCGATTATCTCGCGCCGTTCGCGTTCGACACCACCGGCCCAGACCGTGGCCGAGTTCTCGTCTGAAAGCCTGAAGTGCATCTCGCAGCGCGTCTCGCGCTCCACCTTGCGCGCGCCCACGACCCACTCCCGCCACTGGCGCGGGTAGGTGGTCGCACACGTCACGATCTTGTACCAGATCTCGTAGCGGGGATGCCCGCTATCGCCGGCGGAACTCCCCTGTGCCACGACGACGTGACCGCGGTCGGTCAGTTCCTCGAGCAGCACGGAGTATATGAGCCAGTTGGCGTCGCTCTGGTTGTCCTGCGTGATCTTGATCTCGGCCGCCTCCGGGATGTCCATCCGGTCGATGGCCTCTTCGATCACCTCCCGGATCACATCAGTCATCACGGAGAGGTTGGACTTCGGGAGACTGGTCACCGGCATGGTCTCCTGTCCGGCGACCGCCGCCGCCAGGCCGACTCCCTCTCCGAAACCGGCCGAGAGTGCCACCTGGTGAGTACCACCTATCTCCGAAGAACGGTAGGCATAGTCAAGCGCCCATCTGCCGTCCCACTGGAGACCGAAGCCTCCGGTCAGGTCACCCAGTGCCGACGCTTCGCCGGAGACGTATCCTCCCCGAAGCGCCACGTACCGCACGGGCGAGTACTCGACGCCGAACCGTGTGCAAGCCGAGAGGTCGTTCTGTTTCTCGACGTCCAGTGCGAGAGTAAGGTCCTTCCACTCATACGCCCCACCGACTACCAGCGTCGTGGGAAGCGGATCGCCGTCGCTCCTGTACGAAAGCTCGGGACCCACGTTCCGTACGGCGGCTCCGAGCCTCACGCTCGGCGACAGCCGGTAGACCGCTCCAAGATCTAGCGCGTACGTTGACGCCGAGTCATCGCCGAGCTTGCTTGAGAGGAACTTGAGTCCGGCGCCCACGCCCAGGTTCGGCTTCAGGCGCCGTCCGTAGCCCAGAACGCCGGAGAAGTCGCCGGCGTCGAACGTGCCCTCACCCGTGTTGTCCCACCCGACAGAGCCCTGCTCGATCGCAAGGCCCACGGCAGCGCGGTCGCCGAACGGCACCGCGTAGCCGGCGTACTGATAGGTCACGTCCGAGAGCCACTCCAGGTGAGATACGCTCACGCGGTGGCCGGTCACCTGCGTGAGTCCGGCAGGGTTCCAGAACAGCGCCGTGCCGTCGTCGGTCGTGGCAACGCACGCGCCTCCCATGGCCATCGACCTGGCGCCTATCCCGACCCCGAGGAATTGGGAGCCCGACGTCCCCTGGGCCGCACACTCCAGCGCGGACAGCAACACCAGGGGAAGCACCACCGGGACCGCGAACCTGTTGGACCTCATGCGTGGACCTCCCGTTGTCCCTCTTACTTGACGACTGCCACCGTCCGCGTCGCGTCGCCGGCCGCCGTGGTAATGTGCAGGAAGTAGACACCGCTCGCCACGAGGTCGCCGGCGTCGTTGCGTCCGCTCCAGGTGACCTCTCCGGCTCCCCCCGCGTCCAGCGTTCTCACGAGGACGCCCGCCATGTTGTAGATCTCCACCCGCGCGCCGTTGCCGCCCTCGCCGAGCGTGATCTTGACCGACTCGGAGGCGCTTGGGTCGAACGAGTTTCTGCTGACCGAGAGACCTGGAACGCTGCTGCTGGACTCCAGCACCGTCACCGTAACGGTCGTGTCGGTCACCGATCGTCCGAACGCGTCGGTCGCCCGTATGCGCACCGGCGCGTCGTAGACGGGAACGAGCGAGTTGCCGACCGACGTCGTGTAATCGATCTG
>CAZLTC010000010.1:44309-50282 GCA_964562405.1 uncultured bacterium | reverse complement strand
GTGTTGTAGTGCCCGAGCCCATTGCTCGTCAGTGTGGCGTCGTGCCCCCTCACGAGAACGGAGGTCGTGTCGTCCCTGACTCCCGGCGAGCACTCCTCGCACTCGAAGACGTGAGACCAGGAGACGTTCGTCTCCACGAGCGGAGCGCGGCCCGACTGGATCGCGCTCCAGGTAGCTCCTCCGTCGACCGACATCTCGACGCGGTCGATCCCTGCCCTGTCGTACGCGGCGCCGACCACGGTCGTCTCAGACAGCGCGGCCACCCGGACCTCCGCCGTCAACGGATCGGGCGCGTACTCGACCGTCAGGACTGGGGCCGCCGTGTCCAGGTCGACCAGCGTCTCCTCCTCGTCGGAGTTGCCGGCATCATCGATCGTCCGCACGGACACCATGTACACGGTGTCCGCCGCCGCGCCTCCGTCCGGACCCGTCCCGTTCCAGTAAACGCTCACCGTCTCGGCACCGACGCCGGTAAGGAGGTCGAGCGTCGATTCGCCGTCCAGGTCTCTGATCTCTACCCAGAACATGTCCGCTGGACCGGCGGGTCCGAGCGTGAACGAGATGAGTGTGCTGTCCGCGAGGCCGTCTCCATCCGGGGTGAAGCGGCTGGGCTTCGTGAGCAGCCCGGCGACGCCGGGCGCCTCCGTGTCGAGTATGATCACGAGTTCATCGGGATCCGCCCCGTCCGCGGACACGCTCAACGTATACCGTCCGTCAGGTTGCGGCTGACTCCCGTCGTCCAGACCATACCACGTGTAGCCGTGGAGCCCGGGACCCTGATCCCAGTCGCCCGCGTTCAGGTTGCGCACGATAGTCCCCAACGAGTCGACCACGTCGACCTCCACACGGGCGCTGTCCGAGAGCGTATATGTGATCTCTACCTGGTCGTACACCCCGTCTCCGTTCGGTGAGAACGGATTCGGAAACGCCCCGAGGTTGGCCACGTCGGCACACCACGCCGGACCGGCGGCCAGAAGGGCAGCGAGCAGCGCAGCGGCCGCCAGGAGCCTCGACGGGCTCGATATCGGCATACCAGCAGTCCCCCGGTTTCGGGTGGTCTCAGGTCCGGGCCGGGCAGCCCGACTACCGGAGAGTACAACGCGTGTAGGCCGCAGTGTCAAGCGGAAACGGCTGTCACACGCGCACCTAGAAGTGCAGCACGACCGACAGAAGGTGTCTAGGCCCCAACGCTTCTGAGAGCAGCGAGGCGTAGTTGAACACGAAGATGTCGCTCCTCACATCGCCGCCCCTCAGGCGGCACCCGGGCATGGGTATGGCGCCTACGCCGACACACATGACGTTCGAGTCGGACGTTTCTTCACGGTAGTACCCGGCGCGAAGCGCGACCTTGCCCCACAGATTCCACTCGGTCCCTGCCCTCGGCGAGAGGGCCGTCTCGGAGTGCTTCTCCGCGAGGTCCCTCATGTCGAAGGTCAGCAGCAGGCTCTCGAACGGCCGGTAGGCGATGCCTGCGTTCATCGTTCGGGACGCGAAGCCCTCTATGCCCAACCGGTAGTCCTCGTACTCGGGCGGTATGTCCACGTAGACGAGCCCGACCGTTACCCTTCCGTTCGGCTTCAGGAGCGCGCCGTACGACCGCCCGGCGCCGAAGTGCCTGCGGCCGGCCGCGTCCAACCGCGCGTATATCGTCTCTGAGGCTCCTATGGACACGGTGGGGCTCAGGTGGAAGACCACGCACGCCGATGAGTAGTAGGCGGAGAGAAGGTCGCCGGCGTCGGCCAGACCCTTCGATTCGCGCAGCCCTGCCGGGTCCAGATGCTCCTCGAGCATCAGAACGCCGCACGCGAACCCGCCCCTGTAGTAGCTGGCTGACTTGACGACCGCCCCGAGCGCCGTCCCCATCTTCTCGGCCGCGGGAAGGTCCTCGAACACGCCACGCTCGACGCCCGTCAAGAGCCCGGTCTCGCGAGCTATCGCCGGCGCGCCCAACACGTTGAGATGGAAGCGGAAGCCTCCGCCTCGCCGGCACTCCAGCGGGGAGAACGCCGCCGGGTTCCACGGAATGGAGGCGACCCCATCCTGCACCGCCAGGAACGCTCCCCCCATCCCCATCGGCCGCGGCGCGACCGTCGAAACGCTGCCCACGGCCAGCGCTCCCGGCGCCCAGACGAGGCTGACGAGGCACACCGCGACCAGCGCCGCCGCGGCAGAACCGGCTCTCGTACGGATCCAGATCGTCATGGACGTCGAGTATAGCATCGGGCGGGGGCGCCCACAAGCGGGGCGCCTTACGGGATTTCACGTTGACAGGACGTAGGCCTTGCTGTTAGGTTCCAAGGTGTTAATCGGCTCGGGCGCAGGAAGGAAGGTGTCGTTCCGATGAAGACTCTGTCCTGTTTCGCACTCGCGGTAGTTCTGCTCGCCGCGGTGGTCGTGGGGGCCGCGCCCCCGGCCGACCCGCCGCCGTCGAGCACCGGTTCATCGATGAGACTCACGGCTCAGACCGGCTTCGCCGGGACGAGCGAGACGACGATCTCGGGCGTCGTGGTCGACAAGGACGGGCGGCCGCTCGCCGACGTCGCCGCGAAGCTCTACATGGGAGGCCTGCTCGTGAGCGAGGTGCTCACGTCGACGGACGGGACGTTCGAGTTGGTCGAGCTGATCGACTACGCGAAGGACGTCACGATCGACATGTGGTTCGTCCCGTCGGGAGAGGATCTCCTGATGGAGAACGTGATCCTCAAGGAGAGCACATCGGCGAGGCAGAACGCTCTCTACAGCAAGTGCCTCTCGCGTGTGCCGCTGGACCCGATCACGGACTTCGTGGTCAGGATACTGGACCTCGACTCGCGCACGCGCATGCTTCAGACGTCCAGCTGCCTCGGCTAGCAGACGCTGGGGCGGAATGACGAGAGCCGCGCCCGATTCCTCGGGCGCGGCTCCTTGCTTATGTGGGCCCCCTGACGAGCAACGGCGGGCTCTCCCCTCCCGAAGCACGAGTCCGGGACGGGTCGCGACCGGACGCTCAGCCGGAGTGTATGCTCATGCCCGCCACGGCCTCGAAGGCCTCAGCGACCGCCTCGGAAAGAGTGGGGTGCGCGTGGATCATGTTGGCGACACTATCCGCAGACAGGCCCGCCTCGATGGCCAGCGCGATCTCGTGCACAAGGTCGCTCGCGTGCGGGCCCACGACGACACCTCCGAGCACAACCTCGTTACGGGCGTCGGCAAGCACCTTCACGAAGCCCAGCGGCTCGCCCTCCGCGACCGCCTTGCCTGAAGCTGAGAATGGGAAGCGGCCCACGGTGAGTTCCACCCCGCGCTCGGCGGCCTCCCGCTCACTCAGGCCCACGCTCGCCACCTCTGGCCTGGTGAACGTGCAGCGCGGCACCACCTTGTAGCTCATCCTTGCGTCAATCCCACCCGCCTGCGAGGCCGCCACTATGCCCTCACGAGAGGCGACGTGCGCCAGCAGCCATCCGCCCACAACGTCTCCCACCGCGTAGACGTTGTCGACGGACGTCCGCATGCGGTCGTCGACGACAACGGCGCCCTTGTCAACATCGACCCCCAGGCCTCTCACGTTGGCCTCATCGACCGCGGGCCTGCGCCCCATGGCCAGAAGCACCATCTCAGATTCGACGGCATCGCCCGAGCCGAGTGACGTCACCGCGTCGTCGTCCCTCACATCGATTCTCTCCACCTTCGTCCCGACGCGCACGTCGACACCGCGTTTCCTCAGGCTGCTGCGAATCGTCCTGGCCGCGCTCTCGTCCTCGCCCGGAAGAACCTCGGGGAGCATCTCGACGAGCGTCACCCGGACACCCATGCCCGAGTAGAACGACGCGAACTCGCACCCGACCGCACCGGCACCTATGATGAGGGCGGTGGCCGGGAGCTTCGGCCTGGCGAGCACGTCTCTGCTCGTCACCACGATCTTCCCGTCGTACGGGAACGAGGCCGGCACCAGAGGCGACGATCCCGTGGCCACGATCACGCTCTTCGAGCCTACGGTGACCTCCCCCGCCTCCTCCTTCACCCTCACGACGCCCGGCTCCTCAAGCTCGGCCCCACCGCGATAGACCGTGACCTTCCTCTTCTTCAGGAGTCCCCCCACGCCGCTTCGCAGACGTTCGACGACCCTGTCCTTGCGCGCGAAGACGGCCGCCGTGTCGACGGTCACCTCGCCGACGGAGACGCCGAATTCCGGGGCAGATCTCGCTCGCTCGACGACGTCGAGACACGCAAGAAGCGCCTTGGTGGGAATGCACCCCCAGTTGAGGCAGATGCCACCCATCTCCGCCCGCTCCACGAGCGCCACTCTGAGGCCAAGCTGCGCCGCTCTGATGGCGGCCACGTATCCCCCCGGACCACCCCCCAGGACCGCAAGATCGTACTTCTCAACCATTCTCGTCCCCCTCTTCCGGCGTCGAGGACGCCCTGTCTCGTGCGGCCCAGGCGCGGTGTCCCTCGCGCCGCGGTTCGGCGCCGCACTCCGTAGCGTATCCGCCCGCCGTCCCGCGTGTCAACACCCCGCACGCGACTCCGGCAACGGGTGGCTCGACGGCGGGTAACCGGCAAGGAGACCGCGCGAACGGCGAAGCAAGCGGTCGGTTGACCCGTCAACCGGGATGTGGTAGATGGAGCTTGAGTCCCAACCGCAAGGAGATGGCGGCATGCCGATCCTGGTGCAGAAGTACGGTGGCACGTCCGTGGACGGCCGCGACAAGATCATGCGCGTCGCAAGGCGCGTGGCCGCGGCTCGTGCCGAAGGCAACGAGGTCGTGGTCGTCGTGTCGGCTCAGGGCGGAACGACGGACGCTCTGCTCTGCGAGGCCAGGAGCATCACGTCGGAGCCGGCGCAACGCGAGCTGGACATGCTCGTAACGGCAGGCGAGAGGATCTCGATGTCCCTCCTTGCCATCGCGCTCAACTCGCTCGGCTGCAGGGCCGTCTCATTCACGGGGTCCCAGGTCGGCATCATAACCGACACACGGCACACTAACGCGCGCATTCTCGAGGTCAGACCCGCGAGGCTCGTCCGCGAGCTGGAGCGGGGCGCCGTCGTCGTCGTTGGCGGGTTCCAGGGCGTCAGCACCGAAAAGGAGGTGACGACGCTCGGCCGCGGCGGCTCCGACACGACCGCCGTGGCGCTGGCGGCGGCCCTTGGGGCCGAACGGTGTGAGATCCTGACCGACGTCGACGGGGTGCACACCGCCGACCCGAGATTCGTCCCCGGTGCGGCGATCATCGAGCAGATAGGCTACGAGGACATGGCGGAGCTCGCGCGAACAGGGGCGACCGTTCTCAAGGAGGACGCCATTAGGTTCGCCGAGCGAGAGAGGATCGCGCTGACCGTGGGACCCGCATCTCGCTCCACGCCGGGAACGATCGTCCTGGAGCGGCCGGCGACGCAGGAGCGGTCGGTCGTCGGGCTGTCGCTGCTGAGGAAAGCGTCGCTCGTGCGTCTGGGCCCGGCTGCAACGCATCTGGCGGAGGCTCTCAGGGAACACGGCAGCTCCCTGAGATTCCTGGCAGGGAGCGCCAACGACCTCGTGGCGGCCGTCGAGCGGGACGCGCTCCCGGGCTCGGAGCAGGCGAGTCTGGTGTGTGCCGTGGGGCCCGACGCCGGAAGCGGCGCCAGTCTCGCGACCGTCCTGGAGACCGCAGCCTCGATCGGCTGCGACATCCTGGCCGCTTCATCGTGCGCGCGGTCGGCCACGGTGGCCGTTCCAAGACCGCAGGCGGAGCGCGCACTACGGGCTCTGCACTCACGGTTCTTCGACTAGCGAAGCGGCCACCACAACCGCGAGGCGGCGATGACCCAGCGCGCCGCCAGCACGAGGCCTCAGCGCGCCGAGGCCTCGGCACGAGGCCTCATACCTCCACGCGCCTGCCCCTCATGTAGAGCCCCAGCACCGCGATGTCCTTGATGCGGCCCGCATCGACCTCGAACGGGTCGGCGGCAAGCACCGTGAAGCTGGCTTCCTTGCCACGCTCCAGGGTTCCCCT
>CAZLTC010000010.1:0-44209 GCA_964562405.1 uncultured bacterium | reverse complement strand
ATCTGGAGCCCGCGCTCGTGCGCCCTCCGCATGAAGCCCGTCAGCTCGTCGTCGGTGAAGTAGAGGTTGCCCGTCCCTCCGCCGTCGGCGTACGGCTCGTCGAGCGCCGCGGTCTTCGAGCTGAATGAGCCATCAAGCAGTATGCAGCCGCCTATCCTGGGCAGTCCGAGAGACACGACCCGGTCGATGTTCAAGGTCTGGGGGAAGACGACCACGTCGACAGCCAGGTCTTCGCTCACCTCGAGAAGAAGCTCAACGTCGCGGTCGCGGTCGCCCGGGTCGGTAGCCCCTACGAGTGCATGGACGACCCCGACGCCTCTTCTCGCCGCGCTCCTGGCTGCCGCACGGTAGGCGTCGGCGCGCTCGGCATCGGTGAGGAGCTCGCCGGCCCGCGCGGCCGCGCGGGCATGCGCGTCGCCGCGCAGTACACCGGTCGGCCTGCCGGCCTCCTCGTCCACGCCCTCGATTCCCGGATCGACCTCGAGCAGCCCAAGTGCCCTGGTGTTGCACACTGAGCTGTGGCCGTCCCGGCGCCGCACGAATATCGCGGTCTCTACGGATATCGCGTCGAGCTCGGCCGCGGTCGGGTAGCGACCGTCGGGCAACAGGTCGGGATCGAACGAGTGCGCCCGCAGCATGTCTCCGTCGAACGTCCGCGCGGCCTCTGCGATGATGTCGAAGACGTCATCCATGACACCGGCCCGGCTCAGGTCAACGGTCGACTCCATGAGCCCCGTGCTAAGCAGGTGAACGTGCGCGTCGTGGAGCACGGGCAGAATCGTCGCGTCTCGCATATCTACGAGCGGAACCGCGGCGAACTCGGTCGGCACGGGCCCCTCGCCTATCGAATCGACGCGCTCGCCGTCAACGAGCATCCAGTCAGCGGTGCCGCCCGGACGCAGCATCGTGCGGACGCGCCCGGCGACGAGATACCGGTCGTGGCTCAACGGCGGCTCCTTGTGATGAGAGATTCGCTTCCCCGTCTACGCCCCCGGGGGCCGCAGCGTCAGATGCGTGAGACCTCGACGAGATTGTACTCCCCGAAGCCGTCGCGGTCGATGAAGATGAACTTGGTATGCTCGTTGTAGTAGTACCACGTCTCCCAGGCGTTCAGCATCTTGCCGACGGGCTGTGAATCGACGTCGTCGGGTTCGCCGTGCTGGACATAGATGCGGCCCATGTCGGTCTGCCAGCCCTCGACGGTCGACCTGAACCGCATGTTCGCCTCTCCGAGCCGTCGCAGGAATTCGTCCCTGAACTCGTTCCGCTCGGTGGCCGGGTCAGGGTCGTTGCGCTTCCAGAAATCCGCCCAGGCCTGGTCGCGCAGTTCCGGGGGCGCGTCCATGAGTCGTTCCAGATCCTCCCGGACGGCAACGTAGCTGATCTGAGCAATCATCTTCTCGAAGTCCTCCCCCCAACTCCTGGGAGAGGTCACGACGCGGAAGCGGGCCCTTCGGACGGCCTTCTCTTCCCCGTCGAGCGCGCGTATCCTGACCTTGGCGAAGTAGTTCCCGACCTCCATATCCAGGACGCCGAAGGACCTCTCGTGCTCGGTGAGGAAGGCCGACTGCAGTATCGTGTCGGTCTCGGTCTTCTGTACGAGCCCCTGGCTGGTCTCGACCGCCAGCTCCAGCTCGTACCGGGTGCCGGGAACCGCGTACACCGGGACCCTGATGTGCACGACGGGGTTATCCTCTCCATACTCGCGGGCCGGGTCGAGTACTGAGGTCGTGTCGGCGCCCTCGCGCTCGAACACGATGGGTCCGAGCGTGATCCCCTCGCGCGAGATCTCGGGTACCTCCACCATGGTCTCAACGAGGCCGGTCGAACGCGTATCGAGGCTCTCGAGCTCTACCTTGAGACGGTACTTCCCTGGAGAAGCCTTGAGCGTCAGATCCTCACGGATCGTCATCTTGCGTGAGTTGGTCTTGTCGTAGCTGTCGACGCGAACCTCCCGCCTCCACGAGTCGCCCGTGACCTGGTCGCCGTCCTCATCGTAGAGGATCGCGGTCACCTCGTACCTGGCCCTGTACCCTTCGTCCGTCTTAAGGAACATGAGCTCGTCGTACGACACGGCGTAGGCGATGTTGATAGTGCCCTCACCCGTCATCACAGGTTCGGCGCTGGCGTCAGCGGCGAAGTGGATGCCTCCCATGCTGGGCGGGGCCCCGAGGTTCACCTGCCCGAGCGCCGCGGCGGCGGACAGCAGGGAGATCAGCAGTGTAACGAGGGGGGCAATGACGGCGGTTCTGCTTCGCATCACTCGTACCTCAGTGCCACGATCGGATCCAGCTTCGCGGCCTTCGACGCGGGGAAGAGCCCGAAGAAGACGCCCACTCCGATCGAAACGGCCAGGGCCACGACGACCGACCACGGTTCCAACCTCGCCGGCAGAGGCGTCAGATGCTCGATGGCGGCTCCGATACCGAGCGCGGCGAGCAGACCGAAGAGCCCGCCGACACCCGAGAGGACGGCCGCCTCGACCAGGAATTGAACGGCCACGTCGCGCGACCTCGCGCCGACGGCCTTACGTATCCCGATCTCTCTGGTGCGTTCGGTCACCGACACGAGCATTATGTTCATGATGCCGACGCCGCCCACGATCAGGGCGATGGCCGATATTCCTATCATGACTATCCAGGTGACCCGGGTCAAGTTCTCGTACATTTCAACGAGCTGCGACTGCGTGACGATCTCGAAGTTGTTGGGATCGCCCGGCCTCAGTCCGCGCCGCGCCCGGAGAACACGCTCCACCTGTTCCATGGCGGCGTCTATGTCGTCGCCGCTTCTCGCCTTCATCGAGAGTCTGGTCGTGAGCCTCGACCCGAACATCTTGTTGAGGGTCTTGAAGGGTATGACGACGAAGTCGTCCAGGCTCTGGCCGAACATCTCCCCGGCAGGTTCAAACACGCCCACGACCAGAAAGCGGCGTCCGCCGATGAGGACGTGGTCCCCGACGGGATCGGAGCCGGGGAACAGACGCTCCTTGACCGGATGCCCCAGGACGGCGACCTGCTTCCTGCGGTCGGACTCGGGCCAGGCGAAGAACCGCCCCTCCCCGACGCCGCTGTCCGTCACGTACTGAAACTCGGGCGTGACTCCGACGATCGGGATCTCGCGCGTCGACTCACCGCCGCGCCTGACCTTCTTAGTGACGATGCTCTGTGGCGAGACCGCCACGACGGCAGGGCAGAGACGCTCTATCGCTTCCGCGTCTCTGTACGTGAAGTCGGGCCTCTTCATATACTCGATGTACTGGGAGTAATCGACGTTGCTGACCGGGAGCTTCGTCACCGTGAACGTGTTGGTGCCCATCTGACTGAAGATGTCCATCACGCTCGCGTTCACGCCGGATATGAGCGAGACCATCGCCACGACGTTCATGACGCCGATCAGAATCCCGAGCGCCGTCAGCATCGCGCGGACCTTGTTGGCCCGTATGGCGACGAACGCCGCGAGGACGCTCTCGAGGAAGCGGTTGGACGGGACCCCGCCGGGTGTCGAGGTGACCCACTTCAGCTTTCTGAAGCTGGTGCCGTGCTCGCTCATTCGTACCTCAATGCTTCGATCGGCCTCAGCCTGCCCGCCCGAGACGCCGGGTAGACCCCGAACAGCAGTCCGGTGACGAGCGCGAAGGCGGTGGCCAGAAGCACCGCGGCCGGTGTGACCGCCGCGGGCAACGGGCTGAACTTTCCGACGAGGTATCCCAGCCCGCCGCCGCCCAGGATGCCCAGGAGCCCTCCTATGCATGTCAGGAAGACCGACTCCACCAGGAACTGGGACGTTATGTCGAAACGACGCGCCCCGATCGCCTTCCGAACACCTATCTCCTTCGTACGTTCGGCCACCGACACCAGCATCACGTTCATCACGCCGATGCCGCCCACCAGGAGAGCAAGCGCCACGATGCCGATCATGGCCATGTAGAGCGCTCCCGTCAGCTGGCTGTAGAACGACGCGAGGTCGTCCTGTGTGTTGATCGCGAAGTCGTCGGGCGCATCCCTCGGGACCTTGCGACGGATGCGCATCAGCTGCCGTATGTCCTCGATGGCCTTCTGCATGGGCACGCCCTCGGCCGGCTGGCAGTCGATGACGACCGAGCGTCTGTGGCCGAACGCCTTTTCAAAGGAGGTGAACGGGATTATGACGAGGTCGTCCAGGCTGCTCCCGAGGATGTCTCCCTTCTCCTCGAGAAGCCCCACGACCGTGAAGCGCTGCCCGCCGATGCGTATGTCCTTGCCTATCGGGTCGCGGAGGTCAAAGAGCTCCGAGGCCACGTCCGCGCCAAGGACGGCTGAGGTCCGCCGGCGCGCAACGTCGAAGTCGGTGATGAACCTGCCCGCCTCGACGGCGAAGTTGTCGATCGTCTCGTACTCGGGAGTCGTGCCCGTCACGAGCGTGAAGCGGACCGAGTGTCCCTCGTACGATATGCTCGTCCTGGTATGGATGTTGGGAGCGGTCAGGCCGACCGAGCCCAGTCTGGAGACCGCCTCGGAGTCCTCGATCGTGATCCTCTTGCGGTCCTGGTACTCCTCGACGTCGCCCATCTGGACCCAGGGGTAGCGGCTCACCGAGATGATGTCGGTGCCCACCGACTGGAACTGGGCCGCGACGGTGCGATTCAGTCCCGCGACCAGCGACATGACGGCCACGAGAGCGCCGGTCCCGATCACGATCCCCAGCATCGTGAGGGCCGAACGCATCTTGTGCGACCAGAGCGTCCTGATCGACGACCTTACGGTCTCACCGAAGTCCATGGATGCTCCTGCTCGGAACCAGCGGCCGCTCAGGACGTCTCGTCGCTCGCGATGGCGCCATCGAGCAGCTTGACGATCCGCTGCGCGTGGTCGGCAATGTACTGCTCATGGGTCACGAGGATGATCGTGTTTCCCGCATCGTTGAGCTCTCTGAACAGACTCATGATCTCCTCGCCGGTCGTCGAGTCGAGGTTGCCCGTCGGTTCGTCGGCGAGGATGATAGATGGACCGTTGATGAGGGCCCTGGCTATGGCGACTCGCTGCCGCTGCCCGCCCGACAGCTCGTTTGGTCGGTGGTGGGCCCGGTCGCGAAGCCCGACGGCGTCGAGCACCTCCCAGACCCTCTCGGACCGGCTGGAGCGGCTCGCCCGCCCGTATATGAGAGGCAGCTCGACGTTCTGGAAGGCCGTCATCCTCGGCAGCAGATTGAACGTCTGGAACACGAAGCCGATCTCCGCGCTCCTGATCTCCGCCAGCTCGTCGTCGTCGAGCGTGGAGATCTCGCGCCCCTTGAGCACGTAGGAACCGTCCGTCGGCGTGTCGAGGCACCCGATGATGTTCATCAGGGTCGACTTGCCGGATCCCGAGGGCCCCATGATGGCCATGTACTGGTTCTCCGGCACCGACAGGCTCACTCCACGTACGGCGTGAACCTCCTCGGACCCGACGGTGTAGGTCTTCGAAATGTTGCGGAGGTCTATGAGCAACTCGCTAGCCCTCCGTCTTGTCGGTTGGCGCGCCCTCGTCCTGCACCTTGAGATCCTGTCCGTTCTTGAGGGTGCGAAGCTCCTTGTAGGGCCCCGAGACGACCTTCTGCCCCTCGGTCAGGTCGCCCTCGACCTCTATCGAAAGCTCGTCCGCTATGCCCGTCGTCACGGGCACGAAGAGCGCCTGGTCCTCGTCCGTAACCACGAAGACGCCCTCGACCTCCTCCTCCTCGTCACGCTCGCCCCGCTTCGCCCTCGGCTCATCGGCGACCGTCTCGCCCTTCTTCTTCTTCTCCAGCTCGGAGGGAACCCGCGAGACCACGGACTGGATGGGTACGTTGAGAACGCTGTCGTGCGTGGCGGTCACGATGTCGACCGTGGCCGTCATGCCGGGCTTGAGCCCCGAGTGCGGATCCGTCACATGGACCGTGACCAGGAAATTCGTGACCTCCTGCTCCGTCCCGGCCATGCTCGTCAGACCTGAGTTCCCGACCTCGGTGACGACGCCCGCAAGAAGCGTGTCCGACAGAGCCTCCACGTCCACCTCGGCCTTCTGCCCCAGCTCGACGTCCACGATGTCGGTCTCATCGACCTCGACCTCCACCTCCATGTCGGACAGGTCGGAGATCGTCATGATGACGGTGCCGGGCGCGTTCATCGTCCCGGTAACCACGTTCTCGCCCTCCTCGACGTTCAACCTCGTCACCACACCGTTGATCGGCGAGTGGAAGACGGTCTTGTCCAGCTGGTCATCAGCGGCGCGGAGCAGCGCGTGCGCCTCCTCGAGCGCCTGCTTGTACATCGCTTCGCGCGCGACCAGGTCGCTGTATTCCTTCTCAGAAATGAGGTTCTTGTCGTACTGCTCGCTCGCGTCGGCCAGGGTTCTCTCCACGGTCGTCAGCTCGGCCTTTGCCCGCTCGAACCGCGCGCGCGCCTGCTCGACCTGCGAACGGTAGTAGACGTCGTCGAGCGTGAGCAGGAGCTGCCCCTTCTTCACGGCGTCACCCTCATCGACGGCCAGCTCGACGATCCTCCCCATCAGGCTGGAGCTGATCTGAACCGTGGTCTCGGCCCGGACGCGGCCCGGCCCCGAGATCTTGGACACGATCGTGCCTCTCTCCACGCGGTCGACCGTTACCTCGGTCCTGTCCTTGCGTTCGATCCCCTGACTAACGATGAGCGAGATCACGACGACCGCGGCCACGCCCAGCAGGATCAACGTATTCCTGCGTTTCTTACCCATTGACGAGTTCCCCTCCCCGGACCCGATAGCGAGTCCTAGAGACCGAGCGCAAGCACCAACTCGGCCTTCGCGATCTCGTGGTCGTATCGCGCCTCGACGAGAGCCGCACGAGCGGTCGAGTACGCCACTCGCGCATCGATCAATTCGAGCATGCTCGCCGCACGAAGCCTGAAGCGTTCCTCCGACACGTGGAGATCCTCCTCGGCCTGGGCGAGAGAGGCCTGCGCCACGTCGACGCTGCTTCGCTGTTCGATGGTGGTCAGCCTCGCGGTCTCGATCTCGTATTCCGCGTACAGCTTGCTGTCGCGCAGCGACAGCTCGGCGGACCTCAGACTCGACTTGCTGCGGTCTATGCTGGCCTTCGTCGACAGCCCGTTGAAGATCGGCACCGATAGGCTCAGGCTCATCGAGCGCGTGTGGTTGTCGCCAAGCTCATCGAAGAGGTCCCCCACGGTCTCCTCGCTCCGGGAGTAGGACATGGAGAACCCGAGGTCCGGCCATCTTCCAGCCTTGGCGGCGAGGAGCGAACGCCTGGCCGAAGCCGCGGCCTCCTCGGACGCCATGACGTCGGGACGTCTCGCGAGCGCGGCCTCGAGGTCGTATGACTCCGTGTCGACCTGGACCTCCTGCTCCGGCGGGTCGGCGACCTGGATGTCGGTTGAGACGCTCAGGCCGAGCATGTAGCACAGGCTCGCCCTGCCGGTCTCGGCAACGCGGCGCGCCGTCAGGAGTGACAGCTCAGCCTGGCTCACCTGCACCTGGGCCTTCAGAAGGTCCGACTTCGAGGCCGACCCAAGGTCGAACAGGCTCTGAGTCTTGCGCAGCTGTTCCTTCGCGAGGTCGAGCGCCTCGGACTGCACGTCCCGAAGAGCCTCCGCCTTCAGGAGGCCGTAGTACGCCTCGCGGGTATTGAAGATGATCTGCCGCCTGGCCGCCTCCACGGAGTACTTCGTTGCCTCCCTTCCGTGTCGCGCGGCCGAGATACCCGCGAACGTCGAGCCGTCGAACAGCGTCTGGGACAGACCAACGCTCCCGGACGCGCTCTTGCCGGTCGTGCTGTCTCCACCGACCAGCGTCGTCGAACGCCCGGTCGACACGCCGCCCGATACCCTTGGGAGCACGCCCGACCAGCTGGACAGCACGTCGGCGTCGGCCGCAGTGAGACTCTCCCTGGCCTTGGCCAGCGAGATGTTGCCCTCGAGAGCGAGGCTCACGCACTCGTCGAGCGTGTAGACCCTGGCTTGGCAGGGCGCCGACCAGCCTATCGCGGCGAGTGCCGCCAGAAGGACTACGAGAGTTTTACGAGACACGCTACATACCTCCAGGTCCGAACATCCCCATTACCGTGATGAGCAGCCAGATGATGGCCGCGGCTGTGAAGGCCTTGCCGTTCGATACTCGGTAGGCCACTGCCATTCCCACCCCCAGCACGAAGATCCACCACAGCGTGAACACGTCGAGCCCCGTGAACAGGAAGCGGTACAGCTTGTCGGACGGCTCCAGGTTCTTGAAGAAGATGGCCGCCCCGGTCTCTATGTAGATTGTCTGCTTGATCTTCATAAAGGGCAGCTTGACCAGCGTCCCGGCCACGCTCACAAGCATGCTGTATGCTACCAGCGCCCTCGCGGTCCGGAAGGAACCCTTGCCGCCGAGCATCTTCATGATGAGGTGCACCAGTCCGGCGACGAGAAAGATGATAACGAAGACCTGCACTATGGAGCCTATCACCGTGGCCGGCAACATGAACGCCGAGGCCTGCTGGATCGTCTGCTGAACCTGCGCCTCGGTACCGCCGCGCTCGAGGATGGCCTCGCGGATCGCGTCCGCCTGCATCGGCCCGGAGACGTACGGGACGATGATCACGACCGCCATGATGACGAACACGACGGCCGCGATGATCAGAGGCACCCACCAGAGGGTCCTGTCCTTGGTCTTCGCGGGATCGGTAGGATGAGGCATCGCGGTCCTTGCAGAGATAGCCTCGAACGCGCCCCGCGGGTCGACGAACACGCCGGCGATCCACGAACCCACTCCGCCTCCGGCCTGCGCCGGCTCCGCCGGTCTCACGCTCCCACTGTGCTCATCCATGCCGTTCCTCCAGTCTTCGGCCGATCGCTCTCACGCGCAGTATCAAGTACAAAGGGCAGCGCTAAAGGCCCGCGCTGCCCTCTTGAGACACACATCCAAGGCTTTCTGTTGAGGCTCTTCTGCCCAGCGCCCTCCCGCCGACGCGCGGGCGGCACTCGTCACCATCACAGGACTCTAGCCGCGAAGCGAGAACCTGATCGGGATGACGATACGAACGGGCACCGGCACGTCTCGCTGGAGCGCCGGCTTGAACTTCCATTGCATGACCGCCTCGATCGCCGCCTGGTTCAGCCCCTGCACGCCCTGCACGACCTGCGCCTCCACCACGTCGCCGAACTCGTTGACGCCGATCTGCACCATGACTACGCCCTCCAGCTCCGACAGCCTCGCCATGTCCGGATACTCCGGCGCGACTTGCCTCACGACCTGGGGAGCCGTATCGAAGGCCGTGAAGAAGTCCGGCCTGGCGAGCGCCGGCGGCAGCTCGGGTGGAGCATCGGGGGCGAAGACCGTCGACGCGATCGTCTCCTCCTCGTTCGCCTCGTCACTGGGCGCGATGTCGACCGGAACCTGAGGCTTCGCCTCCTCCTTGGGAGGAGGTGGAACCTTGATCTGGTCGGGGATCTCGATGGCCGCGATCTCCCTCTTCTCCCTGAGTTCGTAGGGCTTCACCTTGATCTCGGGGATGGTGAGGAACAGGACGGCATGGACCCCGATCGCAATCAGGAGTGCGTTCCGAAACATCCGCGGATAGCTGTTCTTGAGCTCCTGCTCCGCGGTCATGTGAACTGTAAGATAGGGACTCATTAGAACCTGCCTCTTGTTGCCTCGCCGATGACCGGCCGCCCTTGCCGCTATGCGCCCTGTGGCATCGTGGTGAACGAGATCCTGAGGGCGTTCGCCATCTTGAGCCTCTCCATCGTCTCGCTCACGATCTTGTACTGAGCAGCATCATCAGTGTTGAACGAGATGATGAGCGCCGGGTTCTCGCGGATCTTGGACGTGATGATCGGTTCGACATCGTCCACCTTCACGATCAGATCATCGATGAGGATGGTCCCCCTCTGATCGATCCAGACATGCGCGATCTGCTCCCGGGGGATCTTCTCCCCGGCTTCGGACCGCGGAAGCGTTATCGCCAGGCCCTGCTCAAGCTTGAAGATCGTCGTGACCATGAAGAAGACGATCAGCAAGAAGGCGATATCCGCCATCGACGAGGTCGGGATCTTGGCGCCGGTTCCTGCTTTTCTTCTCAGCTGCAATTCAGATACCTCCGCCCCGACTACTCGACCTCGAGCATCTTCAGTGAGATTCGCCGATCCCGGTTCACGCCGGCCTCCTGCAACTCATTGTAGCTCAGCATCACCTCGTCCAGAGCGTCGATCATCCGTCCGTATGGTGCTTCGGGATGAGACTCGAGGGAAATGATGAGCTTGTCGTTCTCCGTCAGCCTCTCCTTCACGCGACCCCTGAGCGCCTCGAGCGATGTTGGAGTCTCTTCCACACCGACGAAGTACGCGCCCGTGCGCGAAGTGATGATCTGCATGACGTTCGTCCGAGCGACCTCCTTCACGTCGCCCGACTTGCTCGGAAGTATGAGCGTCAGGCCGATCTCCGGAAAGGTCGTGCTGACGATGAAGAACACGAGCAGCAGGAAGGCCACGTCCGACATCGACGACTCGCCGACCATGTCGGCAGTAATCCTCGTTCTCTTTGAGAATCTGGCCATTTCAGTGCCTTCCTTGGGGGGACGGGGCGCCAAGCGCGCCCGAACCCAGTACGACACCGGTCTCCCAGTGGCTACTGATCCATCGACGCGAGCGTGTCGATCAGCTCTGCCGCGCTGTCCTCCATCTCAACAACGAACCTGTCGATCCGCTGCACGAAGAGGTTGTGTGCGATCTGCGTCGGGATCGCTATCAGGAGACCCGTCATCGTCGTGATCAGAGCCTCCGAGATGCCGCTGGCAACGAGCTTGGCGCTGACCTGCTCAGCCTGCGCGATGGCCTCGAACGCCGAGATCATGCCCGAAACGGTGCCGAGGAACCCGAGGAGCGGGGCGACGTTGGCCACCGTGGCGAGAATGATGAGCCCTCTCTCGAGGAAGGACATCTCGATGATGCCTGCCGTCTCGATCGCCTTCTCGACGGCAGCCGTCCCCTTCTTGGCCTGACGGAGACCGGCGTGGAGGATCTGTGGGATCGGGCCGCGCGTCTGGGCACAGATGTCCAGGGCCTCGTCGAGATCGCCCTTCTTGAGAGCGCCGACGACCTTCTCCATGAGGCCGCGAACGTCGGCCTTGGCCTTCTGGAGGGTGATCGCGCGCTCAATGATGACCGCGACGCCGATGATCGACAGCGCCAGCAGCCCCCACATGAAGTTGCCGCCCTTGTTGAAGAACTCGATAAGGCCGTTCTGAGCCAGTCCACCCTCGGGCTCGACCGGCGGCTCCTCCTCCGTGATGCCTATGGCCACGGTGTCGACGGCCGTGGTGTCCACGGCCGCGGTATCGATCATTGCCGTCTCGGGCATCGCGGGCTCGATGTCCTGCGTCTGACCCATCAGTGGGCTCAGGGCTCCGATCACCATGAGCGCGAGCATCGCGGCCGCAACTGAGAAAAGGACTCGTCTCATTACTCTGGCTCTCCTCCCGTGACAACGTCCGGGCGCGGTTCCGACTCCGGACGCGCCGCCGACCGTTACTGCCTAAGGGACACACGTGTGCTTGCACCAAGAAAGGTTCGCTCTCAACTACCTCCTGCCTTAGCTCTGTTCGAAGAGCGGTTTTCGGGGGGCTTGTTATCCCGCGGGCGACCCCATGGCTTACGCCCACCGAGACGCTGGCAGATGGGGGGTCGCCCAGCCGTCTCGTCTACAGAGGAAGGAGTCTACACACAGCCGGCCGAACTGTCAACCGGTTTTGTCGCAACCTCAAGCTAGCACGAAGCTTGCGGCGGCGCAAGTACGAACGTTCATCGGGCTTTTTGTGTTGACACTGCCTCACCCCGGCGTATAATGATTTCTAGACCCCCCTTGAGAGGCTCGCTCTCAGTACAGGGGGGTTTCGGAACATCCGGTTCCGGTAGAAGCCTTGAGCTTCGCCCCCCCCGCCGGTAAGCGGTGAATTGCATCTTTTTTCGAGCCTGGAGGAACGACCGAGATGATGTCACTCAGGAGACTGGCAGCCACGGCGCTGGCCGTGGTTCTGGTTGGCCTTCCCCTAGCGGCTATGCTGTTCATGACCGGCTGCAGGAAGCAGGATCAGGTCTTCCTGGACACCAACCTGGCCCCCAACACCGAGCTGACGAGCGCTCCCGGCCCGTTCTCGCAAGCCAACTATCGGGTCCATCTCTACTGGAGCGGGACGGACCCCGACGGCTATATCAAGGCCTACTACTTCGCATGGGATGACACGGCTCCCGGCAGCTGGAACTACACGACGAGGACCGAGAGCCTCTTCAAGGCCGTCATCGACACCGCCGGCGAGACCCGCAGGCACATCTTCTACGTGCGCGCGGTCGACAACGAGGGCAAGCTGGACCCCTCCCCCGCGCGGATCAGGTTCGACGCGTGGACGGTAGTCCCCGTCATAGACTCGCTTTACAGGGTCGACGGCCCGAAGGACCCGGCGAGCGACAACTACGACCCGGGCTACAAGGACACCGTGTTGATGGGGACCACCTGCTCGTTCAACTGGAGGGGAGTCGACCCAGACGGAATGGGGGCTCCGGTCTACTTCAGCTACAGGCTGGACTCCAACCCGTTCTCCACATACCAGCTCAGCCCGTCGGCGACGCTCGGCGGCATCTCGAGCGGCACGCACTTCTTCTACGTGAAGGGCGAGGACGAGACGGGCGCCGAGAGCTTCCCATCGAACTACAGGTTCGTGATGAACTACGAGCCGGACAGCGAGATCACGCAGCCAACCGACCAGTCGGGGACTCTGACCGTGCCGGACAAGGAACGGGTCATATTCCACTGGGCGGTCCGTGACAAAGAAGAGCTTGAGGGTGCCGGTGGCGGCATCAAGGAGGTCTGGATCGAGCTGGACACGGGCTTCCAGAAGAGCTTCCGCGTGGGTGATCCGGACTACCAGGAGCATTGGATGTTCACCTCAGATACCACGGACGTCCAGAGCGATCACTACATCGTAAGCAAGAACAACCCGACGGGCGGCAACCGTTCTCACCAGTTCCGCGTTTTCGCCAAGGACGTGGAGGACCGGTTCGAGGTTCCGAGCCTGAACCTGGCGGACCGTGAGCGCTTCAACTTCTGGTACAACTTCCCGCCGACCACCGTCATAACAGAACCGGCCGAAGGAGACACCGTGTGCCCGAACTTCACGATCTGCTGGGAGGGCACGGATGTGGACGGGGTGGTCGAGCAGTACCAGTATGTGCTCGACCCCGCGGTCAGCAGCTGGAAGATCGCGGACGACACCTGCTTCTCGTTCTCGCTCATCGACACGATCGTCGATGGTCCGGACACCACTGTGGTAGTTGACACGGGCTGGCACGAATTCCGCGTCCGAGCGCTCGACGACGCGGACTGCTGGGAGCAGACGTACAAGACACTCCACATATACGTTGATGAATGCAAGTAGCATCAGGCCGTGCCCGGAGGCAGGCCCTCTGTGAGTGACGAGCCCCCAGGAGGAACGATTGGCTATGGTACTGACAAGACGACTCGCGGCTGCTGCCCTGGTGGGTGGCCTTCTCCTGGTTCTCGCCCTCGTGGGATGCGAAAAGAAGCTCGGCAGCAGGGTGGAGAACATGTTCCCTGAGACCACGCTCTCGTTCTCGCCCGATGAGGGCGCCACTGCGAACTACCGCGTCCGCATGAACTGGTTCGGGTGGGACCCCGACGGAGCAATATCCTACTTCATGACCAAGTGGGACACGCTCAACTGGGTCAAGGTGGTGAACACGGACAGCGTGTTCCTTGTTTCGGCCGCTGACATCGTGGACGCCAGCGGAGGGTTCGCCTACCATACGTTCAGCGTCAAGGCCGTCGATAACGAGGGCGCGGAGGATCCGACCCCCGAGACGGTTACTTTCACCGCGTTCACGTTCGTACCCGAGACATCTTTCCTGACGGTGGGAGGAGGTCCATCGGGCGTCACGGGACCGATGGTCAACTTCAGCTGGCAGGGCACCGACAGGGACGGCGTCATCGCGGCCTACCAGTACCATCTCCTCAAGTGGGACAGCGATCAGCACGTGTGGATACAGGTGCTTCCCGACCCGCTAGAGGGTGAGTGGGTGACCGTCGGACCCAACGTCACGACGTTCAGCGCTGGGCCTCTCGATGGCACACACCGTTTCGAGGTGCGCGCTATCGACGACGCCGGCGCTGCCGACCAGACGCCCGCGCGACGGGAGTTCACGTCGTCCGAGAGCTTCGCCGGTCCTAGGCTCACGATCTACAGCAACGTGTTCGGCACCTTCCAGTTCCGAGGCCCGGTCTGGCCGCCCAGCTCGAACAACGCCATCCCCATCTTTGCGGGAGAGCGGCTCCGCTTCAGCTGGGTCGCGAGCGCTTCGGACTACGGCGGACAGATCGTCGGGTACAGGCACGCCTACGACGACACGTCCACCTGGCCTGCCTGGTCGATCTTCGACACGAGATTCGACGTTGCGCCAACGCCCGGCGACCACTCGCTCTACGTCAGCGCCCTCGACAACTCGAACGTCCAGACCAGGGCCAGGATCAGGTTCGACGTCGTCGATGCGTCGCTCGACGATTACATTCTTATCGTGGACGACTGGGATTTCAGAGAGGGAGACAACTACATCCCTCAGGGATGGGGCACGGACGAGGAGCGCACGTCATTCTACGACCTGCTGCTCGCCGGCTACGTCCGGGACAGGGTCGAGTGGGAACCGTCACAGCACCTCGAGGGAGGAACACCACAGCCGCCCGGAGTCGGGACGCTGCGCGGAGCCTCAACCGTCATCTGGTATGCCGACCAGGAAAACAGCGTGCTCGCCAGGTCGTTCGACGCGGAGCAGGTGAAGTACAATGCGCTCGCCGGATACGTTCGCGTGGGCGGCAATCTGATCCTGTGTGGCGTGCAGGTACTCAGAGACATAACGGGCACTCCGTATCCGATCACGGTGGACGCCGCGGACACCACGCAAGCAGGGACCTTCCTGCGTGACTACCTCCACATCGGTTACGCCGCCAACAGCGGGTCCGGGTCCAACAAGAACGACCCGTGGCACTACGGCCTCTGTTTCTACGGCGTCACGCCGGGCGACGGATGGGAGGACGAGTTCGAGCCGGTCTACATCGACAGTGTCGGACCCGGCGGCTACCCAGAGCGCGGCAAGTGGCCCCTCTACGTGAGGACCTCCCCGGCAGGTTACGTGCGCTGCGGCGTCAGCTCCGTCGACAGACTCGAGGCGTTTCAGGGCACGGCCTCCGAGGTATACCTCATAGACTCGTACATCAATCCCGCCTTCGAGGGGGAACCGAGCGCCGTTATGTACCTGTCCGGAGACAACCACGGCAACAGCTGTTTCTTCGGATTCCCTCTCTACTACTGCCAGTACGGCCACGTGAAGGCGATGCTCGACAAGCTCCTCTTGCTGTTTGGAGAGGAAAAGATACAGGGGTAGAGACGTTCAGGTCGGCATCCGCCGACGCGAGACGAAAGGCCGCCCGGCGGGGCTCTCCCGACGGGCGGTTCTCTTTGCAGGGCTCGGCCTCACCCTCCCGAGCTCGCGTTGCTGCCGGGCGTGCGCGAATGGGCCCGCCTCGCGCGCGGCTCACGGAAACTCCCCCCGAGGCCTCAACGGGAGGCGCCCCCGGCCAATCGGCCGGGGGCGCCTCTCTTGTTCTGCCTCTGTCCAGAACTGCCACGCTCTCGCCGGCAGCTAGAAGAACAGCGCCACCGAGACCCGCTGCACGTAGTCCAGATTCCCCATGTCGACGTAGGCATAGTCGATTCTGACGTCGGACTCCTTACTGCTCGGGAAGAGGAGCCCGCCGCCGAGCGTCAGTCCCTCCTCGTCGTACCCGACACGATAACCGGCGCGTCCGTACACGCAAACCTTACCCCTGTTGAACGTGTACTCCGCTCCGACGCTCCCCCTGTTGGCACCCATGGCGACGCGCTTGTATTCGGCCGAAAGGACGACCCTGTGCGTGACCACGTCGAACACTCTCATCGACGCCCCGGCCCGATACGTGGTCGGCATCGGGAAGTCATCGCCGAAGCCGCTCTCGGTGCCGGCGCCTGCCCACCTGTTCGAGGGACCAAGGTTGCTCACCGCCGCGCCCAGCCTGAGATTGCGGAACGGCGTGTCGTACAGCACTCCCAGATCGCCGCACATGCCTTCGGCAAAGGCGTCGGCCATGGCGAGGTGGTACCACTTCACTGTCGCACCAACGGAGAAGTGTTCGCTGAAGGCCCAGCAGTAGGAGCCTCCCCACGCCATGTCGCCGGCGTCCACGTTCTCGAGTGCGCCGACCTCGAACTCGCTGTTCGCGTCATAGTACTCGGTCTTCTCCCTGAAAGGCGGCATCTGCATGATGGTCCAGCTGATCCCGAAGTAACCGGGAAGCGCACTGTGGCGGAAGCCGTAGCTCATGTGCTGATAAGATATGTCGGCCGCGAAACTCGACGCCGACATGTGGATCTCGCTGCCCCTGAGGAAGCGCAGTCCCGCCGGATTGTAGAAGACGCACATCGCGTCGTCGGACAAGCCGGTGAAAGCCCCGCCCATGCCCATCTGCCGCACGCCGCCGTCCACCTCCAGAAAGGCAGCCAGGTTCGTCCCCACTCCCCCGGCCGTAGCTGAAGACGTACCGGTCAGGATCAGTGTGAGCGCACCAAGGATCATAAGGTATCTGCGCAAGTGGGTTCTCCTTTCAACGTTCCCCTTGAGCACGGAACTCGACCGCCCTCGCTGGCAATTGCCGGGAAGTGCGAGAGTCCTGTCGGCCGGCCCTCGAAGCTAGAACTGGACCGTGAGGCCGACCCGGTGAACGGCACCAAGGTAACCGAAGTCCGAATAGCTGTAGTCCACGCCGACGCGGCCGAGAGAACCTACGTTCAGTTTGACTCCGCCTCCAGCCGTGAAGGACTCCTCGTCGTAGTTCATCTTGTAGCCGGCGCGCAGGAAGTACGTGTCGTTGAGGTTGTACTCCGCGCCGACGTTGATCTTCTCAGACGTGTCTGACGGGTGCTTGAACTCGGCCGCGATCTTGACGGTCTGCCCAGGCGTCTCGAACACGTTCATCGATACTCCGAACTTGAACGTGGCCGGCACGGGGACCGGCTCCTCGATGAAGGTGCCCTCGGCGCCCATGTTCTGGATGCAAAGACCGATCTTGAGTGATCTGAAGCCGGTGTCGTAGAGCGTCCCGAAGTCGCCGACCACGGTCTCCACAACGAAGTCCTCGAGGCCCGGCTCACCCAGTATCGAGAGATCACCAAGGCTGGAGCGCACCCACCTGACGCTCCCCCCTGCGGAGAACTTGTCTGTGAAGACCCTGGTGTAAGTGACGCCTATTGCGATGTCACTCGGGTCGAACTCAACACCCACGCCCTCCGGATTCGTCGCCGTCCGCAGAAGCATGGGATCCATGGAGAGCGTGGTCACGCTGACCCCAAGGATGCCAGGCATGAAGCCGGGCCGCATCGCAAAAGCCACGAACTGGTGCGAGATATCAGCGGGCCAGGTCCCGTAGCTGAACAGGATCGTCGGCTCCGTCACGTGGCGGAGCCCTGCCGGATTCCAGTAGATAGACTCGACCCCGTCGGCCGCGGCCACCATCGCCTCACCCATCGCCACGCCCCGTGGCCCCGCCCCTATCTCAAGGAACTGGAAGCCAACCGTCCCCACCTTCTCGAACATCTCGGTCGACGAGGCCGGTGCGGCCGCGAGGGCGAGAACGACAAGAACCAGTGGAAGCCTCTTGATCAACTGCAGTCCTCCTTCCACCTTGCGGTGCGCTGTCACACAGCAGACCGTGCGGGGGGCGGTGGCGTCACTTGATTATCACGAACTTGCCCACGGTGTCGCCCACGGGCGAGTCGACGTGATAGAGGTAGACACCGCTCGTCACTATCTGGTCATTGCGCGAGATCAGGTCCCAGCAGGCGTCGCCACCCGTCTGGTCGGCGTTGGGGTACAGCGTGTCAACCAACTCGCCGCCGAGCGAGTAGATCCTCACGACAGAGTCGCGCGGCAGATTCTGGAAGCATATCTTCTCACCCGTCGGATCGGTCTCGTCCGGTGCAAGGTTCCACGCTGCCATGTAGTTGTGGTTCACGTAGGGGTTCGGAACGACCATCACGTCGTCAAGACTTGCGCGCACGGCGGAGTGAGGATGGACGAGCGTCTTGCTCTGCGAGTACTTGCCGAAGTGGTATCCCTCGGCCGTGCTGTCGTAAGACGTCACTGAGTACCAGTATGGAAACTCGTTACGCACAAGCGTGTCCACAATGCTGTACTTGCCGATACCCTCGAGACCGGTGTCCCAGTCCGCGAGTTCGGCCCCGTGGTCGCTCCTGTCGATGTCCAGGATCAGCTCCCAGTCCTGGTCCTTGGGCTCGGTCGACTCGCGCGTCCATCCAACCGCCTTCCACACCTGGTAGCCGTACCAGTCGCGGAGCCTGGTGAGAGGGTCCTCTATGCTCTCGGAGCTGTCATCCCAGTCGATCCTCACGAAGTGGTCGCCCGCCGTGATCTCCTGGTTCGGAGGGGGCGGAGGCGTGTCCGCGACCCAGTGTATCAACGTGCTCTCGGGCTCGCCCTCGCATGTCGCCACGGTCTGAGTGACGCCGTTGTAGATCTGCTGGGCTGTCGCGGCGTTCCGGAGCATTCCGGCGAGGCCGGTCCCAACCACGAACGCGTACTGGAACTCCAGCGTGTCCCCGGGCTCGACCTCCCTGAACGGTCCCGCCGAGAGCATGAATCGATAGTCCTGCGGCGTTGTGGCGTTGCGGTCGATGTTGATCCGCCACTCGTCCGGCTCGTCTATCTGACCGTCAAGATCGTCATCGACACCGTCGTACTCGGGGTAGTCGGCGCTGCCTGGACCGTTGGGCCCGTCCGGGTCGCGTCCACGCAGATACCTGTAACGGTCTCGATCGTTGTCCGGGTCCTCGGTGCCGCTCGACCAGATCTCGAAAGCGTGCACCCGGACCTGAGTGGGCGCGTCCGGAAGCTGTCCCAGCTCGACCGAGCTTGCCGGCACGGTCGGATGCCCGAGGAACATGCAGCCGAAATAGCCCTTGGCAAAGTCATCGTCGGGACCGCCCGGGGCGTCGAACATATATGCTACGCTCATCGACAGCGTATCGAAGGCGGTCGGGTTGTTCGGATTGATGCTGACGACCATCGTGTCGATGAACCCGCCCTCGTCATCTGTGTACCAGGGCACGTCGTCGGACTTGGGGCCCGCATCAGCGTCAACCATGAACCCGACATACACCATGCGCAGTGTGTCCTCACCGATGTTCACGACCTTGTAGTCTATGCCCACGAAGTCGTCGGTGAGGTCGCTGGTCCACTGGTAGCTCTCCTGGGTGACCTTGAGACCCAGCGCGGTGTGCTCGTCGCCGGGAGTCGCGTTCTCGTTGGCCAGCTCCTCGTATGTGTCGTAGTAGTCCATCCGGAACATCTGCTGCGAGACGGCCGCGAAATCCTCGTCGATCAGTCCGTCACCATCGTTGTCGAGGCCGTCGAGCGGGTCCTCGTCGTACCATTCGAACGGGTTGCTCTCGTCGTACACGTGTTGGATGCAGTCGTTGTCGTCGTCGAAGAGACGTCCGCTGTTGGCCGCTCCCTCCCACGTCTCGTAGATCCGCGCCAGCGGATCCTCCGGATCCGGGTAGAACTCGATCTGGTAGACGGCGGCCGAGACAAGCGTATCAGGATCGGCCCGGTCGCCGGTTATCGCTCCGACCCACAACCCTGCCGCGTACAGGTACTCTATGCCGCTTCCGGCCGGCCACTCTGCCGACGGCGCCGACACGTCAGTGTCCCAGTCGCCGAAGAAGCCGTAGTTTGAGACGTGGAGAAGCAGCTGCCCCACGCTGTGGTACCACCCTGTGAACTGAATGATCCTCGACGAGAGCTGACGCTGCTTTGCCTCGTACCTCTCCCGGTCGGCGGTGCTCATCCTGGCGTCGGCCACGCCGGAGAGCGTCGTGACCACGACCGCGGCGCTCGCCGCGAGCAGGACCACTGCGAGAAGGCGCTCCGCTCTTCCGGGAGCGCCGAGTTTCTTTTTCCCGGCGTTGCCAAAGATCATCCACTACCTCCGTGGCGTACTTCTCGTCTGTCCACTCGGAAAGAGCCCCGGACGGCGCCCTGCGTGTGCAGGCGCCGTCCAGAGAGGTCTTGCTACCAGTCGATAGCTATGCCAACCCTGATCAATCGGCCTTCGGAAAAGACCGAGGGATCGTTGAGCGGCTCGAGCACCTGGACCTCGTCCTGAGTCTCGAGATAGGCGCCGCCCAGGTTGCCGGTCTCCGTGTAATACTCGGCCCCGTAGTTCCCAAGACCCTCGACGTTGCGCTTGTCGAAGACGTTCAGGGCCTCAAAGAAGAGCCTGAACTCCTGCCCGTACAGCCTGTACTTCTTGGTGCCTCGCAGGTTCAGTATCTGGTGCGAAGGGAGCCTGCCCGAGTTGATCGTCTCGGGCTGGATCTCCTTCTGCCCGACGAAGGTCGGAGTGTACGGCGTACCGCTACCGTAGTTGTAGTCGAACGTGATCTCCCAGTTGCCGGGGTCGCTGACGAACAGGAAGCCGGTGACCGTGCTGCGCTCGTCCCAATCGAGAGGAATCTCCTTCAGAGGCTGCCTGGGAAGCCCCAGCGCCTCGGCCTGAGCGCCCTGGTTCTCGTCGGACGACACCCCGGTCGCCTGAAGCCAAGTGTACGTCATGTTACCCGAGAAGAAGTTCGAGAACCTCTTCGTCAGCTTGAACTCGACGCCGCGAACGGACGCGTAGTCCTTGTTCACATAGGTCCAGACGCTGCCCTCCGAGACTCCACGATCGTACTCCTCGGTCGCAAGGAGCCCGAAGATGTCCTTGTAGAACCCGGTGACGTCCATCGCCAGGTTCTGTGAGAACTGGTGTTCGGCGCCGAACTGATACGACGTGGTGACCTCAGGCTCGAGACCCGAGTATCCCACTATCCGGCCGGCGGCCGCGTTCTCGAGGTCCTCCCCCGCCTCGTAGTAGGCGGTGAGATGAGGCATCTGGTAGAAGCGCCCATAATGGAAGTGCAGAGCGTCCCTGTCCGAGATCGGGTGAGCGATGCCCAGACGCGGCGACAGCACGGCCTTGATCCGCTCACGCCAGATCTGGCGCTCGCCGATGCCTGACGCCGGGCCGGGGTCGGACCAGTCGAGCCTGAGGCCCGCGCGGACGATCATGCCCTCGTAAGCCATCCTGTCCTGTAGATACATGGCGCCGTGCGACGGGAAGCCCTTGTAGATGTTGTGGTAGTTCCTCTCGTCGGTGTAGAGCGCCCTGTCCCAGTCGAAGAACGTGTATCCGGTCTCCGAGGTATCGCCCTCGCTCGGGATCAGGTTCCCGAGCGAAAGCTCCGTCACGTCCAGCTCGTTGTAGACGACCTCGAGACCGGTCTTCATCTGGTGCGTCTCGCTCGACTGGTTCGTGAGGTCGGCCTTGAACGTCGTCGCCTTGGTTATGTCCTTGGACCAGGCGAGATTGTCTCCCCAGGTCCTGTAGTAGCCGGTTTCGAGATTCAGGTCGTTGTCGGAGTCCGGGTCGGTCGTGCGCGCCCCACCCACATACGCCTGCCACCAGTAGTCATTGGGGTTGTCGTGCAGCGACCACCTGGTCTCGGATTCGAACTGAGCCAGCTTGACGGTGTAGAACATGGTCGGGCTGACGCTGTCCCTCCAGACCAGCTTCCGCTGCTCGAAGCGCGTGTTCTGGGTCGGAGTGTGCTCGGCCGCGTTGTAGAAGTGGTAGGTGCTGTCGAGCCGGACGTGCGACCAGTCCTCATGTACCGCCGACCAGTATCCCTCGCGCGAGTAAGAGTGGCTGTAGTAGTCCCTCTTGGTCTCCGAGATCAGGTACTCCGCTGTGAGCTTCTGGGTCGGCGACACGAGGTACGAGAACTTCGCCTGGCCGGAACCGAGCATGTTCTGCCTGTCCCGCGCCTCTATGCCGAGGCCCTCGCCGAACAGGTAGTGAACGTCGCGCTCTTCATTGGTCTTGAGGTACGTGTCGCTGAACCTGCCCTCTCCGGACACGTAGTAGCGCAGCTTGTCCGTGATGAACGGACCGCCCATACCGAACGACACGTTATCGAAGTTGTCGTAGGTGCGCTCGGGCGCGCCGTAGTCGTCGGTCATATACTTGAGCTCGCCCGAGAAGTCGCGGCCGCCCTCTCTGGTCTGCAGATTGATGACGCCCGACTGCACGTTGCCGTACTCCGCATCGAAACCGCCCGACAGGAGTTCGAACTCGGAGAGCGACGACAGACTCACCTCGAGATTCGACGTTCCCGTGGCGGCATCAGTGACCGCGATACCGTCCACGTACATCTTAACCTCGCTCGAACGCCCCCCTCGAACGTGAATCTCGCCCTCGTGGAGGACCACGCCAGGCTGGGTCGCGATGGCCTCCTGCACCGTGTTGATGGGCCTGACCTTGACCTCTTCCTGGTCCATGACGCGCCTGGTGACCGTACCCTCAGTCTCGATCATCGGCCTCTCGGCCTCGACCAGAACCTCGTCCGCCATCAGGGCCTGTTCCTGCATGGCGAAGTTGACGTCGGTCGTCCGGTCGGCCTCTACCAGCACGTTCGAGACGGAGTTGTCGGCGTAGCTGATGAAGGTGGCCTTGACGACATAGGTCCCGACGGGCACGAAGTCGATCTCGAAGTAGCCCTGCGGGTTGCTCATCGCTCCGTAGGGCGTCCCGAGCACCGTCACGTTGGTGTACCCCAGTGGGGCGCCGCTTTCGGCGTCGGTCACCTTGCCGGCTATGCTTCCGGTCGCCTGGCCCATGGCAGGCGCGGCCGCCAGCATGACCGCCAGCACGAGAACCGCTCCGAGCGCCACGGCGGCGGACTCCCGGGACTTCAGTCTCGGCGCATTCATGGTCTAGAGTCTCCTCGGGGGTTATCCGGCATAGAGATACACATCACATCGTCCGAGGATTCGGACGAAGGCCGATTCGTTCTCCTCTACTTCGCATCCTACATCCGGTCACATGGACTGTCAACTGCTTTTTCCCCACCCTAACCTCCTGTGGTGTATTCAGTTGCGAGCGCCGAGGCATCCTCAGCTTCGGACGCTGTCAGACATGCTGGCTCGAGGTTCACCCTCCACGCTCTCTCGAAGCCGCGGGCCACGGCGCGGGCCACTTCTGCGAACTCCGGGCGCCTTCTCATGAGCTCCTCGAGGCATGTCGTCTTCTCCTCGAGCGACCGGCGGATCGCCTCCCGCCGGGCCTCAGGGACTCGCAATAGGTCCGCGATGCCCACGTGCGTGCCGTCGATGAGGAGCGAACCGTGCTGCAGGATGGCCCCTCCGAGGCGCCTCTGCGCGCTGCCGACCAGCTTCTTCCCGCCCACGACGATCTCGAACCGGCCCGCGCTCGCGAAGCAGGGCGGCGATGCGTCCTCGCCTCTGACGCGCACAGGCGAGGCCACCTGCTCGAGGTCTGCCCTCACACCCAGGACCGCCAATCCTGCCAGGAGCGCCCTCGATATGGCCAGATACGTCTCCATGATGGTCTCGCCCAGCGGCTCGGCCCCTGCCATCCCGACCACCGAGTAGGTCAGCTCCCCGGCATGCAGCACCGCGCGGCCACCGGTCGGACGCCTGACCACCCCTGCTCCCGCACGCCCGCAAGCCTCCAGATCGAGCTCCCTGCGGAGATCCTGGGAGTACCCGGTGGAGACGGTCGGCGGCCTCCAGCCGAAGACACGCACCGTGGGAGGCGTCGTCCCGGCGATGACGCCCCTCAGGAGGGACTCATCGACGGCCATGTTGGCGGCGCCGTCGCGGAAACCCGTGTCTATGAACCGCCACGCGGACATACCGCCTCGCGTACCCTCACCGGGGGGAGACCTGGCACTTCGTGGGGGGCCGGCCACCCAGACGGGGCCGGGCGAACGGACCGGCTACCGGATGATGTGCAGCCAGTCGGAGAGCATGAACTGCATTCTGCCGATCAGGAGCGAGACGCGCCCCATGACCGTGTATCCGAACGACGCGCCGAAGGCCACCATCAGGAACCAGATGCCGAGCTTGGCCACGCCTCCGAGCGCACCCTTGTGTTCTTTCGAGAAGAAGAAGTAGGTCAGCACGGCGATGACGCCGACGATGGCACTCGCGTTCAGGACGATGGCAAGCACGCCGCCCTGGTTCAGCGGGGTCGTCATCGTCGCGTGGATCTGGGCGACGAAATCCCCCTGCGCCGATCCTGTGATGTTCACGGCGGAGTACATCCCCACCACGAAACCGAGCGACCACCGCGAGAGCCATGAGAGCTTCGGGTAGAACCTGAGCAGCATGAAGACCGCCAGAACGCCGGGGAATATCCTCAGCCACTGCACGGGCTGATCGCCCGAGAAGAAGAGGGGCTGAATGAGCTTCGGAAGCAGCGTCTCATGGTAGAGCAGGCAGAGGTAGTACGCGGCACCGATCCCGACGAACAGGCTCTCTGCAAACTTGTAGAACGGGTTGTCCTTGTAGAGAAAGCTGTATATGGCGAGCGTCAGTATCGCCGCCACCCAGTAGCCCCACATGACGGAGGCCGGCGTTCCGGGAGGACCGTTGAAGATCAGATGTAGCCAGCTCATGGGACGCCTCCCCTACGCTGCCTGCCCGACCCCCGAGCCCCGCCTCGAGAGGAAATAGGCCAGATTGCCGAGGAGAATGAACAGGACGATCAAGGCGTGGACGACAGATTGCGCGTCCATCCCTCGCGTCGCGTTACCCGGAGCGCCCACGAGGGTCTCGTACTCGGCGGCGCCCTTGAGGCCGCCCAAGAGCCCCGCGAGCTGTCCGCTCTGCACGTACGGGTAGAAGTTGGGAGCGCTCACGGCCGTGACTCCGGCGGCCAGCTCTACGTGGAAGCGGCTTTGCACCTGCTGGACCCACTCCCTGGTGCCGGGCGTTCCCGCCGACACGTTCATGACGAGGACGATGTCGTCGAAGTTCTGCACCTCCCGCATGAGCGGTAGCTCGCGGACGGGCGTGCCTCCGTAATCCGTGGGGAACGTGTTCGGGATGCTCGCGCCCATGCCCAGCAGCGTGACCGTGCCGCCGGCCATGTAGCCCAGGCTCACGTAGTCCGTGCCGTACTCCTTCCCGAACTCCTCCGCGATCGGCGTCATGGCCCTCTCGATGAGCGGCGGGGACTCCGGCCACAGACACGCAACGATGACGCGGAGGTCACGGGAGAAGGCCTGGCGGGCGAACGCGTCGACCATCGGCTGGAGTTCCGGCATCGTGTCGGCGCTGTAGTCGCCGGCCAGCATGATGATCGAACCCGGCGGGACGGCCTCGATGGCGTCGTACAGCCCCTGCACGGGCGGCGACACGTCGATAGGGAGGCGCATCGGCTGCACGAGAGGCCATATCACCGCCACGAAGATCAGCGTGAAGATGATCCGTCTGTCTATGTTCCCTATCATGCGGGTCGCAGCCACAGTCTATTTCTCTCCGCCGAGATAGGACCTCTCGATGCCCAGTATCACGCGAAGGCCCATCGCCATGACACCCAGCGCGGCCCCCAGGAGGATGCCCCTGAACGCCGCCATGTTCGGATACGACATGATGATCTCGGTGAGCCACGGCAGGGTCGCCTTCTCCGGGAGCCCTCTCGTCATCCACTGGCCTATGGGCACGCGTCCCAGCATGACGATGATGGCCGCCACCAGGAGCAGGCTTGCCTCAGCCGACCTGAGTCTGAATGCCCTGTACGCGGCGGAGGCGATGAAGAACGCCAGGAGCGAGAACATCGTGCCCTGCAGCGGCACCTGCATGTTCAGGAACATCCAGTTGAAGGGCGAGCCCTGCTCGATCGTCCCCCACGGCCCTCCGAATCCCACCATCACGACCATCACGCCTAACGTGATGAGGCTGTACTGCCATCCGTCGCGTCTCCTGCGGATCTTGTGGAAGTGGACACGCGCCAGGTTGCCGACCCCAAGCAGGATGGACGCCGCGATCACGATCGTGCCCCACTGCTTCATCTCCTCGGCGAGCCCCGACACCGCGTGATGAGGGACGAAGAAGTCGACGAGCATGAACATGCCGATGAGGAACGTGATAGCGAGTGGTATCTCGCGTCTCATCTCGCGTCTCCGGTCACTGCGTGTTGAACCACTCGGCGAAACCCGTCACTCCCACGAGATTCAGGATAATGCCGAGCACCATGAGGGTGATGCTCACGACCTTCATCCAGTCGGAGCCCTTGAGGCTGCCAAGGAGCTTCGGCTCCCTGGAGAGATACGCGCTCGCCGCGTACAACTCCTCGCCCATCAGCGTGAAGTCGCACGCCGTGACGAAGAACGGCAGCTGCGATACCATCGCCGTACCGGCGACCTGGATCGCTCCGGCCTCGAACCCGGTCTCGGCAAGGAGAAGCGACTCTGCCCAGAAGGCGCCCAGATACAGGTTCGCCGCCGGTTTCTCGCGGAGCATGATCCCGTTCACGGCACCCGCGAAGGCGAACTGCGCGTCGGAGAGATAACGCACGTTGTCGGGGTTGTAGGCGTCGGGACGACCCGCCTCCGCGTAGGCCTCCTTCACAACCTCCTCCGCTGCCGACATCACCACGGCTCTCGCGGTCGGAACGATGAGAGGCGTCTCGTACTTCGCAGTGATCTTGGCCACGTGAGAGAGGATCGTCAGGCTCGCGATCGTCATTATGTCGTCGATCTCGCCGATGCCCGGGACGTAGAGCACCGGCCGGCCCATCTCCGTCGCCCGTCCGACCGCCTCCTCGATCGCGTTCAGTCCCGGAATCCGGCGGATGAACAAGCTGGCGCCGCGCTGCGCGCGCCTCGTGAAGAAGAGCACCAGGCCGAAGAAGCCGAACATCAGAACGAAGATCGGAGTGCGGGCAGGTTGCCAGAAACTGGCGCGGCCCACCGCGGGCCCGAACACCGCGGAGTCTGAGACATTGGCCGCATCCAGGGCGCTCACCATGTAGTAGTACTCCCGGCCCGGCTCCGCGGTCGCATCGAGGAAGCGGTCCGTGCCCGCCGGCACGACAGCGAGCGTGTCGCCGGCCGTCCCGGGCGAGGTCGACCGCTTGACCAGATAGCCCGTCACGTCGTCCGCGCCCGCCCCGTCGTCGGGCGAGAGCGACCACGTGAGCATGATCTTGTCACCGGAGTCGTTGTCACCTACGAAGTCGCGCGCGAAGAGATCCAGCGGAGGCGCCGGCGGCACCAATTCCGGGGGCGCCGGCACCCCGCCATCACCGCTCTCCGCCGCGGCCGGAGCCTGCCCCGCCGGGTCGGCAGCCATGGCCGCCCCCGACAGAGCTAACAACACCGCGAGGATGAAGTACGCAAGCCTCATCGTTCGTCCATGGTTGGCGCGATCCCAGCCGGACATCCGGTCGGAACGCGGCATCTGAAGGCCTTGCGACGGGGGGTCCTCTGTTCTGGTGAGCGCCGTCCCGCGCTCGATGACGGTCCGGGTCCCCGGCACCGTCAGATCATCAGACGCCGGAACCGCCCCCGAAGAACTGCCCCAGGAGCGGGATCCAGCCGTTGATTATGAAGTCCACGCGGCCGATCAGGAGCGACACGCGCGACATGACCGTGTATCCGAACGATGCGCCGAAGCCGACCATCAGGAACACGATGCCTACGCGAGACAGCACGCCGAGCACTCCGCGGTGCCGCATCGAGAAGAAGAAGTAGGCAAGCGTTCCGAGCAGGCCCAGGACAACGAGCACATTGGTCAGCGACACGACGCCGGAGCGAGAGAGGAGAGATAGGACGATGTATCCCGCGTAGCCGATCACGGCAGCCAACACGATCACTCCGAAACGCGCGCCGCGGTTCTTGGCTCCGAGATTGGCCTTCGCAATGAAGAGATACGTCACGACCGCGAAGACCACCACCCCCAGGCTCACGTTCGTCATGGCCGCGTACGGGTCCGGAGCGCCCGCCAGCGGAAGC
This sequence comes from uncultured bacterium, assembly GCA_964562405.1. Classification (GTDB taxonomy): domain Bacteria; phylum Joyebacterota; class Joyebacteria; order Joyebacterales; family Joyebacteraceae; genus WJLY01. Next base: position 16,264 of record CAZLTC010000010.1, on the reverse strand, counting down.
GAGTTGGCAGCGAGCTGGTCGATGACCCTCGCCTGCATCACGGGCGAGATGCCCAGACCGGCGTAGCCGCCCACGTAGATTCCCAGAGGCCAGCGACCGACCCACGCGAATTTGGGGAAGAACCTCGCGTAGAGGAGAAGCCCCAGGATGCCGGGAACGAGCGCAATCCACCACTGGGAGCCTCCCAGGCGTATCGACTCGCCGCCGAGATTCAGACCGAACACGGGGCTGATGACGTTTGGGTCAATGTAGTTGTAGTAGTAGATGACCAGGTAGTACCCGGCGGAGACACCGACGACGAGATGCTCGGCGAACTTGTAGAAGGGGTTGTCCTTGTACAGAAAGCTGTACACCGAGAGCGTGAGGATCGCCCCGATGGTCGCCCAGATGATGTTCCCCATCACGGTCCTCCGAGTATCACAACAAGCGCAACACCGAACGTCACACGGCCGCCAGCTTCTTTCTTCCGGATCCGAAGTACGCCGCGTTCCCGACGACGATGAGAATGATGATCAGGATGTGGATCACGGACTGCGAGTCCATGCCCCTGGCACCCTGGCCTTGCTGCTGTATCAGTACCTCGTACTCCGCCGCCCCGCGCATCCCGCCCAGCATCCCGACGAGCTGCCCCGTGTTCCAGTACGGGTAGAAGTCGGTCGCCATGACGGCCGTGACGCCGGCCCCGACCTGCTGCCTGAACGGCTGGTACGCGTAGTAGATCCATGCCTCGGCCGCCGACCATCCGGCGAGCGTTATCATGAGGGGTATTTCGTCGTAGTTGCGGATGCCGTCCATCATCGGGACGTCGATGAGCGGCGTTCCGTACGCATCGTCCGGGAACACGTTGCGGATGTTCACGCCCATGCCCAGGATCGGCGCGGAGATGCCGGGCTGGAAGCCCAGGAAGACGTAGTCCTTGCCGTATTCCTTGCCGTACTCCTCCGCGACCTTGATCATGACGCGCTCCGCGAGGCCGTATCCGGCTGGATTCAGCGTCAGGATGGCGACGCGAATGTTCTTGCTGAAGCAGTGACGCAATATCGCCACCGCCATCGGCTCGAGTTCCGGAAGCGTGGCGGGCGCATAGTCGATGGAGAGCAGCAGCGGCTGCTCGTTCGGTGGGATGGCGTCGACCGCGTCGTACAGGTCCTGGGTGGGCTCGGTGACAATGACGGGCAGGCCAAGCGGCAGGTAGAACGGGATGACAACCGCTATCCCGATCAGGAGGAATATCCACCGCCTGTCTATTAGTAGAAGCCGCTCCCACCTGCTACTCATCATCACCCTCCGACCGCGCCCGGACGGCGCCTCAACGGCGCGCCTAGTCGCTGCCTCCCATCCAGGCCCTCTCGATACCTACGACGATCTTGAGAGCCGTTGCCATCATGCCGAGGCCCACACCGATCATGATACCGCGCTTCGACGCGAGATTGGGCACCTCGAGAATCCACCTGGTCGCGTCGGGAATGGCCTTGCTGATCAGGTCACCGATAGGAACGCGGCCCAGCATGACTATGCAGGCCGCTACCAGAAGGAGAGTAGCCTCCAGGGTCCTGGCGCGGAAGGCGCGGAACGCCGCCGAAGCGATGTAGAAGGCCAGGAGCGAGAACATGGTCGCCTCGATCGGCACCTGCACGTTCTGGAACATCGCGTCGAAGGGCGAGCCGGGCGAGATGTGGCTGCGGAAGCCGAACCCCAGGACGATCATCGAGGTCAGGCCGGCCAGGGCGACCACGCTGAATCCGCGGTCGCTCGAGCGGTTGCGGATCTTGTGCCAGTGCACACGGACGAGGCTGACTGTACCTAGCAGAAACGCGAAGGCCAGAAGCGTCTGAAGCCACTCCAGGATGATCTCGTAGGTATCCTGCACCGCGTGGTGAGGAATGAAGTACTGGACGGCCATGAATACGCCGGCGATGAAGCAGAGCGCCAGCGGTACCTGACGACGCATCTGGGACTCCCCCCGCTCTCCCCGGCGGCTAGCCGGTCTGGTACAGAGGCAACATGAAATCGTGAGAAATGACGCCGGTGGCCGCGAGAGTGGCCACCACGACGCCGATGATCAAGAGCACGCCCACCAGGAACTTGAACATGTCCTGGCCCTTGAGCCCACCCAGAAGCACCGGCTCTCGGGAAAGATAGGCGCTCGCGGCGTACAACTCCTCGCCGATGAGCGTGTAGTCGCACGACGTGATGAAGAACGGCAGCTGAGTCACGGCGTCCGTTCCAGCGATCTGTATCGCACCGACGGAAGCGCCCGTCTCGGCGAGCACGAGCGACTCGGCGTAGAACATGCCCATGTAGAGGATCGTCGCAGGGCGCTGGCGGACCATGATGCCGTTGACGCCCGCGACGTACGCGAACTGGCTCCTCGTGAGATAGAAGACGTCGTCCTCGTTGTAGGCTTCCGGCCTTCCCACCTCAGCGTAGGCTTCTTTGACCACCTCCTGCTCGACTGCCATCACGATCGGGTCGGCGCAGGGCACGATGAGCTTGGTGTTGTATTCGGCGGTCTTCTTGGCAACCTCTCCGAGGATGTTGATCGCGGCGATCGTCGCCACGTCTGAAACGCTCGAGAGGCCAGAGATGTAGAGGATGGGCTTGCCCATCTCGGTGGCGCGGCCGACCGCGTTGTCGACCTCGTCGAGGCCCGGTAGCCTTCGGATGAAGAGCTCTTTGCCGGATCTGGCGGACGTAACGAAGTAGATGATCGCGACCACGAAGATGATGGCGGCGATCATCACGTTCACGCGATTGGTGTTGAACCACTGGGGCTCGGCGACCGTGGGACCGACGACGCCCGAGAAGGCCTCGACCGTTCCGTCGGTGGCGGCCACCTTGTGGTAGTAGCCGACCCCGTCCTCGAGGCCGCTGTCCCTGTACCTGTTGCTGCCCGGAGCGGCCCTGCCAGCGAACACGAAACCGGTATCGGGATGCGTCGACCTGTAGATCGAGTACGCGGTGACCCGCCCGGTCTCTTCGTCCGGCGAGGACTGCCATGTGAGCGTTATCGCTTCTCCCCGATCGTTGGGCGTGTCGACCGCGGTGATGTCCGTCGGGGGCGCCAGAGGCGGGGCGCTGGAATCGACGACGGCCGAGCTTGTCTCCTGCTGCGCCGCGACCGACACGGGGCACAGAAGAAGGGCCGCAAGTGCCACCAAAGTGACAACGACGGCCCACGAGAGAGTCCCCGCGGCGCTCGAGCGCGCCTCTGCTCGGTACATCAACCGCTCCTTTCGCGGTCGCCTCGGAAACCGAGGCGATCCCAGCGTGCGAGATCGCCCAACGAGTGAATTCGAAAATTATCAAACTCCTCGCGCGCTGTCAAGCCAAATGTCCCCGAAGTCCGGCCTTGTACCGACGGCCGGAGCGCGCGAGGCGCGTGAATGCGGCGATCGCGCCCAACCACTTCCGGCGCCCGCGTGCGCGGGTGCCGCCCTATCGCTCGATCATCTCCACGTTGGCGCGCGGAAGGAGCACCTCAGCTCCGTTGTCGAGCATCACGCGCAGGACGCGAACCATCGTCTCCGACTCCATCTTCCGGAGTTCGTTCGGAAGCTCCGTGACCTCTCCCAGAGCGCCGAAGTTCGGATCACGTATGACGCGGATCCTGCTTCCGATGTCGAGACCCAGCGAGGCGACACCATCGGCCACGACGTCCGCCGCTGTCGACTCCTGCATCGGGACCACGATCTCGGGCCTGATCACTCCGGCGCGGATCTGGGTCGCGCCGTTGATCGAGGCCTTCCTCCCCTGCCGCAGCGTCAGCAGCTCGAACGTCGCAGGAGCCATGGCCATCTCACCGAATCCCTCAGTGAGGATGAGCGAGGTGCCAATGTTCTCGTGACCCGTGATGGCCACACCGAGATCCTTGCCCAGCAGACGGCGCAGGTCGGGATCGTCGAAGCCGCCGACGACGACTCCCGCCGCGCCCACGCTTATGGCCTTCTGGAGGCCGTCCCACGTCACGTGGGAACCCCCTATCAGGACCATGCCCTTCATCGACTCGTCGATCATCGACGCGTCGAGCGGCTGGGCCGGGTCGTCCACCACGATCTTGATCTCCCCGGTACGCTCGCCTCCGACGCCGAAGATGCCCTGGATGAAGGAGCCAACGGCCTCGACGACGACTCCCTCGTCCGGGATGATCTCGACCACCTTGCCGTCGATGTACGCGTCGATCTCGATGGGTGTGGGGGGCTCCCGGAAGATCGCCTGGCCCGTGATCGTTGACACGCTCTCGAGAGTGCCGGTGCACGGCGAGGAGATCTTGGACCTCATCAGTCCGAAGAAGCCCTGTGTCTCAGCGATCGTGTCACCCTTCTCCACCTTGTCGCCTTCCTTCTTCTTCATGACGGTTGGAAGGTCCTCGGGTGGGATCCCGAGCTTACTTGCGATGTTCATGAGCTGCACGTTGCCGGGCAGGTGCGTCCTTGCCACCACCGTGTCGGACTTGACGGAGTCGCCCACGTTGACCAGGACCTCACCCTTGATGGGCAGGCGCCTGTTCTTCCTGAAGACCGTCAGGTCCGCGACCTTGAGACCTGGTGTGTATGCGTGTGCCATCTTTCGAACTCCTCGGTTGGTTGCGCTGTGGTCGCGCGCTCCGTTGCTTACGCCGGGTAGGCGTCGAACGCCTTGGCCCAACGCTCCAGCCTCTGTACGCGCTCCTTCTCATCCGTCGGCAGCTTGAAGGGGCGACCCCTTGTGTCGACCATGAGCCCGACCACGCCGCCCGACAGCCGGGCCTCGAGAGGCTTCGCGGGACCGGCGCCCGCGTCGAATCCTCTCGTCGGCGTCACCTTGACGTCCGCCGTCTCGCTGACGTCCAGCGGGTAGACGCGCATGTCTCCGAACGGGATGTCCTCAGAGATCGTCCGGCCGTCGGGCATCGTCGCTTCGAACTTGATGCAGGGCTTGCCCTCCTGAGACGTCCCGACCGGCGCGACGAGCGTGCCGAGGTGTATGAGGCAGTCCTTCTCGAAGACCTCCGTGGCGGCCTTCTCATGCACCTCTGCCAGAACGCCGAGCTGGGGCATCATGAAGATCGAGTCGACCGCGAGTCTGGTCACGCCCTCCGGCATGAACCCGTCGATCAGCATCATCGCCGCCTGCTGCCGCCTGGGCGCGTGAGAGAGGACTCCGCCCGAACCGACGAGGAGGTCGAGCTCCATCATGTCCACGAGGGTCTCGCCCGACGCCGACTGGTCGAAAGCGTCCGATATCGTTCTCTCCTGCTGGACGCCCTTGAGACTCACTGCAAACGACTTGTGCTGTTCGAACGCCAGTCTGAGAGCCTCACGCGCGATCGCCTGTTCGAGCTTGAGGTCCTGCAGGGACTGCGGAACGGTAGTCGGTCGGATCATCTTGTTCTTGATGCGGTTGCGGACCTCGAGCTCGCCCAGCTCGAACGGCACCCATCGCATTACGTTCTCGATGCCCGCCTCGGCGAGGACGTTGGAGACGGAGTAGCTCATGCCGAGGTTAGCCGAAACGGTGCGGTTGAACGTGTTCTTGAAGACGGAGAAGACGTCCGTGGTGGCCCCGCCGATGTCGACGCCGACGACCTCTATGCTCTGCCGCTTGGCGATCGTCTCGATGATCGAGCCGACGGCGCCGGGGGTCGGCATGATCGGGGAGTCCGTCCAGCCCATGAGCTTGTTGTAGCCTGGGGCTTGGGCCATGACGTGCTCCATGAAGAGGTCGTGGATCTTGTCCCTCGCGGGTCCCAGGTTCTCGCGCTCGAGGACGGGTCTCAGGTTGTCGACGGTGTAGAGGACCGTCTTGTCCTTGAGGAGCTTCTCGACCTCACCCGTGGCGTTCTTGTTGCCCGCGTAGATGACCGGCAGGGCGTAGCCGACGCCGAGGCGAGGCTTCGGGTCCGCGGCGGATATGATCTGACCCAGTTCGACGACGTGCGTGATCGTGCCGCCGTCGATGCCGCCGGAGAGGAGTATCATGTCGGGCCGCAGGTGCCGTATGCGCTCGATCTGTTCGTGCGGAAGCCGGCCGTCGTTCGAGGCCAGAACGTCCATCACGATCGCGCCGGCGCCCAGGGCCGCCCGCTGCGCGCTCTCCGCCGTCATGCTCATGACGACGCCCGCCACCATCATCTGGAGCCCGCCGCCCGCGCTCGAAGTCGACAGGTAGAGGTCGACGCCGTGCTTGTCGCCGTCGTTCGGATGGATGATCTTCTCGCCGTCGAGTATCTCCTGCCCCGAGAGCTCCTCCACCTCCCTGATCGCGTTCAGAACGCCCCTTGTGACGTCCTCGAACGGCGCCTCCACAGTGGTAGGCGCCTCCCCCCTGACGATCAACCTGTACTCGCCGTCGACGAGCTTGATCAGGATCGCCTTTGTCGTCGTGCTGCCGCAATCGGTGGCGACGATAGCTCTGATCTTGCCGTTCTCACTCATCAGTACCTTCCTTAGGCGCCTTCGCGGCACGCCGCTCTTCGCGGCGCCGCTTCCTTTCCTCGCGCTCCAGTTTGGTGCGCTCGGACTCCAGCTCCTCCATCTTCACGAGGAGGTATTCTATGTTCTGCCTGTCCTCGAGGATCTCGATGAATTCATCGTACGTCCTGAAGTTGAAGATCGACTGGACGATAGGCTGGAAGAATATCAGAGCCTGATTGCCCAGGAACGACAGCGGCTTTGCGGACTCCAGGAAGAGTATTGCCGGTGCCGTCATCCTCCATTCGACGACCTTGGTCGCGAACCGATCCATGATCTCCCGCTGGTCCGGAGGAGGCCCTTCCTCACGCGACTTGTCCCTCATCGCCCACATCGGCATCGGACGCTCCGCGACCTTCCATGGCCCGCTCCACGAATGCGAGGACTTCCTCGCGATTGCCGTGGAACTGGAGCGAGACGCCCCTGAACTTCGCGAGCCTCGACGGTCCCAGGAACGGCGACAGGAGGACTCCCTCCTTGTCGACCTGGTAGGACCGGAATTCGCTCCAGGGCTTCTCCTTCCTTGAGAGAAGCCCCCTCACCGCCACCCCCTCGACGGTCAGGGCGTACCACGTGGGGAGGAAGAAGCCGGCCACCTGTCCCCAGACGAGGAGTACGGCGACGACCGTGAAGTAGCCCGTCCTGAGCCATGTCTGGAGGAACCACGCGACGACCACGATGAAGGCGACCGCCGCGACCGCCCGGACCGGGCTCCTCAGCATCGGCCAGGACCGCCACCGGAGCGGGTCCACCTACTCCTCCCCCTCCCAGACCACGTTCAGCTCCTTGGCCGCCCGGGACTCGTCGAGCCTGCCCACGGGTGTAAGGACCGGAGCCGAAGTGACCGTGTCCGGCATCGTCGAGGATTCGCGAGCTATGCGCTGCATCGCGTCGACGAAGCCGTCCAGGGACGACCTGCTCTCCGTCTCCGTCGGCTCGATCATGAGCGCTTCCTTGACGATGAGGGGGAAATACACCGTCGGCGCGTGAACGCCCAGATCGAGCAGGCGCTTCGCCACATCGAGCGCCCTGACCCCGCACGCCTTCTGGCGCGACGCCGACAGCACGAACTCGTGCTGGCATCGGCCGGGATACGGGAGGTCGTAGTCGTCCTTGAGCTTCTCCTGCAGGTAGTTCGCGTTCAACACCGCGTTCTCCGCGACGCGGCGGAGACCGACGGGTCCCAACGTCAATATGTAAGCGTACGCCTTGACCATTACAAGGAAGTTCCCGTACCAGGACTGAACCTTGCCTATGGAGTGGGGACGTTCGTAGTCCATGTAGTACTCGACCCCGCGCGACCTGCGCTCGTCGCGTGCGGGCACGGGGCTCGGGAGATAGCCGCTCAGGAAGGCCCTCACGCCGACCGGACCGGATCCGGGTCCTCCCCCTCCGTGCGGAGCCGAGAACGTCTTGTGCAGGTTGAAGTGCATGACGTCGAAGCCGGCGTCCCCCGGTCTCACCACGCCGAGCGACGCATTCAGGTTGGCGCCATCCATATAGAGAAGCGCACCCGCGCCGTGCACGATCTCCGCGATCTCGACGATGCGCTTCTCGAACACGCCCAGCGTGTTAGGGTTGGTGATCATCATGGCGGCCGTACGCTCGTCGACGGCTGCCCTCAAGGCCTCAAGGTCGACGCGTCCGTCGGGGCCGGAAGCGATCTCGACCGGCGTGAAGCCTGCCAGCGCCAGGCTTGCCGGATTCGTGCCGTGCGCGGAGTCGGGGACGATGACCCTGTCACGCGTCTCGCCGCGGGCGCGCATGTACGCCCCGACGATGAGCATGCCCGTCAGCTCGCCCGACGCGCCCGCCGGCGGCTCGAGGCTCACGGCGTCCATGCCGGATATCTCGCAGAGGAACCGCGAGAGGTTGTACATGAGCGATATCGCTCCCTGGCAGTGGGCGGCGTCGGTCTCGGGGTGCAGCCGCGTGAAGCCCGGGAGCGAGGCAACGTCCTCGTTGACCTTCGGGTTGTACTTCATCGTGCATGAACCAAGCGGGTATATGGACCTGTCGATGTGATGGTTCATCTCGGCAAGACGCGTGAAGTGGCGTGCGACCTCCGGCTCCGACAACTCGGGCAACTCGGCGGGCCGGATCCGCAGGTTCTCGGCGCCGAACGCACGCTCCAGATCGACCTCGGGAACGTCGAGAGTCGGGAGCCGCCACCCGCGTCGCCCGGGGCTCCCCAGTTCGAAGACCGTGCGCTCGAGCACCCTATGCTGACGAGAGGCGTTGCTCATCCGGCACCTCCCGTGGAAACGACGGCCTCGACCGCGGAGGCCAGCGTGTCGACGTCGTGTCTGTCGTGCCTCTCCGACACCGAGACCAGGAGGCAGTTCTCCATCCCGTCGTAGTAGCAGCCACAGGAGATGCCCGGCCATATGCCGGCATCGGCGAGGGCCGCCTTGGCCTTGTGGGCGTCCAGCGGAAGCTCAACTACGAACTCCCGGAAGAACGGGCGGTCGAACGCAACGCTCACGCCGTCGATGCGGCCGAGCACCGAGGCCGCATAGTGCGCAGTCGACGTCACGCGGAGCGCCAGCTCGCGCAGTCCCTCCTTGCCCAGGAGAGACATGTAGACCGTGGCGCCGAGTGCCACGAGCGCCTGGTTCGTGCAGATGTTCGACGTGGCCTTCGCGCGCCTTATGTGCTGCTCGCGCGTCTGGAGTGTCATGACGTAGCCGCGACGCCCGGAGTCGTCCTCCGTTGCCCCTATGATCCTGCCCGGCATCCTCCTCACATGCTTCCGGGTCGTGGAGAGGAATCCGAGTAGCGGCCCACCGAAACCCATGTGCCCGCCGAGCGACTGGCCCTCGCCGACCGCTATGTCGGCCCCGTACTGGCCCGGCGGCGCGATCACTGCCAGGGACAGCGGGTCGACGACCGACACGAGGAGCGCGCCGGCCGACCTCGCCACCTCGCCGAGTTCGACGACCGGCTCGAGCGCGCCGAAGAAGTTCGGATGCTGCACGACGAGCGCGGCGCACCCCTCGACCGACCTCGGGAGATCCTCGAGCGACGTGCCCCCCGCATCGAACCGCGCCTCGACGATCTCGACGCCCAGCGAAGACAGATAGGTCCGCAGGACGGTCCGAACGGCGGGAGAGGCGGTGGCCGCCACGGCGACCTTCTTCCTTCCCGTGGCCCCGACCGACATCAGCGCCGCCTCGGCCGCCGCCGACGCGCCATCGTAGAGCGACGCGTTGGCGACCTCCATCTCCGTGAGTCGCGCGATGAGCGTCTGGAACTCGTAGATCGCCTGGAGCGTCCCCTGGCTGACCTCGGCCTGGTAAGGCGTGTAGGCGGTCGAGAACTGAGGCATTCGGGTGATGTGGGGCACCACCGACGGCACGTAGGCGTCGTAGACCCCGCCGCCCACGAACGACAGCACGTCGTCGGCTGTCCTGTTCATGCGAGCGAGCCTCGACATGTGACGGACCAGCTCGTGTTCGGAGAGCGGCCCCGGCAGGTCGAGCAGCCGCCCGAGGCGCAGCTCGGCAGGGACGTCACAGAAGAGATCATCGATCGACGAAGCGCCCGTCTCGCGGAGCATTGCCTCGCGGTCGCGGTCGGTGTTCGGGACGTACGGCACCGATGGCTACCCCTTGATGAATTCCTCGTACTCGTCGGCGGACATGAGGTCGTCGAGCTCATCCACGTCCGACATTTCGATCCTGAACATCCAGCCGTCGCCGTAGGGGTCCGTGTTGATCACACCGGGGTCGTCGTCGAGCGCGTCGTTCACCGCCGAGATCTTCCCTGAGACCGGCGCGTACACCTCGCTGACGCTCTTGACGGACTCCAGGGTGGTCAGGCTCTCATCCTTGGCCACGGCGGTGCCGACCACCGGCAGCTCGACGAACACGATGTCCCCGAGTTCGCCCTGGGCGTAGTCCGACAGCCCCACCACGACCTCATCTCCGTCCAAGCGCAACCACTCGTGCGTCTTGGTGAACTGAAGATCCCGCTCGCTCATTGATCCCCCCGTGGCATCGTCTCCGCGGCAGCGGCCCCGCGCGCAGATGCCGGCGCTTGCCGTCGCCGGACAGGACCGGCTCTACTTCCTCCGCCTCACGCTTCCATCACGGTAGAACGGAAGCGACACCATCCTCGCTTCCACGGCCTTCCCGCGTATCTCGACGGCGAACTCACCCGACACGTCCGAAGCCAGATAGCCCAGTCCTATGCCCTTCTCAAGACTGGGCGAGAACGTCCCGCTCGTGACCTCGCCGACCTCTCTGCCTCCTGCGAACATCTTCTGGTGCTGTCTCGGTACCCCGCGCCCCACGAGCTCGAAGCCGACGAGCCTCTCTGCGGGGCCCGCGTTCAGGGCGTTCCGTATCGCGTCCCTGCCTATGAAGTCTCCCTTGTCGAGCTTCGTGATCCACATGAGCCCGGCCTCGACCGGGGTCCTCGTCTCATCGATGTCGTTCCCGTAGAGGCAGTACCCCATCTCGAGACGGAGAGTGTCGCGTGCTCCCAGGCCGACCGGGCGTGCACCGTGTGGTCTCCCCTCCTCGAGGAGCGCGTCCCAGATCAATGGGGCCTCGTCCGGGCCGCAGTAGACCTCGAAGCCGTCCTCGCCCGTGTAGCCCGTCCTTGAGACCAGAACGTCGTGACCCGCGACCTCGAGCCTCGCCGACTGATAGAAGCCCATTCCCGAGACGTCACCGCGCGCGATGCCCGCCACGATGCTCTCCGACTCCGGGCCCTGGATCGCTATGAGCGCCGTGTCGTCGGACGCGTCGCGAAGTTCGGTCCCCGGGCCGAGGTGCTCCCGCACCCACGCCAGGTCCTTGTGCCGGTTCGCGCCGTTGACGACGAGCATGTATGCATCGGGGAGCCTGTAGACGAGAAGGTCATCAACGACGCCTCCCGACTCGTGGCACATGAATGAGAGCCTGACGCCTCCGACCTTGAGCGTGGCAACGTTGTTCGTCAGAAGCGTGTCGATGGTGGCGAGCGCGCCCGGTCCAGACAGGATGAACTCGCCCATGTGCGACACGTCGAATAGCCCGGCAGCGCGTCTCACCAGCCGGTGCTCGGCCACTATGCCCTCGTAGAAGATCGGCAGCGCGTAGCCGGCGAACTCCACGAGCCTGGCGCCCGCGGCGACGTGCCTGGAGTAGAGCGGGGTCCTGACGCCCGCGGCCGTTTCGGTTCCCAACTGACCCTCCCGCTGATGGTCGACGCGCCCATCCGTACGTCCGGGAGGCTCGTCCGAGCCTCCCGGACGTACGGAGTCCGACCTGTTATGGTATGTGAGTTCGGAGGCCCTGGTCAAGGCGTTTTGGCCCCGGACGTGTTCGACTGAACGCCGCCCAACACCCTCCTCAAGACCTGACCGGTGAACGAGTCTTCGCAAAGAGCCACCTGCTCCGGCGTGCCCTCCACTACAACGTGCCCTCCCTCGTCCCCTCCCTTGGGACCGAGGTCGATGATGTGATCGGCCGTCTTGATGACGTCCAGGTTGTGCTCTATGACAAGCACCGTGTTCCCGCGATCGACCAGCCGCGACAGCACCGACAAGAGCATCTTGACGTCGTGGAAGTGGAGTCCCGTTGTCGGCTCGTCGAGAATGTAGAGAGTTCGGCCTGTGCTCCTTCTCGAGAGCTCGGTCGCAAGCTTGATGCGCTGCGCCTCACCCCCGGAGAGCGTCGTCGCGGACTGCCCGAGACCGACATAGCCCAGGCCGACGTCCCGGAGCGTCTCGAGCTTGCGTCGGATCATCGGGACGCTCGAGAAGAAGTCGAGCCCCTCGTCGACGGTCATCTCGAGCACCTCCGCAATGCTCTTTCCCTTGTAGAGGATCTCGATGGTCTCGCGGTTGAACCTCGTTCCCCCGCAAGCCTCGCACGTCACGAAGACGTCCGGCAGGAAATGCATCTCTATCTTGACCTGTCCGCCGCCCTGGCAGGCCTCGCACCGCCCCCCCTTGACGTTGAAGCTGAACCGTCCGGGCCTGTAACCCCTGGCCCTGGCCTCGGGGACCTTGGCAAAGAGCTGACGTATGTGGACGAAGGTGCCCGTGTACGTCGCCGGGTTCGACCTCGGCGTCCTGCCGATAGGCGACTGGCTGATGTTGACCACTTTGTCTATGTGCTCGATGCCCTCGATGCGGTCGAAGCGTCCCGGGATCTTGCGCGAGCGGTAGAACCACTCGGATAGGGCGCGGTAGAGGATGTCCGACACGAGCGTGCTCTTGCCGGACCCCGAAACTCCCGTGACGCACGTGAGTGTGCCGAGCGGTACCTCGACGTCGATATTCGCGAGGTTGTTCTCAGCCGCGCCAACAACCCGTATCGCGCGCCCGTCCAAGGCGCGACGGCTCTTGGGAAGCTCTATCCGTGCCTCGCCCGACAGATACCGGCCGGTGAGGGAACCCTTGACCGAGACCAGCTCGTCCGGGGGGCAGCTGGCCACGACGTGGCCCCCCTCCCTCCCGGCGCCCGGGCCCAGGTCGACCACCCAATCGGCCGTCCGTATCGTCTCCTCGTCGTGCTCGACAACGATGACCGTGTTGCCGATGTCGCGCAGCGCGGTCAGGGTCCGCAGGAGCTTCGCGTTGTCGTGCTGGTGGAGTCCTATCGAGGGCTCGTCCAGGATGTAGAGCACTCCGACGAGGCGCGTCCCGATCTGCGTGGCGAGCCTGATCCGCTGGGCCTCGCCGCCGGACAGCGTCCCGGAGGAACGGTCGAGCGTGAGATAGTCCAGCCCCACGTTGGAGAGGAAGCCCAGTCGCTCACCGATCTCCTTCAGGATCTCGTGCGCGATCTTCTTGGCGGCGCCCTTGAGCTCGAGGTCGTCGAAGAACGCAAGGCACTGTTTCACCGAGAAGGCCGTCACCTCATTGATCGCGAGACCGCCGACGGATACGGCAAGCGATTCGGGTCTGAGCCTGGCACCTCCGCACGACGGGCAGCGGTCGACGGCCATGAAGCCCTCTATCCACCGGCGCACGTTCTCGGACTTCGTCTCCCGGTAACGTCTCTCCAGGTTCGGTATCGCACCCTCGAACCCACCGACGTACTCCCACTTGCCCTTCTCGAACTCTATCTTGAACTCGATCTTCTCGTCCCCGGACCCGTTGAGGAGAACGTCCTGGACGTGAGGGTCGAGCTCGGCGAACGGCGTCAGGAGGTCGAACTCATAGTACTTCGACAGCGCGTCCAGCTTGTGCCTGGCCCACCCGGTCGCCAGGTCGGGCCAGCAGGAGACCGCGCCTTCGCGGAGCGAGAGGCCCTTGTCGGGAACGATGAGACCGGGATCGACCCGCATCTTCGTCCCGAGGCCTCCGCACTCGGAGCAGGCGCCGTACGGGCTGTTGAATGAGAACATCCGGGGCGCGATCTCGCCCAGGCCCACACCGCAGTGCGGGCAGCTCGCCGTGGCGCTCATGAGCATCTCGTCCTTACCCCGCACGACAAGCACGAGGCCGTCCGTCAGCCCCAGCGCCGTCTCGAGCGAGTCGACCAACCTCTGCCTCGCGTCTGACTTCGCGACGAGCCGGTCGACGATCACCTCGATGGTGTGCTTGCTGTTCTTGCGGAGCTTGCCCGGATCGGCCAGCTCCCGCACCTCTCCGTCTATGCGGACGCGGACGAACCCGTTCTTCTCGAGCCTGGTGAGGAGCGCCTTGTGCTCACCCTTCTTGCCGCGCACGACCGGGGCCAGGACCTGAACGCGCGCGCCCTCGCCATCGGCCAGAACGAGGTCGGCCATCTGGTCGACCGTAAGCCTCGTGATCTCGCGGCCGCAGAGGTGGCAGTGGGGCTTGCCGACCCTGGCATAGAGGAGCCGCAGGTAGTCGTATATCTCGGTCGCCGTTCCCACGGTGGAGCGCGGATTGCGCGAGGCAGTGCGCTGCTCGATCGATATGGCGGGCGAGAGCCCCTCGATCAACTCCACCCTGGGCTTCTGCATCTGGGAAAGGAACTGGCGGGCGTAGGCCGAAAGCGACTCGACGTACCGCCGCTGGCCCTCGGCATAGATGGTGTCGAATGCGAGCGAGGACTTGCCCGAGCCTGACAGGCCGGTGATCACGACGAGCGCGTCGCGAGGGATCTCGAGGTCGAAGCCCTTGAGATTGTGCTCTCGGGCGCCTCGAATAATGAGCTTCCGGGGCTCCGATGAACCGCGCGGAGCGCGATCGTTCGGGGACCTTGTGCTTGACGGGCCGGTTTTGGGCATGCTAAATAGCTTACAGGCAAAGGCTGCTACCTACAACAGACAAACCGGGAGTGCGGCACAACATGACTTATCGTCGAGTGGTCCTCATGGTGTTACTGGTGGTCTCGGTCGGGCTTCTCGTGGGAGCGATCGTGTGGAACCCACAGCCGGCCGCGATGGAGGGACCGACGACCGGTCTCAAGGTCATCGTGCTCGGCGTCGACGGACTCGACTGGTTTCTCCTGTCGAAGTACGCGGAGTCGGGACAGCTGCCGAACATCGGGCGCATCATGAGGTCCGCCGTCTCCGGTGAGATGGGGGCGGACACGCCCACTCTGCCGCAGGTCGGTTGGACGATCGTGGGCAGAGGCACGCCGCTGACCGAGTCGGAGGCGGCCGTGGTCGAAGGCCAGGGAGACCGCAGGCTGTTCGGCATCGTTCCGGCGTTGGCGTCCCTGGTACAGAACGCGGGTGGCCGCGCCCTGGCGGTCGGCTGGCCCACTTCGTGGCCGCTGCCGCGGGAGGGCGGCCCGGCGATCGCCCCGTACCCGCCAGCCTCGAGCGAGCATACGCGTTCGCTGGCGCCGGCGCTCTTCGACGGCGCGCCGGGCGAGGCGGTCGGAGAGGAATACGAAGCCATCATCTCGGAGGCCGTCGGCAACAACATGGAGACGGTCAATGCCGATTTCGAATCGAACATACACGCCGGATGCGACAACTCGCAGCCGGAGTCGGAGAACCTTACAGCGGTCAAGTGGGGCTATCTCGCGGACAGGATAGCGCTCGACACCGCCGGACGCCTCATCGCCGAGGAGGAACCGGACCTCGCACTCGTCTACATGGGAGGGCTGGATGCGGCGATGCACCGCTTCCTCGGACAGGCCGCGCCGGAGTACTTCGAGGGACTCGAGCTCGGGAGCCCAAGTTGCTCGGACGTCGTCCCGAACTACTACACGTTCGTGGACTCCGCCGTCGCCAGACTTCTGCGGCTCACGGACGAACGCACGATCTTCATCCTGATGTCCGCCTACGGAACGCATCCCTCGACCTCGGCTCCGCCATCCACCGCAGGGCATGAGCTGAACCCGCCCGGGGTCTTCATGGTGCGCGGTCCTCACCTTCCGCAGCAGAGCAACATGCTCAATCTGACCACCGTGGACGTCGCCCCGACGCTGTTGGCCGCCCTCGGGCTTCCCGTCCCGATGGAGATGAGCGGACGGGTGGTGACCGACGTTCTGCCGGAGGGCCTCCTCGAGCAGTTCCCCGTGCAGATCTCGGAGTCCGCCACCGGTCTACCGGAGTCGATACCGACGCCGCCCGAGTGCGTGCCGATGGACAACAGGGTCGACGACAGACTGGGTGAGCTGCGCGTCTCCCCGTGAGCACGGGACGCAGCTCTGATGGTCTCTGCAGCAGACACGGCCGTTCCCGGAACAACCCGGGGACGGCCGTGTCTGTCGCATGGATGCGGAAGCGAGGACGCTCTAGAGAGCGGCCCTGATGCTCTTCGTCAGGGCCGGAAGAACCTCGTTCAGGTCGCCGACGATGCCAAACGTGGCGCTCTTGAAGATCGGCGCGTCGGGGTCCTTGTTGATGGCGACGATGACCTTCGACGACTGCATTCCCGCAAGATGCTG
>CAZLTC010000009.1:0-60490 GCA_964562405.1 uncultured bacterium | reverse complement strand
CGCATAATCGGGATCAACGCGCACATAATACTGCTTCGCTACGGGAACGAGCCGATCACCGACTACGACGCTCTGACCGAGCGCGTGGAGGAGTACCACGAGGTTGTTGCGGCGGCCCCGTTCACGTACACCAAGGCGGTCATCCAGGGCTACGGCGGTTCCGACGGCGCCGTGGTCAGGGGAGTCGACCTCGCCCGTGAGTCGCATGTCACGGACATCCTCACGAACATAGATCCGCCGATCACCGACCTCGCGACGAGACCCGGTGAGCTGCCGGGCATCGTCGTCGGCGACGAGCTGGCGAAGCGCCTTCGAATGTCGCTCGGCGACACGGTGTCGGTCACGTCGCCGTTCGACTACGTCCTGACGCCGATGGGCCTCATGCCTACGGTCGGCCGGTTCGAGGTCAGGAGTCTCTTCAGCTCGGGCATGTACGAGTACGACCAGTCGCTCGTCTACATCGACCTGCCGGAGGCGCAGCGGCTCTTCGCCCTGGGAGACGGCGTCATCGGGATCTCGGTCAAGATACACGACCCGTACAACGCACCTGCGGTAGCGGCAGACATAGTGGAATGGGTGGGGGGCTTCCCGTACAGGGCCAACAACTGGATAGAGCTCAACAGGAATCTCTTCACCTGGATGAGGACCGAGAAGAAGGTCATGTTCTGGATCCTCTCCCTCATCATACTGGTGGCCGCATTCAACATCGCGAGCACGCTCATCATGGTGGTGATGGAGAAGACCAAGGACATAGGCATCATGAAGTCGATGGGCGCCACATCCAAGTCGATACTGAGGATCTTCGTCTTCGAGGGGCTGGTGATCGGGGCCGCGGGCACCATTGTGGGCAGCGTCGCGGGTTACATCCTCGCGTCGCTCCTCGACAGGTACCAGTTCGTGACTCTGCCCGGCGACGTCTATCCCATTGAGACGCTGCCGGTCGAGATGCACGGCCTTGACTTCCTGCTCGTTGCGCTGGCCGCGGTGGCGATAAGCTTCGTCGCGTCGATGTACCCATCGTGGAAGGCCGCGAGGCTCGAGCCGGTCGAGGCGATCAGGCGGGAGTAAACGGATTGAGTCCAGACGCTGCCATGCTGCTGCTCGACGGAGTCACCAAGAGCTTCCAGACGGGTCCGGAGCGGCTCGACGTCCTTCGGGGCGTCGACCTCACTGTCAGCAAGGGCGAGGTCGTCGCGATCATCGGCCCCTCAGGCGTCGGCAAGAGCACGCTTCTCCACATCATGGGCGCGCTCGACAGGCCGACATCGGGAACCGTGAGGCTCGACGGGACCGACGTCTTCGCCCTGAACGACCGCGAGCGGGCTTCGTTCCGGAACAGGACGGTCGGGTTCGTGTTCCAGTTCCACCACCTCATGCGCGAGCTGACCGCTCTCGAGAACGTGATGATGCCGCTCCTCATAGCCGGCGCGCAGCGCGACGAGGCGGTCGCCAGAGCTTCTTCGCTCCTGTCAGCCGTCAGGCTCGACGGCAGGCTCGATCACAGGCCCGGCGAGCTGTCGGGTGGCGAGGAGCAGCGTTGTGCCGTCGCGAGGGCCCTGGCGACCGGTCCACTGCTCGTCCTGGCGGACGAGCCGTCGGGGAACCTCGACCAGACGTCGAGCGAAGAGCTGCACGACCTCATCTGGGGACTGCGAGACTCCATGGGGCAGACGTTCGTGATCGTCACCCACAACCAGGGTCTGTGGGAGAGAGCCGACCGGGTCATCGAACTCAGTGACGGGCGAGTGGCAACGCATGGCGACGGAGCGGCCGCATGAGATGCGAAGAGTGTGGGCGTAGGCCCGCTTCGATAAGGTACACCGAGATGGTCGACGGGCAGCTCCGGACGTGGGGCCTCTGCGAGGAGTGCTCGCGGACCAGGGGGGTCGGCCCCGGGCTCTCGTCGCTGGCGGGGCCGCTGGTCAACATACTCATGGGGCTTCTCGAGGACGCCGCGGCGGCCGGAGGCGGACCCGGTGACGACGCCGACGTCTGTCCGCAGTGCGGCCTCTCATACGCGGAGTTCAGGCGAACGGGTCGTCTGGGATGCGGGGAGTGCTACGGGGCATTCGAGGAGGAACTCCTTCCGCTGCTGCGTCGCATACACGGTGGAACGGAGCACGTGGGTGGATTCCCGCCCGGGCAGGAAGAACGTATCGAGTCGCGGCGTGAGCTCAGACGCCTACGGACGGAACTCGCGCAGGCGGTCCGTCGCGAGGACTACGAGAGAGCGGCGGAACTTCGGGACGCGATACGAGGGCTCGAGGACTGTCGTCTGGAGAAGAGCGATGTGGACGCTTGAGACCATGATGAGCGCGCCCGCCGGATGGCTCGATGTGTCCGGTCCGAGGTCCGACGTCATCCTGTCGACTCGCGTTCGAGTTGCCCGCAACCTCTTTGGGCGCGCGTTCCCGGGTCGCGCCGCGGACGCCGAGTTGCGCGAGGTGCGCGACGAGCTGCTGTCGGCCGCGTCCGGCAACAACTACCTGACGAACGCCGTGGTGTTCAGGATGGAGGATTCCCCTCCGGTCGTTCGCGACGTGCTCGTGGAGCGCCACATCGTGAGCTCTGACTTCGCACGCAGACCAGACGGTCGCGCCGCCATCGTCGGAGAGCGCGAGGTCGCGAGCGCGATGGTCAACGAGGAGGACCACCTCAGGCTCTCGTGCATACGCTCCGGTCTGGCCCCGCTGGATGCCTGGATGCTCGTAGACAGGGTCGATTCTGAAATGGCCCAGGATTTGCATTATGCATTCTCGGGTGACCGGGGGTATCTGACCGCGTGCCCGACGAACGTCGGGACGGGTCTGCGTGTTTCGGTGCTGGCTCATCTGGTCGGACTGGTTCGTGACGGGAAGATCGCGTCGGTCCTTGGAAGCGTGTCGAGGCTGGGTCTGTCGGTTCGCGGTTACTACGGCGAGGGCAGCGAGGCCTTCGGAGGCTTCTTCCAGATCTCGAACCAGACCACGCTTGGTCAGTCAGAAGACGACATCGCCTACACCGTCGAACGTGTCGGGGCGCAGATAGCCGAGCTCGAACTCGCATCCAGGAAGCGGCTTCTGGCTGAGCGACGACTGGAGCTGGCGGACGAGGTTCACCGCGCACACGGAGTCCTCCGCAGCGCGCGGCTCCTCACGGCCGACGAGGTAATGGAGCGCGGCTCGTCGCTTCGACTCGGGGTCGCCCTCGGTTTGCTCGAGGGCTTGAGCATGGCGGCCGTCAACCGGCTTCTCGTGGTGGCGCAGCCAGGTCATCTGGCGTACGCGGCCGGAGCCGACGCGGCCTCTCGTGAACTCGACGGCGCTCGGGCGGATCTGGTCAGAAGAGAGCTCGCGAGCTGTCAATGACGTTCCAGCCGTGAAGCACGGGGGGACCAGCATGCAGAGACAGAGGGACTTCACTCCGAGAGTCAGGCGCGTCCTCTACTTCGCCCGGGAGGAGGCGGCGAGACTCCACCACGACTACCTGGGCACGGAGCACCTGCTTCTCGGCGTGGTCAGAGAGGGAGAGGGTGTGGCGGCCACGGTCCTGCGCGAGCTTGCCGTCGACCTCGACACGGTCCGTGAGATGGTCGAGTCGTACGTCGCGCGAGGTACCTACGGCGCATCCATGAAAGAGACGCAGTGGACTCCGCGGGCGAAGACCGTCCTGGAACTCGCCAGAGAGGAAGCCCGGATCCTGCACCACCAGTACATCGGTACGGAGCACCTGCTTCTGGCGCTCATTCGGGAGGGGGAGGGAGTGGCGGCGAAGGTGCTGCGCGACCTCGACGTGGACCTCCGCTCGGCGCGCGAGCAGGTGATGAAGGTCCTTGGCGGAAGCCCGGGAGCGGAGACTCCTGACGAGCCCTCGGCGCGAGGCGCGGAAACTCCCACGCTCGACCAGTTCGGCCGCGACCTGACCGAGATGGCCCGCAAGGGATTGCTCGACCCCGTCATAGGACGCCAGCGCGAGATCGAGCGCGTGCTGCAGGTCCTATCGAGAAGGAAGAAGAACAACCCGGTGCTCATAGGCGAGCCCGGCGTGGGCAAGACCGCGATCGTGGAGGGGTTGGCTCAGAAGATCGTCGCCAATGAGATTCCGGTGACGCTCAAGGACCGGCGTCTGGTGATGCTGGACCTGTCATCCACAGTGGCGGGAACGAAGTACCGCGGGCAGTTCGAGGAGCGTCTCAAGACTCTCATGACCGAGATTCGTGAGAGCGAGAACGTGATCATCTTCATCGATGAGCTTCATACTATCGTCGGAGCGGGAGGAGCCGAGGGCGCGATCGACGCCGCCAACATGCTCAAGCCCGCGCTGGCAAGAGGGGAGCTTCAGGCCATAGGCGCGACCACGCTTGACGAGTACCGCAAGCACATAGAGAAGGACGGTGCCCTCGAGCGCAGGTTCCAGCCCATCATCGTCGATCCCCCGTCGGTTGAGGAGACGATCAGCATCCTCAAGGGACTCAGGTGTAAGTACGAAGAACACCATTCGGCTGAGATCTCCGACGAGGCGCTGGTAGCGGCGGCGAAGCTGGCCGACAGGTACATCTCGGACAGGTTCCTTCCCGACAAGGCGATCGATGT
Organism: uncultured bacterium; assembly: GCA_964562405.1. Taxonomy (GTDB): domain Bacteria; phylum Joyebacterota; class Joyebacteria; order Joyebacterales; family Joyebacteraceae; genus WJLY01. The sequence goes on along the minus strand of CAZLTC010000009.1, from coordinate 55,919 downwards.
GATCGACGAGGCGGGGGCCCGCGCGAGGCTCGAGATCAGCGCCATCCCGATGGAGGTAAAGGACCTCGAAAAGGAGTTGGAGCAGGTCTCCTGCGAGAAGCGCGCCGCGAGCGAGAACCAGGAGTTCGAGAAGGCCGCAGAGCTTCGTGACAAGGAACGGGAGTACAGGTCGAAGCTAGAGGCGGCCCGCAAGGAACTCGTGCAGTCGAAGCACGAGCGCAAGGCGACCGTTGGGCCAGAGGACGTGGCCGCGGTCGTTGCGAGCATGACGGGCATCCCCGTCAAGAAACTCGCTCAGGAGGAGACCGAGAAACTCCTGCACATGGAGGACGGCCTGCGCAGGCGCGTGGTGGGCCAGGAGGAGGCCCTCATCACGGTTTCCAAGGCGGTCCGCCGGAACAGGGCAGGCCTGCGCGATCCGCGCCGTCCAATAGGCTCGTTCATATTCCTCGGTCCGACGGGCGTCGGCAAGACGGAGCTGGCACGAGCCCTGGCGGCCTTCCTCTTCGAGGACGACAACGCGCTCGTGCGTCTTGACATGTCCGAGTACATGGAGAGGTTCGCCGTCTCCAGGCTCGTGGGGGCTCCTCCGGGCTACGTGGGCTACGAGGAGGGCGGCCAGCTGACCGAGAAGGTACGCAGGAGGCCGTACTGCGTCGTCCTGTTCGATGAGATCGAGAAGGCGCACCCCGACGTGTTCAACATCCTGCTCCAGGTACTGGAGGACGGACAGCTCACCGACAGCTTCGGCCGCATCGTCAACTTCAAGAACACAGTCATCATCATGACGTCCAACGTCGGCGGCCGCGACATCGCGAAGGGACAGGGGATCGGCTTCCAGTCCGAGGACTCCACCGAGGACGTCTACTCGCAGATGAAGGGCAAAGTGACCGAGGAACTGAAGCACGCCTTCAACCCCGAGTTCCTGAACAGAGTGGACGGGACCGTGGTATTCCACGCGCTCGGTGTGGAGGAGATGCGTCAGATCATCGACATACTCCTGCGCGAGGTCGAGGGCAGGCTCAAGGACACCGGAGTCACACTCAGCGTCAGCGACGAGGCCAAGGACCTGCTGATCGAGAAGGGGTTCGACCCGGCCTTCGGGGCGCGTCCGTTGCGGCGCGCCATTCAGAGGTATCTCGAGGACCCGTTGTCCGAGGAGATCCTCAAGGGCAACTACAGCGACGGCGGCCAGATCATCGCCGAGCGGAACGGTGATGAGCTCGCGTTCCGCTCCTCTCGCGCGAAGGTCGAGGCCGCCGGATAGCTCGAGGGCGGCAGAGCGCGTCGACGCGCGGCGGACCTTCAGCCCGCGCGGCGCCCGTGGCGGCCCGCCGGCAGGCGGTGTCCAGCGGGGGCGCGGCGGCTCCGAGCGGGAAGACGCAAGCGAATGCGACGCCGAAGGTGGGTGGCCGTCGTAGCCATCCTCATCATCGTCGTGACATCCTCGAGCTTCGTCGCGCTCAAGGTTGGCTCGCGACAACCCGCCGTCAGGCGAGCGGTGCTCTCGAGGATCCTGCCGAAGCTCGACGCTGAGCTCACCATAGGTGAGCTGGAGATCGGGCTGGCGTCCATCGCCGTGCGCGACATCGACCTCGATCTCGGATCCCGGGGCTCCGTCCGCATACCCTCCGCCACCATCGCACTCAGCTACCGCAAGCTCCTCTTGAACGGACTCGATGCAAGGCACGCTCTCTCGACTGTGATCGTGAGCGGGCCTGTCGTCACGTTGCGCTACGGACTCGAGGAGAGCGAGAAGAGACCGGCGCCGAGTCTCCTCGATCTGGGCCAGTATCTTCCCGATTATCTCGGCGTGTCAGACGCCACGCTCGTCCTCGAGGACGAGCGAACCGGACGCGCCGTCACGGTCGGGTCGATCGACCTCCTGATGGAGAGGGAGGCGGAGGGCAGGCACGTTCGAGGCAGCGCGACCGCTACGCTGCTGGGAGACGGATCGAACCTCTCCGTGGAGACGGACTGGGACACACCCGGCGAGGTCCTGACCGTGGACGCGGAGCTTCACGGGGCGCGGCTCACCGGAGACGTGCCCTTCCCGCAGGATATCCCGTTGACCCCGGCGGCGGGCGTCGTCGACGCGACGCTCGCGGCAACTCTCAGATCCGATGCGCCGCTGGCCCTGAGCGTGACCTTCGCGCTCGACGACGGCAAGATCGTGCTGCCGGGCGAGCTGGGGAGCGCGGTCGACGTCGCGGCGAGCGGCGTCTACGACGTGGCCGGGCTCTCCTTCACGCTGGCGCGGGCCGTCTGGGACGGCGCCACGCTGACGGGGCGCGCGGACATCGACCTCGAGCGACGGTCGTTCGACGCGGTGTCGTTCAGCGTCCGGGACCTGGAGGCGGTGCGGGCGGTCGAGCTGGCAGGCATCTCGTCGCCCGTGTCGGCGGTTGTCGCCGTGGAGGGCAGCCTGCACGGGCCGTGGGCTTCTCCGGCAGTGGACGCCTCGGTGTCAGCGCGGAGCGCCTTGCTCGGAGACGTCGCTGTCGAGGACGTCGCGGTCGAAGCGTCGTACTCGGAGGAGAGGCTGGAGGTGGCCTCACTGACCTTTGGCGTCTTCGGTGGGAACGCGCGATTCTCCGGGAACGCGTCGCGCGGCGAGGCCTCGGGCGAGTGGACCTTGGCCGGGAGTGGGGATGCGACAGGGCTCGACGCCTCGCTCGCGGCGGACGCGGTCGGGCTCACCGGCTGGGCCGGAGGCCTCAGCATGACGGGGCTCGAGGCCAGGGTGGGGCCGGGCCTCCTCGAGGTCGAGTCGCTCCTCTCGTGGTCCGACGCCACCGCCGGACCCGTGTTGGTCGGGTCCGGGGCCGGCGGCTTCATGCTGAAGGACGATGTGCTCACGGGAACGCTCTCCGACTTGCGCGGGCGCGCGACGCTGTCCGGCCAGGTGTCGTCCGTTTCGGGAGAGCCTTCGGTCGATGCCAGCCTCGCCCTCAGAGACGTCAGGCTTGATTCGCTCAGCGCGTCGGGGGACTCCCCGCTGCCCGATCTGAAGTTGTCCGGGACGCTTTCAGCGACCGGGCCTTTGGAAGGCTTCTCGGTCGGCGGATCCATGATCGCGTCGTGCGACTTCTGCAGAGCCGGACTCTCCGTGGACGGCATCGTGGGACTGGGCGAGGGAGGTGCATCGGCCTCGCTCGACCTCAGGTCCCACGACGCCGTCGTGCGCGGCGTCGAGGTACCATTCTCGGCGAGGCTCAGCGCGGACGATCGGCGCGTCTCGCTCGATCCGATCGAGGTGGCGGGCCTCGGAGAGGGAAGGGTGGAGATCCTGGCCGGCGATCCGGGAGCGTTGTCCGGCAGCGTCGTCGTCTCGAGCGCGAAGCTCAGGGACGTCGTCTCAGTTCTCTTGGGCAGTCATCTTCCCGAGTCGGTCGGGGGACTCGTGTTCGCCTCCGTGTCGCTCAGCGGCAGCGCCGCGTCCCCGGTTCTGGACGGCCAGGTACAGGTCGGTAACGGTAGAGCCCTGGGAGTGGAGGGTCTCTCGGCGGTCCTCGCCGCTCGTCTGGAGGACGACGTCCTCCACATCGGCGAGATGTCGCTCGGCGAGATGGGACGGCAAGTCGTTCGGGTGGACGGCGACGTCGACCTGACCGGTGACCTCGCTCTGACCATTACGGGCGACGGTGTGCCCGGCCCGCTTCTCGGAGGAGGGGTCGACACTCGGTTCGACGTGAGGCTCGGTGTCGGCGGCACGCGCTCGAGACCGACCTTCGACGGGCTGGTGGAGGCATCGTCCGGGAGCTTCCTGGGCGTGTCCTTCGACGAGTTCCTGGCCAGGATCACCGGAGCCGAAGGCGTGGTCCGCGTGGACCCGCTCTCGCTCGAGCAGCGCGGCGCTTACAGAGCCACGGCCTCGGGCTCGGTGCCGCTGAAGGCGCTCTCCGACGATCCGGGCTCCGAGGAGATAGACATGACGGTGGAGGTCGACGGAGACCCGCTCGCGTTCCTCGCCGACCTGGTGCCCTTCGCCAGCGAGGCAAGCAGCGAGGGCAGCATGTACGCTTTTCTCGCCGGGAGCAGGAGAGATCTCACGATCGCGTCCGCCCGACTCACCGCCTCGAACGGCACGATCCGGCCCACCGGTCTCTTCGATAAGATCGAGAACGTGAGCGTCAACGTCTCCATCGCGGACGGACTGGTGACCGAGGGTTTTGTCGAGGGCTCCGTGGACGGCGCGCGCATTCGGCTCGCGAGCGCGCGCCCGGAGGATGTCGGGGTCGAGGGACTGCCGGCCCTGACCGTGGCCGGGGTCGACGTGGGCGTCCTCACGCTCTCCACGGATGATGACGGCGTCAGGACCTACGTGCCCAGCCTGATGCTGCCGGAGGACTGGGGCCGCGTCACGGTCAGGGGTAAGGAAGGGGCGCCCGACCTGCTCGTGGCGGGGCCACCCGACAGGCCTCGTCTGTGGGGCGAGATCACGTTCTCGGACGTGTCGTTCACGTACCCGCTTCTCGACTCCGGCGGCGATGGCGGTTTTCTCTCTGGGGCCGACTGGTCTCTCAGGATGGTGGCGGGCCGCAACCTCTGGTACTGGCGCCCCGACGCGAACCTGCAGATCGTGAGGGGAGGGGCGCTGGACTTCCGGGGCGTCCCCGACGACGGGACGCTCTGCGTCTCCGGCCGCGTGGAGTCCAAGCGCGGCACGGTCACCTACGCCAACACCGAGTTCGACGTGCGTGAGGCATCCGTCGACTTCCCTCTCTTCTGCGAGCCGCCGAGGTTCTACGTGCTGGCCGAGACCAGGGTCGAAGACGGGACGACGATCACGCTCACCGTGGATTCGTACGAGGGCGCCTTCGCATCGGCCACCCCCGGCGCGACGTTCGACGAAAGCGAGCTTCGCCTGTCGTCCGACTCCCCGGACGACGACAGCAGGGAGGAGATCCTCTCCAAGCTGCAGTACGGAGTGAGCTACGAACTCCTGGAGACGGGCGAACAGGCGTCGCTCGAACGCAGGCGGGCCCTCGAGGTGGTGGGCTCGCAGCTTTCCGGGAAGCTGTTCAGGCCGCTCCTCTCGCCGGTTGAGGGTAGGATCAAGAGGACGCTCCACCTTGACCTGGTGCGCTTTGACATCGATTTCGTGCAGCATTTCATCGCACAACTCGACCTTTGGCAAGCGCAGGAGGCGAGTTCCGGGTACCAGCCGTTCCTCACCGACACACGCATAACGCTCGGCAAGTACATCTCGAGGAACTGGCTGCTCTCCTATGTGGGGCGGGCCGAGTCCTACGAGGAGGACATCGGCTACAGCAGGCTCGGGCTCCGCCAGGAACTCGGGATTGAATACGAGGTGTCCCGCAATACGTCTCTATCCATGCGCGTGGTCTATGACCCAGCCCTGGCGGGATGGGACCGGCGGATCTCAATTGAGAACCGCTTCAGGTTCTGATGCGCCTGCTCTGCGTAACAGCTTCACTGGAGACAAGTTCCGCCACCTAACTTTCCGTTTACAATGTCGTGGGCCGCATGCTACCATGCCGGTTCGACCCCCCTTCGTGGAGGTATGTGATGCTGCACTGCAAGGGTCGTCTGCCCTTGGCCCTGGCCGCGCTGGTCGTTCTGGTCATGGCATCGGGAGCGGCCGCTCAAATGGTCGATTCGATACGCGTTGAGGGAAACGATACCGTCTCCTCCGACCGCATCCTCCTGACTCTGGGAGTGCGGATCGGCGAGGAGCTGTCGATCGAGACGGTGAGGGATGGCATCAGGAGGCTCTACGCCCTGGGTGACTTCTCGGACGTTCAGGTGCTCTCTGATGCGAGCGATGAGGGCGGCCTCAGTCTCGTCGTCTCCGTCCAGGAGAGGCCGAGGATAGCTGCGGTCGAGCTCAGAGGGAACGATCGCGTCGACGAGTCTGACCTCGAGCCGGCCATCAAGGTGAAGCGCGGCGCACCCTACGACTCGAGCGCGCTCGAGGACACGCGGGTCGCAATGCTCAAGATATACGAGACAAAGGGGTATCCCTATGCGACCGTCGACGCCACGGTCGAGGACGCCCCCGGCAACGCCGTGCGCATCGTGCTCGACATAGCCGAGAACACGCGCGTGACGGTGAAGCACATATCCTTCAAGGGAAACAGCGTCATAGAGGGCGTCGACCTCAAGAAGGCGATGAAGACCAAGGAGGACAGGTGGTGGCGGACCAATGCCTTTCTGGACAAGGACGTCCTTGAGGGTGATCTCAAGCTGATCACCGACCGCTACCGCCAGGAAGGCTACATCGACGCCAAGGCCACGGGCTATGAGACCCGGTACGACGAGTCCGGCGAGCAGGTCGACGTGACGATCAACATCAAGGAGGGCTCGCTGTACGAGGTCTCGGGTGTCGAGTGGGTGGGTGCTTCGGACTTCGCCGCGGACGCCCTCCACGATCTGACGAAGCTCGAGGCCGGCGACACGTACAAGCCTCCGCTCGCCGACGAGACGATCCTGGACGCCTACAGCTGGTACGGCGAGCGCGGGTACATCCACGCGCGGATCGTCAAGGTGGAGGACGTGGAGGACGGCGACCAGGTCAGGATCACGTTCCATGTCGACGAGTCCGACCCCGCCAGGATCGGCGAGATCCGCATCGCGGGCAACGAGCGAACCAAGGAACGAGTCATCAGGCGCGAGTTGAGCGTCAAACCCGGCGATCTCTACCGCACCAGCGAGATCATCGCGAGCCAGAGGCGGATCGGCAACCTGGGATTCTTCAACGGCCCGGGTGTGGAGTTCGCCGAGAGCCGGAACCCGAACGACGTCGACCTCATCTTCACGGTCGAGGAGCGCCAGACGGGCAAGGCGGGCGTCGGTATCTCACACACGAGCGAGAAGGGCATAACGGGCTTCCTGGAGCTTTCGGAGGGCAACCTGTTCGGGAACGGGCAGTACCTGGACCTCAAATGGGAGTTCGGCAAGAAGAGCTCCGAGGTCGTGCTCGGGTTCACCGAGCCCTGGTTCCTGAACCGGCAGCTGTCCGTCGGATTCGACGTCTACGACACCGACGACAAACGCTCGTATTCATCGCTCCCGGTCGAGTTCTACGACAACGCCTTCGAGGACAACAGCTCGTACGATGACGTGGTCAACTGCGAGAACTGCGACAGGTATTACGTTGTCGAGCGCGAACGTCGCGGCGGCGACCTGCGTGTCGGCTGGCCGTTCTTCGGCTCTCGTTACACGCAGATGTACGCGAAGTACACGCTGGAGCAGTACAAGCTCAGGGAGTACGCGAGGATCGAGTCCGCAGTGACCGATACCAACGAGATCGTCGTCGACACCGAGACCAACGACTACATCGCCGTGAACAACGGTTGGGAGTGGAGGAGCGGTCTGACCACGACGTTGGCGCGCAGGACGACCGATCGCCGTTTCCATCCGAGGCTGGGAAGCTACACGAGGTTCACGGCCGACCTCTTCGGTGGCGTGTTCGGCGGGGATGTCGAGTACCAACGCTACGTGATCGACACGCGGAAGTTCATCCCGTCGCTCTGGGGAACGACGCTCATGCTGAGGGGGCGCACCGGTATCGTGACGGGCTACGGTGACCCCACGACGGTTCCGGACGACACGAGGTTCGAACTGGGCGGAGTCGGGGTGAACGGCATTCGAGGATACGATAATCGCTCGATCCTGCCCGAGGGCTCGGACCTGTACGGCGGAAGGACCATGCTGTTGGGCTCGGCCGAGCTCAAGCTGCCGATAACGAACGAGAGCGACCAGCTTCCGATCTACGCACTCGTCTTCGTCGATGCGGGCAACACGTGGCAATCGAAGGCAGACACCGACATCACCAAGCTCTACGTCGGTGCCGGTTTCGGCGTCCGTGTCGAGATCCCGATACTGGGCAACGTGGGCGTGGATATGGGCTACGGCTTTGATGACGAGAAGGGCGGCGACTGGGTGGTGCATTACCAGTTCGGACTCGACTACTAGTTTCGCCCTCTGCTCCATGAACGGAGGTTCCATTGAGATACACAGGGGTCCTTGTTTCAGCAGCAGCCGTTGCGCTCCTGGTCGCGACGCCCGCGTCGGCGGCCGAGAAGATCGGGTACATCAATTCGGAGCGCATCCTGAACGAATACGAAGGCGCCAAGGACATTGAGAGTCAGGTCAACGCCTCGGTGGCCGACTGGAGAGAGCAGGCACGCGCAATGGAGTCCGAGATCGACGGCCTCATGAACGAGCTCAAGAGCCAGGAGCTCATGCTGTCGGACGAGGCGGTTCGCCAGAAGCAGGACTCCATCCAACAGAAGCGCGCCGAGTATGAGAGCTTCGTTAACGATGTGTGGGGTTCCGGCGGGCTTGCCGTCCGCCGCGAAGCGGAGCTCTGGCAGCCGGTCATAGACAGGATCAACACGATCCTGGAGGGTATCGGGACCGAGGATGAGTACCTGATGATACTGGATGCCGCAGGTGCGGCTCCGGGCGCCGTGATCGTCTACGGCGATCCGGCGGCCGATCTCACTCAGGTAGTCATAGACAAGCTGAACCGCGGTACCGAGTAGCCGATCCGAGCTCGTCGGGACGGCCGGGGAGCCGGCGAATGAGCATGACCCTGAGTGAACTTTCCGCGCTCGTCGGCGGCGAGGTCGTGGGTGACGGCACGGTCATTCTCACCGGTGTCGCCGGGATAAGGGAAGCCTCGCGCGGCGAGCTTACCTTCCTGTCCAATCCGAAGTACGAGCAGTACATGGCATCGACGAAGGCGTCGGCCGTCGTCGTGGGCAGGGCGCACAGCGCCTCGGGCGTCTCCATGCCGCTCCTGGTCGTCGATGATGCCTACGCCGCGTTCGCGCGGGCCATGGAGATCCTCGTCCCGTGCCGGGAGGAGAGTTTCGAGGGCGTGGATGACAGGGCGGTCGTCGATCCTTCGGCGACGCTGGGTGAACGCGTCTCCATCGGACCGAACGTCGTCGTGATGATGAACGTCCGCGTCGGGCATGGGTCCGTGCTGCATCCCGGGGTCTACCTGGGGCAGGGCGTCAGCATCGGGCGCGATTGCGTAGTCCATTCCAACGTGACGCTCAAGGCGGGCTGCTGGCTGGGCGATCGGGTGATCATCCACTCCGGCACGGTGGTGGGCACCGACGGTTTCGGGTTCGCACTCGGCGGCACGGGCTGCGACCACAGGAAAGTGCCGCAGCTGGGAACCGTGGTGATCGAGGACGACGTCGAGGTAGGCTCGAACGTTTGCATCGACAGGGCGACGATCGGCGAGACGAGGATCGGCCGGGGCACGAAGATAGACAACCTCGTTCAGATAGGCCACAACGTCGTGGTGGGCGAGGGGTCTATCATAGTGGCTCAGGTCGGGATCTCCGGCAGCACTGAGATCGGGAGCAACGTCGTTCTGGCGGGGCAGGCAGGCGTGGCGGGACATCTGGCGATAGGTGATGGGGCCGTCGTGGGCGCCCAGTCCGGCGTCACGGGATCCATCCCCGCGGGCGCGGTCGTGTCTGGATACCCCGCCCGCGGCCACAGAGTGACGAAGAGACTCATCGCGTGCGTCCAGGGGCTGCCCACGCTCTTTCGGAGGGTGCGCGAGCTCGAGAGAAGAATGAGAGACCTCGAGGAGGAGTGATGGCCAGAGAGCGCCAGCAGACGCTCAAGGGCGAGTGCTCGTACACGGGCGTCGGGATCCACACGGGGATGGGGTCGACGGTCACGTTCAAGCCGGCGCCGCCGGACTCAGGCATCGTGTTCGCGCGCATCGACCTGCCGGGCGCTCCGATGATACCGGCCTCCATCGGTTGCGTCGTACAGAGCGCCGACTACCCGCGAAGGACGACCCTGGCGCAGGGCCCAGTGCGTCTGTACACCGTGGAGCACGTGCTGGCGGCTCTCGTCGGGCTAGGCGTCGACAACGCCGTCGTCGAGCTCGACTCGGACGAGCCGGCCGAGCCGACCGACGGAAGCTGCAAGCCGTTCGTGGACATTCTCCGTGAAGTGGGGCTCAAGCAGCAGGACGCGGCGCTCCAGTACCTGGAGATCGTGGAGCCGGTCGCTTACGACGAGGGTGACGTGCACATCGTGGCCTCGCCGCACGACGGATTCCGCCTGTCGTTCACGATCGACTACTCCAACCCGACAATAGGAACGCAGTTCGCGAGCTTCGAGATCACCGAGGACACCTTCCTCAACGAGATAGCTCCGGCGCGCACGTTCGCGCTGGCGCGAGACGTGGAGGACCTGCAGAAGCGGGGGCTCATAAAGGGCGGGAGCCTCGATAACGCCATCGTCGTCGGCGATGATGGGATCGTCAACAAGAGCGATCTGCGTTTCCCGGACGAGTTCGTGAGGCACAAGATCCTCGACCTGCTGGGTGACCTGGCGCTGCTCGGCAAGCCGATCAAGGGACACGTTTACGCGTCGAAGTCAGGTCACGCCACTAACGTGCGTTTCGTCGAGTTGCTGCGCCGGTCGATCAAGCGCGGGAAGATCAAGCACGGCGACACGACCAGCTGGGACATCGGCGCGATCGAACAGATCATGCCGCACCGCTATCCGTTCCTCTTCGTCGACAGGATCCTGGAACTGGATGACAAGCGGGTGGTGGGCGAGAAGAACTTCACGATGAACGAGTGGTTCTTCGCCGGGCACTTCCCCGGGCATCCGATCGTGCCCGCGGTCCTGCTCGTGGAGGCGATGGCTCAGGTGGGAGGGTTCCTTCTCCTGTCGAGGGTCGATGACAGGGAGTCTAAGCTCGTCTACTTCATGAGGATCGACAATGCGAGGTTCCGGAGGCCTGTCAGGCCGGGCGACACCGTCCGGTTCGAGCTGGAGCTTCTGAACCTGCGTCGAGGCACCTGCCGTATGCACGCGTCCGCCTACGTCAGGGGAGAACTTGTCGCCGACGGAGAACTCTGGTCTCAGGTCGTCGACAGATAGGCGGAGAACCCGATGACACGTGTCGATGCTAGAGCAGTTGTCCACGAGAGCGCCGTGCTGGCCCCGGACGCGGTGATCGAACCGTTCGCGATCGTCGGTCCCAACGTCACCGTCGGGCGAGGGTCGACGATCGGCTCGATGGCGCTCGTCGAGCGCAACACCACGATAGGCGAGGACTGCACGATCTGCCACGGCGCCGTGGTCGGCACAGATCCGCAGGATCTCAAGTACGGGGGCGAAGAGACTCACCTGACGATCGGCGACCGCACGACGATCCGCGAGTTCTCAACGATCAACCGCGCCACGGACCCGGGCGAGAGCACCGTGGTCGGCAGCGACTGCCTCGTCATGGCCTACGCCCACATAGCCCACAACTGCATCATCGGCGACCACGTCGTCATCGTGAACGCGGTGAACCTGGCGGGTCACGTCTCGGTGGACAGCTACGCGATCATAGGCGGCATGACAGCCGTGCAGCAGTTCGTTCGCATAGGCATCCACAGCTACGTGGGGGGGGCGTGCCGCGTGTCGAAGGACGTGCCGCCCTACTTCAAGATCGGTGGCGTTCCAACGCGTCCTATCGAGGTCAACACGGTCGGGCTCCTGAGGCGGGGGTTTGCCGAGGACACGCTGAACAAGCTCCGCCAGTGCTATCGCCTGCTCTATCTCTCTGACCTGAATACCACACAGGCGCTCCGCCGCATACGCGACGAGGTGACCACTTGCTCGGAGGTGGAGGGCCTGATCAAGTTCATCGAAGACTCGCAGAGAGGGATCATCAAGTAGTCGCAGTGGCGCTCCTCTCGGACGTGGAACGCGGTTCCCAGCGCGGAAACGCGTTCCATGGCCCCGCATCCTCATACCTGGAGGTCGGTTTGCTGAAGGTGGGAGTCGTCGGCGTCGGGCATCTCGGTCAGCACCACGCGAGGGTCTACTCCGAGCTTCCGGACTGCAGGCTCGTCGGCGTGTTCGACACGGACGCGGCGCGAGCGGAGAAGGCCGCGGCCGAGCACGGGGGTACCGCGTACGCGGACATCGGGTCGCTTCTCGCGGCCGTCGATGCCGTGAGCGTCGCCGTGCCGACCACGGACCACCACTCGGTGGCGCGCGAGTGCATCGACGCGGGTGTGCACGTGCTGATAGAGAAGCCCATCGCCACGACGGTGGAGGAGGCGACCGACATAGTCGAAGCGGCTGGCGCCCGAGGACTGGTCGTTCAGGTGGGGCACATCGAGAGGTTCAACCCCGCCATACGTGCGGCGCTTCAGGTGCTCTCCGGTCCGAGATTCATCGAGGCGCACCGGCTGGCCACGTTCGTGCCGCGCGGGACCGACGTTGCGGTCGTGCTCGACTTGATGATACATGACATAGATCTCATCCTGGCGACCGTCGATTCGGAAGTCTCGAACATCAGCGCCGTGGGGGTGCCCGTACTGTCCCCGTCGGTCGACATCGCGAACGCGCGGATCGGTTTCGAGAGCGGATGCATTGCCAACGTGACTGCCAGCAGAGCCTCGCGGGAGAAGGTTCGGAAGATTCGGTTCTTCCAGCCGGACGCCTACATCACCGTCGATTGCATGGCCCCCAGGGCCCAGGTCTTCAGGAAGAAGGACCTGTCGCCCGAGCTCCTCGTCCGACTGGCGTCCGGCGAGATGCCGGGGGGGTTGTCTGACGTCGTCGACTACGAGGACCTGGCTCTGGATACGACGGAGCCGCTGAAGCTGGAGCTGGCTTCGTTCGTGGAGGCCGTGACCGGCGGGACCAGACCCGTGGTCTCGGGTGAGGACGGCCTCAAGGCTCTCAGGGTCGTTCTCGAGATCCTCGGTCAGATCGCGGCGCAGCAGAGGCGCGCTGCCTAGTGCGCCGGCCCGTCTGATCGTCTCGCGTCTTTCGGGAGGCGGGACATGGCCACAGAGCACGGGAGCATCCTGATGGTCGCCGGGGAGACCTCCGGAGACCTTCACGGAGCGAAGGTGGTGAGCCACCTTCAGGAGCTCGCGCCCGAGCTGCGCGTTTACGGCGTGGCCGGCGAACGCATGGTCGCGGCCGGGGCCGAACCGGTCTTCAGGTCGGACGACTTCTCGATGGTCGGGTTCGTCGAGATCGTCCGCCACGTGCCGAGGCTCAGGCGTGCGATGGATGAGCTGGTCCGCCAGGCCGCGCGGCGCGGGACACGCGTCGCCGTCCTCATAGACTATCCCGGCTTCAATCTCATACTTGCCCGTCGGCTGCGTGCGGCGGGCATTCGCGTGCTCTACTACATCAGCCCGCAGGTCTGGGCCTGGGGGGAGGGTCGCGTTCGGAAGATCGCGGAACGCGTGGACCGTATGGCCGTCATACTCCCCTTCGAGGCGGACTTCTACGCGCGGCGCGGCGTCGACGTCGAGTTCGTCGGGCACCCGCTGCTGGAGGAGCCGTGGGTCGCGGGGATAGAGGGGCCCAGGACCGGCCTGGGCGACCCTTTGGTGCTGGGTCTCCTTCCGGGCAGCAGGCGTCAGGAGATACTGAGGCACCTGAGCGTCATGCTTCGCGCGGCGCGATCGCTCCGCAGGGACGTCCCGGGACTTCACGTGAGCGTGGGTTTGGCGCGCGGCGTCGACGCGGCGTGGGTCTCGTCGATCGGAAGAGCCGACATGGATGGTGTGACCCTGGTGCCGCCGGACGGAGTCCACGGCCTGATGTCGAGAGCTACCGCGCTCATAGTCGCCTCGGGCACGGCGACCCTCGAGGCGGCGTGTGCTGGAACGCCGATGGTGATAATGTATCGCACCTCGGCGCTGTCGTACGCTCTCGCGAGGTCCATGGTCCGCATCCCGCACATCGGCCTCGTCAATGTGATCGCGGGCGAGGAGGTGGTGCCCGAGGTCATCCAGGGCGACGCGCGCCCGCAGGTTCTGGCGGCACGCGTCAGGCCGTTCCTCGTGGACGGCGAACTCGTGGCGCGAACCTCTCGCAGACTCATCGACGTGAGAAACGCGTTGGGAGAACCGGGCGCGAGCGAGCGGGTGGCACGCATGGCGCTCTCGATGGCGGAGGAGGGGCGGTGAGATCGAAGCTCGACGCCAGAGAGCGCGCGCTGGTGGCGGCGGCCGGCGCGCTCGGTCCTCTCATCGTGCGCGGCCTCGGGGCGACCTGGCGGCTTCGCATCGATGGCTACCCGGCGATAGAGGCCTTTCACACGGCCGGAAGGCGCGTGATACACGCCTTCTGGCACGGCCAGCTCCTTGGTCTCGAGTACGCGTACAGAGGGAGCGGGATCTGCGTTCTCTCCTCGTGGCACAGGGACGGCGAGATCAGCGCGCGCGTCATGTCGGCCCTCGGGTACGAGGTCGTGCGCGGGTCGACGACCAGGGGTTCCGCGCGAGGTCTTGTCGGCATGCTCTCGAAGGTGAAGGAAGGGCATGACCTGGCCGTGACGCCGGATGGTCCGAGAGGGCCGGCCCAAGTCGTGAAGCCGGGGATATTCTACCTGTCTGACAGATCGGGCGCTCCCATAGTGCCGGTCGCAGTCTGGTCGGATCGCTCGAAGCGGCTGTCCAGCTGGGACGGGTTCGCGGTGCCGCTGCCGTTCGCGAGGGTCGTGGTGGCGCACGGCGACCCGATCGAGCCCGGTGACGGCGCTCCCGTCGAGCAGAGGGCCGGCGCTCTGGCGGAGGTCCTCGAGGCGCTCGGCGAGCGCGCTCGAGAGCTGGGTGAGTCGGCCGGGATCCAGCGCGAGGACTCGTTGCACACGGAGTGATGCGGTTTGACCTACGCTCTCTACACAGGGCTCACCAGGTTCGCCTGGGCTGCGGCGTGGCCGTGGCTGGCCTTCAAACGGCGTACGGGCGGGCGCGAGTGGCTGGAGAGGACCGGAGAGCTGCCGGCCTGTCCAGGCGGCATCTGGGTGCACGCTGCCTCGGTGGGCGAGGTGGCTGCGGCCGCTCCGCTCGTCACGGCTTTGCGCGACCGGGGAGAACGTGTCCTCCTCTCCGTCATGACGCCGACGGGCCGGGCCGCCGCGGCGCGGCTCGAAGGGGAAGCGGTAGCGGTCGCATTCCCGCCGCTCGATCTTCCCTCATGCGTGGATAGGGCGCTCGACGCGGTGAGACCGCGGGCTCTTCTCATCGTCGAGACGGAGCTGTGGCCCAGCCTCATCGTGCGTGGGGCCGCGCGCGGCGTGCGAGTGGCCATCGTGAACGGGCGGCTCTCCGCATCGAGCGTGAGGAGGTACCGCTCGGTGGCATTCCCGACTCGGGCGGTGGTTGATTCGGTCGAATTCGTCGCCTGCCGCTCGGACGAGGACGTA
Source organism: uncultured bacterium (assembly GCA_964562405.1). Lineage (GTDB taxonomy): Bacteria > Joyebacterota > Joyebacteria > Joyebacterales > Joyebacteraceae > WJLY01. Next base: position 40,735 of record CAZLTC010000009.1, on the reverse strand, counting down.
CGTCGGTACCTCGAGCTGGGCTTCGAATCGGAGCGGCTGTCAGTGGCGGGGAGCCTCAAGTACGACACCCTCTCGGAAGCCCCAGGTGATTCCGAGAGAGCATCCGTAAGGATGGAACTCGGCGCAGGCGCGGGAACGCCGGTCGTCGTCTTCGGCAGCGTGAGGCCTGCCGAGGAAGAGGTGGTCGTACTGGCGGCGCGACACCTCGTGCTCGGTCGTGGCTGCCACGTGGTGATCGCCCCCAGACACCTTGGGCGCGCTCCCGCACTCGCAGCCAGGCTGTCCGCCCTCGGGCTCGCCTACTCGAGACGCTCCGAGGGCGCGGTCGGAGGCCCGAAGTCACGCGTGACGCTGCTGGACACGACCGGCGAGCTGGGCCGTGTCTACGCCGCTGCGGACGCCGCATTCGTGGGAGGCACGCTGGCCCCGTACGGAGGTCACAATCCGCTCGAGCCGGCGGCGGTGGGCGTTCCGGTCGTCCTCGGTCCACACACGTCGAGTTGTGAAGAGGACGCTCGGCTCCTGCTCGAGCGTGGGGCCGCCGTGAGGGTGGCGGACGGTGCCGGGCTCCTCGATGCGCTGTCCGGCATCCTCGATGACCCGGCGCTCCGTGTTTCGATGAGCCGGCGGGCTCTTCTGGCGGTGTCGTCCGGGCGGGGCGCGACGGAGCGCATCGTCGAGCTGATGCGGTCGGCGGGGATCATCGGCGAAAGACGCCCGGAGGCGTGATGGCAGGAGAGCGGGGACGGTCGAGGATCAGCACGACGCCCGGCGCCGTCCGCTGGTGGAGCGACATCGCCGGCGGTCGTCGCCCCGCGGGAGCGCTCTCGACCGCCGTGTTTGGGCTGCTTGTGATGCTGTCCGTGCCCTACGGCATCGTGAGCGCGCTCGTCCAGTGGTGCAGGGCTTGGCGGCCCGTCAGACTCGGCGTCCCCGTGATATCCGTCGGCAATCTGGTCGTCGGCGGGACGGGCAAGACACCTCTCACGATCTTCCTCGCGCGCCGGCTCTCGTCGTCCGGACTTTCCGTGGCGATCGTCAGCCGGGGATACGGACGCCTATCCCGCGGCGTCGTTGTCGTGAGCGAGGGGCAGCGCCCGCTTGTGGGTTGGGAGGAGGCGGGCGACGAGCCAGTGCTCGCGGCGATGGTTACGAGAGGCGTCAGCGTCGTCGTGGGCGCCGACCGGGTCAGGGCCGCGAGGTACGCCGTGGACAAGCTCGGGGCCGGTGTTATATTGGTTGACGACGGGTTTCAGCACGTTCGTCTCGCGAGGGACCTGGACGTTGTGGCGGTCGACGCGAGGCGCCCCGTGGGCAGCGGTCTTCTCATGCCCGCCGGAACCCTCAGGGAGAACCCCACGGGCGTGGGCAGGGCGGACCTGATCGTGGTGACGAGGTGTGGCCGATCGGGCACCGAACGCGTGGAAGCCACGCTCGGACCGCTTGCGCCGCGTGCCGCGCTGGTCGCCACGCGAATGAGGCCGGCCGAGCTGTGGGACGTGGGAGCCGGCGATACGGTCGAGCTGGCACGGGTCCGCGGAAGGCGCTGTCTCGCTCTCTCGAGCATTGCCTCTCCGTCGGAGTTCGAGTCGACGCTGGACGCGCTGGGAATGGAGGTGGTTGCCGCGCTCTCGTTCCCTGACCATCACCGCTTCACGGAGCGCGATCACGCTCACATTCTCGAACTGGTCCGTGAGTCGAACGCCGAGCTGATACTGACGACCGAGAAGGACGCGGTCCGCCTTGCCGCCTGGCGGCCGACGGTGCCGCTGGTGGCGCTCGGGATAGAGATCGAGGTACTGGAGGGAGAGGAGTCTCTGGAGCGCGCGCTCCGGACGGCGGTGTACAGCGGAGGAAGTAATGGACCTTCAGGACTACGCCCGGCTGACGGATGACGAACTCTCGGCGCGCATTGTTGCGCTGAAGAGGGAGAAGGACGCCGTCATTCTCGGTCACAACTACCAGGTCGATGCCGTACAGCGCGTCTCGGACTTCCTCGGTGACTCACTGAGACTCGCGCAGCTCGCCGCGGAGACCGACGCCTCTCTGATCGTGCTCTGCGGCGTCCGCTTCATGGCGGAGAGCGCGAAGATCCTGAACCCTCGGAAGAAGGTCATCATACCTTCCGAGTCGGCCGGCTGCCCGATGGCCGACATGATCGACGCGGCGGAGCTGGAGTCGTTCAAGGCAAGGTATCCGGGAGTTCCCGTCGTCTGCTACGTCAACACGACGGCGGCGGTCAAGGCGGGGAGCGACGTGTGCTGCACGTCCTCGAACGCGGTCGACATTGTGAGGGCCCTGGGTGCGGACCGCGTCCTCTTCGTTCCGGACCGCAACCTCGCGGCGTACGTCTCCACGAAGGTCGACACCGAGGTCATCGCGTGGGACGGCTTCTGCTACGTCCACAACATGTTCGTGCCCGAGGATGTCGAACTCGCGAGAGCGGAGCATCCAGGCGTCCCCGTGGTCGTCCATCCTGAGTGCCCCCCGGACGTCGTTACGATGGCGGACCACGTCGCCTCCACGGGCGGCATGATGAAGCTCGCGGCCGAGCACGACGAGCTCATTGTGGGTACGGAGATCGGGCTGCTGGAGAGGATGAACCGAGAGCATCCGGAGGGTCGCTACTACCCGCTCTCCGCGTTCGCGGTCTGCCGCAACATGAAGATGACCGATCTCCCTCGGCTGGCGTGGTCCCTGGAGCACGAGCGCTTCACCGTGGACGTTCCCGAGGAGACGCTTGCCGGCGCGTCGCGCTCTCTCGAGCGCATGCTCGAACTCTCGGCCACATCTTCCCGGTAGAAAGGTCGCTCCATGGAGTCATCTGAATTCACGGTAATCGGCAGCGGGATCGCGGGCCTGACGTTCGCTCTCCTGGCCGCGGACAGCGGCAAGGTCATCGTGGTCACCAAGAAGGAGGACGTGGAGTCCGCGACGAACATGGCGCAGGGCGGAATCGCGGCCGTGCTCGCCGGGGCCGACTCGTTCGAGCGTCACATCGAGGACACTCTCACGGCTGGAGTCGGCCTCTGCAGACGCGAGGCCGTTGAGCTAGCGGTTCGAAGCGGCCCCGATTCCATCAGGAGACTGATGGAATGGGGCACGAGGTTCTCCACCGCGGAGGACGGTGGTGCCCTTGCGCTCGGGAGGGAGGGCGGCCACTCCATGCGCCGCATCGTCCACGCGTCTGACATGACCGGCCGTGAGATAGAGCGCGCGCTGCTTTCGGCCGTCGACGCGAACCCCAACATCGTGATGCTTGAGGACCACGTCGCGATAGACCTCGTGGTGAGCGAAGGGCCGGACGGGGCCCCCACCTGCGTGGGCGTCCACGTGCTGGACACGACCCTGGGCCGCGTGGAGACGATCCTCTCCAGGATCACCGCCCTCGCGACGGGTGGATGCGGCAAGGTCTATCTCTATACGACTAATCCGGACATCGCAAGCGGAGACGGCATTGCGATGGCGCACCGATCGGGTGCCTCGGTTCGCAACATGGAGTTCATACAGTTTCACCCCACGTGCCTCTATCATCCGGCGGTCAAGTCGTTCCTGATCTCCGAGGCCGTCAGGGGAGAAGGCGGCGTTCTCCGCGAACTATCCGGCCGGAGCATCATGAAGGGCGTGCATCCTCTCGAAGACCTGGCTCCCCGGGACATCGTCGCACGTGCGATCGACAAGAGCATGAAGATGTCGGGTGACAAGCACGTCGTTCTCGACGTAACGGCGGTCGGGGCGGACCGCGTGCGAGGGCGCTTCCCGAACATATACGGCCGCCTGATGGAACTCGGCATCGACATGACGACCGAACCCATACCGGTAGTTCCGGCCGCGCACTACCTCTGCGGAGGGGTCGCCGTCGATCTCGACTGCCGGACGGAGGTGTCGGGTCTCTATGCCGTTGGAGAGGTCGCACATACGGGAATGCATGGGGCGAACCGTCTGGCATCGAACTCGCTTCTCGAGGCCGTCGTCTTCAGCCAGCGCGCCGCCAGGTCCGCCGTGGCGGAGCTGGCCGATTCGCCGTCCCGGCCACGCGTCCGCGGCTCCCTTGAGTGGTCGGGCAACGCGCCGGGGGAACCCGCGGAGGGTGTCCTCATCGACTACAACTGGGACATAGTTAGAAGGTTGATGTGGGACTACGTCGGCATCGTCCGTACTTCGCAACGTCTCGAGCGAGCGCTTCAGACCATCAGGCCTATTCTTGCGGAGGTTTGCGAGTACTTCCGCACACAGCCGCTCAACCGCGACCAGCTTGAGCTCCGCAACATCGCGACGGTGGGGGAGTTGATCATCAGGAGCGCGATGAGGCGGAAGGAGTCGCGTGGCCTTCACTTCGTGGAAGACTACCCCGAGAGGGACGACATAAACTTCGGGCAGGACACCGTGATCCAGGGGAGCGATACGTGCAACAGGACGGCCGCCGCGTCCCGGGGAGGTCACTCGACGTGAGGCGCGCGGCCATGCGACTCCTGCTCGTCATGCTGGTACTTGTGTTTGGCGCACCGGGCTGCGCCTCCGAGGGAGGAGACGAAAACGTGAGATCGACGGACGAAGACGGGCGACGCGACATCAGACCTCCGGCCGTGGCCGGGAGCTTCTATCCGGGCGACCCGGCTACGCTCGCGTCGGACATAGACGGCTACCTGGACGCCGCCCCGGTCGCCAAGCTCGACGGCAGGATCGTGGCGCTGATCTCGCCACACGCCGGATACGTCTACTCGGGGGCGGTCGCGGCCAACGGATACGCCCTGCTGCGCGGCGCGGACTTCGAGACGGTCATCATCGTGGCGCCGTCGCACAGGTTCGGCTTCCGCGGGGCGTCGGTTTACGGCGGGGACGGGTACGAGACGCCGCTGGGTGTGGTCGACGTCGATGAGCCGCTCGCGTCGGCGATTCGCGATGCGTCGGGTTCGTTCGTCTATGAACCTCGCGCTCACGTCGCGGAACACTCGCTAGAGGTACAGGTCCCCTTCCTCCAGCGAGCGCTCGGGCGGTTCAGGATAGTCCCCATAATCATGGGCTCGCAGGACGAAGGTACGGTGAGGACGCTGGCGTCGGCGATCGCTTCGGCCGTGCGCGCCACCAACGATCCGGACCGCGTGCTGCTGGTGGCAAGCTCGGACCTCTCGCACTTCCACGGCTACGACGAGGCGGTCGGGCTGGATTCGGTCGTCCTCGAACACGTCGAGGCGTTCGACCCCGAGGGGCTGCTTCGCGCGCTGGCCGGAGGGGAGTGCGAGGCGTGCGGCGGAGGGCCCATGGCAACGGTGATGATGGCGGCGCGCTCGTTGGGGGCATCGCACGCGAAGGTGCTCAAGTATGCCAACTCAGGCGACGTCACGGGCGACCGTTCGGGCGTCGTCGGCTACATGTCGGCGGTCCTGACACGGCCCGGGTCAGGCCGGTCGAGTGGAGCGAGCGGATCGGACAAAGAAGCGGACGACCCGCCGGCCGCGGGGAGCGGCAGGCCGGGCGGCGCCACGGGGGAGGTGCGGCCGTACGCCGGGCTCACGGGAGAGGAGAAGCGGGCGCTGCTCGTGCTCGCCCGCCGGGCGATAGAGGCGGACCTGGCCGGCGAACGACCACCGGAGGTGGGCATCAGCACGCCGGCGCTCGAGGAGAAGTGCGGGGCGTTCGTGACGCTGCATGAGGGGGGGCGGCTGCGCGGGTGCATCGGGTACGTCGTGGCGGTCAAGCCGCTCTACGTCACCGTTCGAGAGATGGCCGTCCAGGCGTCGCAGCACGATCCGCGGTTCCCTCCCGTGCAGGCATCGGAACTCCCGGACATCGACATCGAGATCTCGGTGATGTCTCCACTGAAGGTAGTCGATGATGTTTCCGAGATCGTCGTCGGAAGGGACGGGCTTGTCGTGCAGGACGGGTCGCGCAGCGGGTTGCTGCTTCCGCAGGTGGCCACGGAGTACGGATGGGACCGGCAGACCTTCCTCGAGCACACCTGCATGAAGGCGGGGTTGCCGACCGACGCGTGGAAGCGCGATGACGTCACGATATTCAGATTCAGCGCGGAGGTCTTCGGTGAGAAGGGAGAGTAGAGGCGCCGGCGGCCCGCGTGCCGGGCGCGCCGTCCTCGCGACGCTCGTGCTCGCGGCGGCCGCGGTCGCCATGTTGGGCGCGCTCGGAATCGCGTCCGGAGGACCGGGAGCGGGGGAGGTGGGCCGAGTCAGACCGCGGGAGGCAAGCTATTGGGAGCGGCTCGACAACGGTTGGGTGCGCTGTCTCCTATGCCCTCGCGAGTGCGTCGTGCCGCCCGGTGAGCGCGGCCACTGCGGCGTGCGCGAGAACAGGGACGGCGTCTACTACACGCTCACGTACGGCGACCCATGCGCGATACACATCGACCCCATAGAGAAGAAGCCGTTCTACCACTTCATGCCGGGCACCACGGCGTTCTCGATCGCGACCGCGGGCTGCAACCTCGATTGCAAGTTCTGCCAGAACTGGCAGATCTCGCAGGCTCGGCCCGAGGAACTTCGCAACTACGACCTGCCTCCTGCCGAACTCGTCGACGCTGCGCTCGCGAGCGGGGCCCCGTCCATCGCGTACACGTATTCGGAGCCGACGATCTTCTATGAGTACATGCTCGACTGCGCGAAGCTTGCGCACGAGAAGGGTCTCAAGAACGTCTACCACTCGAACGGCTTCATCAACGAGAAGCCCCTCCGCGCGCTGTGCCCGTACCTCGACGCCGCCAATCTCGATCTCAAGGGCATGAGCGAGGAGTACTACCGGGACATGTCGGGCGGGTCGCTGGCACCGGTGCTGCGCTCCCTCCGCATACTCCACGAGGAGGGCGTCCATCTGGAGGTCACTACTCTCATAGTCCCGGGAAGGAACGACTCCCCGGAGATGATCAGGCGTCAGTGCGAGTGGATGGTGGAGAACCTGGGGCCCGACGTTCCGCTCCACTTCTCGAGGTTTCACCCCCAGTACAAGCTCACGGACCTGCCGCCGACGCCTGTGGAGACGCTGGAGCACGCCAGGGACATCGCTCATGCGGCCGGGCTGCGGTACGTCTATATCGGAAACGTGCCGGGGCACGACGCGTCGGACACGCGTTGTCCGTCGTGCGGTGCGTCCCTCATAGAGAGAGTCGGCTATTCGGTAGAGATCACGGGCCTCTCCGACGGGCGGTGTGCGGTGTGTGGGGCCCCGATATCCGGCGTCTGGAAGTGAGGGGCAGTCGTGGCGGGGCGGGCGGCACGCCACACGGGGCGCGAACCCGTTGTTGACAGAGAGCACCTCGTGACATAGAGTTACAGAAGATCATGAACATTCCATTTTGACCCCCTGAGGCGATTCGATCAAAGACGGATCGAAGAAGGAGGAGCGGATGCGTGTACTCCTGATGGCCCTCTTCTTGTGCCTCGCGGCCACGGCATGGGCCACCACCTTCAATGTTCCCGATATCGATCTCAACATACGCGAGATCAATCAGGCCATGGACCACGCGTCGGCCGGGGACACGGTGCTGGTGAGCGCCGGGGTCTACGACAGCGTGCGACTCTACGTGACCCCGCTGGGTAACAGGACGGCGGTCGTCAGCGTGAAGAACGGCGTGACTCTTCTGGGACGGGACAGGAAGGACGTCAAGATCGACCAGGGCGACGCGGAATACGGTATCCTCTGCGTGAACGTGGGCGCCGAGACCGTCATCAGCAAGCTCACGATCCGGGGAGGACTGTCGCGAGGTGGTGCGCCGCTCGAGGACGGCGACGGCCGCAATCTCATCGCGGGCATCGGCTGTGTGGACGGTGCCAGCCCGATCATCGATCAGGTGACGATCAGCAACGGGTCGACCGGCATCGTCGTGAGAAGCGATTCGAGTCCGTCCGCACCGACCGTGCGCAATGTCGTCATTGCCAGAGGCGATCACCACGGCATCTATGTGTACGGCAACGGCGAGACGCCTGCGGTCATCGATCACACGACGATCGTCAGCAACTTCGACAACGGCGTGTACGTCTTTGACGGCGCCGTCGAGGTGACCAGCTCGAACATCACCCACAACGGCAAGAACGGCATCAAGTCGTACCTCTCGTCGCCGCTCATCAGCTACTGCAACCTCTACTGGAACGACGCGGAGAGCGATCCACCGGAGAACTACTCGGGCATGAGTGACATGACGGGCGTCGACGGCAACGTCTCGGTCGAGCCCTATTACTGTGATTTCACCGGGCAGGCGGGCTACGACTACCACGTGTGCTACGCGTCGGACCTCGTCACGCTCGGCGAGGGCGGAACGCCCATCGGGGCCTACGGCGGAGGTTGCACTAGCTGCGTCGCACCGGTCCAGCAGGCCAGCTGGGGAACGATCAAGGCTCTCTTCCGCTAGGTCGCGACGGCGGTATGGAAGCGTTTGAAGCGGGGTCCCGCACGATCGGGGCCCCGTTTCGCTTTCCGCGTCAGCGGTCGAAGAAGGCCGGGATCGCGAGCGCCGCCAGCGCTCCCGCGTTCAAGATGGTGAGTGCGAGCATGGTCCCGGACAGCCCCAGGACCGGCAGGAGAAGTATGGACGCGGCCGGGGCGCCCACCGCCGCGCCGGCGAGGTCGGCCGCGTACAGCCGCCCGCCTGTGGCGGCCGGCTCGGACCCGGGCGCGATGCAGAGCCTGGCAGCGAGAGGGAACTGGATTCCGGCCAGCAGCGCAGCTCCGACGACGAGCACGGGGAACGCGTTCGACCAGGTCATGAGACGCTCTGTCCCGAGCGCCGACACCAGCTGCACGGCCTTGAGGAGCCCGATCGGGACCAACATGATGGCCGCCTGCACGCCAACGTACGCGCGGACCCCGGCTCCTCGCCGCACCGCCCCTCTGCCCAGCCAGCCGCCGGCGGCCAGCCCCGCCATGAAGGCCGCCACGAGCATCGCGACGCGGTCGTACACGAACCCGTAGAGGCTCTGGTAGGTCATGAGCGACGCGATCTCGAGGCTCATCTCGGTGAGTCCCACCACGAAAACCGACAGGAAGACGGGACCACGCAGCCTGTCGCATCCCCTGCGGGCGAGGGAGAGCAATCCGACCAGCCCCAGGACGATGGCGGCGAGTGCGGCGTTGCCCAGGGTGACGTGCCGCGAGGCGCCCGCGAGGACGCGACGCTCGCCCGAGAGCTGGCGATCCCAGACCAGGAGGCTCAGGTAGTAACCGCTCGGTCTGAGATCGGTATTCAGCGCGGGTGTGGCCAGCGACAGGGCCTCGTCGAGTTCGGCGGCCCGCTCCTGCGAGAACCTGTCGGCGATGTAGTAGTCGCGAATGTAGGCGAGGTCGAGGCCGCGAAGCGAGACTCTTCTTGCGAGTTCTGCCGGGTCCCTGGTAAGCGGAGTCCCGGCCAGCGATGCGAGGAGGTGACAGGGGTCGCCGGGCGTCAGAAGCACGTTGTCAAACACCCGCGACAGGGTATTCCTCTCGCAGGCGAGAACCGCCGCGAGTTCCTCGCTGACGTAGTTGTCCGCTGAAGAGAGCGTGAGTCCCAGCACGCCTCCACCCGCGAGGACCGAATGGAGCTCCTCGAAGAACTCCAGCGTGTAGAGCCTGTTGAGCCTGGCTGTGGTCGGGTCTGGAGCGGATACGATGACGACATCGTACGTATCCGTGGATCTCTTGACGAAGAACCTTGGGTCTCCGTAGTGAAGGGTGACGCGCGGGTCCTCAAGCCCCGCGGTCATGGCGCCTCCGAAGCGGGCGCGCGCCTCGGCCACGGCGGCGGCGTCCAACTCCACGCAGTCGACGCTCGCAACGCTCGGGTGCTTGAGGACCTCCGCGACGGCGCCCCCGAGGCACCCGCCAAGCATGAGGACCCGCTTGGGAGCGGGGTGCTGAAGCATGGTGACGTGCACTGCCTCCTCGGCCGCCATGCGGTCCGGCGCAGAGGCCGTGAGCACTCCGGACTCGTAGACGCTCTTCTGGGTTCCGACCTCGGTCGTGACGACGCGCCCGTACACCGAGTTCACCTGCGAGCGGAACCCGAGCGTCTTCCACTGCGCGGCGACGGTGACGTCGTCGAGTCGGCCCGCGGCGGTCCCGGCTCCGGCAGCGAAGAGCGCCGTAACGACACTCAGGGCCACGGGAAGCGCCACCGCTCTGCCGCGCGCCCGGACGCCCGCCGCCAGGAGAGCGGCGGCTCCCGTGCAGGCGGCGGTGGCGATGAAGGCGGTGCCCGTCGGGCTCATGCGCGGCAACAGCAGGAAGCTCATGAGAACTCCCGCGGCCACCGCCCCCAGGGCCTCGAGCACGTATGCGCGCCCCACGGCCGATGGGCCGCTTGTCTCCCGGGCCGACATCACGAAGATGGAGCATGAGAAGACGAATCCGCCCGCCAGAGCGAACGGGATCACCGAGATCGCGGCGGCCGACAGCAGCCGGGTCACGCCCGCCAGCTCGCCGGCCGGAGCGCCGAGCGCCAGCCTGGCGAATCTGGCCGCCATCAGCGAGGCTGGGACCAGAAGCCCGAGAGCGGTCAGCCAAAGAGCAAGCTCCCGGGCACCGGGCCGGAAGCGCCGTGAGACGAGCCCGTATGCCGCGCCCCCGGCGCCGGTGGACAGCAGCCAGACGGCCAGCGTGAGACCGAACGACATCTCGTTGCCCCGCCAGGCGACCATCAGCTCCCGGAGAAGGAGCGTCTGGGCGGAGAGAGCCGCGTATCCGGCCACCGCGACCGCGAAGGCCGTGGCCCCTCGCGTGGGAGATGTCGGCGCACGTCGTGAGTTCGACATGGCAGAAGTCTACCAGACCGGCCTGCGGGGGAGTAGACCTCGATGGCGGCAATTGACGATGGCGCGGTCGGTTAGGCCGACAGAAAACGGTTGACACTTCGAAGAGACCTCTGCTAGCCTACGTGCCATCGGGCTGCTGCGGGCCGAGGCGTCAACGTGTGTGTAGGAGCGGCGCCCGCGCCCGCGTGCTTCACAGGACCGCGCTCCAGTCGGTCACTCCGGGATGAGCCAATGACCAGCCAGACAGGCAGGGGGGCAGGGCGCAGCGGGCCCAACCGGTCCCGGGGCGAAGGTTCGCCATCTCTCGCCCGCCTCATCAACTGGTACCTCCTTCGATTCAAGAATCCGGAACTCGTGTCGTTCGCCGAGGCGTTCGTGAACGTGCAGCGGATGCTCGTCGTGCCCGAGCGCGGCGTGATCGGCGCGCTCTTCGCGATGCCGACGATCCGCGCCATGAGAAGAGGATTCCCGGAGGGCAAGATCGCGGTCCTCGTCGAAGAGGAGGACCGCGATCTTCTGGACGGGCTGCCGGAGGTCGACAGGGTCGTAGGGTATACCTTGCCCGGCGGGATCAAGAGGCTCTCCTCGCTGTCGTCCCTGGCCCGAAGGATGAAGTCGTACAGGTTCGACATCGTGATCCTGCTCGACCGCGAGTTCAACCTCGAGCGCGCGTTCATCTGCTACGCGACAGGGGCGCTCATAAGGGCCGGTCTACAGAGCGACGAGAGCCACCCGTTCCTCAACCTGGAGGTCAGCCGCAATGTCTCCGGGAGGACGCGCGCGCAGCTCGGCCTGGAGATAGCGCGAGTCATGGGCGCCGACACTCGCTCGCTCGGCCTGAGCTGGCAGGTGCCCGACCGCGAGAAGCGTCTGGCCGAGCAGCTGGTCCACTTTCGCAAGCCCAGGGAGGACGAACTCCTCGTGGGTTTCGACCCTGCGCCCGGCCGCGGAGGCAGCTCCATATCGCTCTCGCAGCAGGCGCGCCTGCTTGACCGGCTCTGCTCCGACTACAAGGCCAGGGCCATACTCCTTACCGCCCCGGAGCATCACGAGACCGCGAAGCGGCTCGAGGGGATGCTGTCGCGCGACCCGATCATCGTGCAGCAGCGCAAGATGCGCGACGTTGTCAGCCTGCTGGGTGAGTGCGACCTGTTCGTGGCGGGCAACACGGATCTCGTCTACTTCGCCGTCGCCATGGGAATCCCGACGGTAGCGCTGATGCCGCCCCGCGAGAGCGACGAGTCGGCGTTCCCGGAGTCCAGCTGCCTGGAGGTCATCAACCTCGTCCCAGGGGAGCGCTTTCCGATCGAGGAGTTCATAGAGCGCACGCAGTCGGTGCTTCTTGCGGGCGCGGGTGCAGGGTGATGAGGTGAGATGCGGAACTACCTGAGGCTCCTTAGCTACGTAAGACCCTACTGGCGCCGCCTTCTGGCGGCGTTCATGTGCATGGCCGTGTTCGCGATCCTGTCCGGCGTTTCGCTCGGCATGATACTTCCTTTCGTCAACGTGCTCTTCCGTGAGCGCGCGCTCGTCGGGAGCGACACGACGACTGCATCGCAGCTGTTCGATGTCGGTGGAGCCCCCGGGGCCGATACGGAGACGACGGTGGGCGCGCCGGAGGGGACCTCCGGTGGCCCGTCCGCCGAGACGACCGCCGGGAAGCCGGGCGGCGCCGTGAGCGGCGTCTCCTCGACGCCGGCGGAAGCGACTCCGCTCCAGCCGGGCTCGGTGGTCGATTCGATGCAGAGCCTCAAGGAGCAGTTGAAGGCGCGCATGCTCGGGCTCTTCGCCAGCGATTCCGCCGCCGGGGCGCTCCGGAAGATATGCCTGGCGCTCATGATCGTCTTCTTCGTGAAGGGCGTATTCGGCTATCTCCAGTCTCTGCTTATGATTACCGTGGAGCAGAGCGTCATACGTGACCTCAGGAACAAGCTGTTCACGCGGGTCTCGGAGCTATCGCTCTCGTTCTTTCACACGGAGAAGACCGGGCAGCTCATTTCGAGGATAACGAACGACGTCACGCTGGTCCGCCGGGCGCTGGTCGCCAGCCTCGCGAACCTCTTCAGGGATTCGCTGCTCACGTGCCTGTATCTCGGCGTCGCGATCTGGATCAGCTGGAAGATGGCCGTGATCACCTTCGCGGTGCTTCCGCCGATCATCGTGGTGATGGCGAGGATAGGCCAGAGGCTGAGAAAGAGGAGCCGCCGCATCCAGGAGAAGATGGCCGACATAACGTCTACGCTCGAAGAGACGATAGCCGGAGTGCGTGTCGTCAAGGCCTTCGGGATGGAGGACTATGAACGCCGGCGCTTCTTCGCGCACACGCGGGAGTACTTCAGGACGTACGTGCGGATGGAAGTTCTGGGTGCGATGGCGGGGCCGTTGATCGAGTACCTGGGTGTCATCGGCGTCGTGATCATACTGTGGTACGGCGGGCGACAGGTCCTGGTGACGGGAACGGTCTCCCCGGACTGGTTCATCATCTTCCTGGCGGCCACTCTCTCGACGCTCCAGCCGCTCCGCACTCTCTCGAAGGCCTACAACGAGATACAGGTGGGCATGGCGGCCGCCGGCAGGATCTTCCGGATCCTGGACGAGCGGCCGGCGGTCGCCAACAAGCCGGGGGCGGTCGCGGTGGACGGCTTTGGCGACCGGATCCGCTACGAGGACGTGTCGTTCCGGTACGATTCGGGCGACGAGGTCCTGCACGAGATCGACCTGGAGGTCCGAAAGGGAGAGGTCATCGCCGTCGTGGGGCCCTCGGGCGCGGGGAAGTCGACGTTGCTCGATCTCCTTCCCAGGTTCTACGACCCGATCGGCGGGCGCATAACGCTGGATGGTCTCGACCTGCGCGACGTCGACGTGGCCTCACTGCGGGGCCTCCTCGGCATCGTGACACAGGAGACGATCCTGTTCAACGATACCGTGCGTAACAACATAGCATATGGGCTGGACGGCGCCGGAAGTGAGAGCGTGGAGGAGGCGGCCCGCGCCGCCAGCGCTCACGAGTTCATACAAGCGATGCCCCATGGCTACGACACGATCGTCGGCGAACGCGGCGTCAAGCTGTCCGGCGGCCAGCGTCAGAGGATCGCCATCGCGCGCGCCATACTGAAGAACCCACCGATACTGGTCTTCGACGAGGCGACATCGTCCCTCGACACCGAATCCGAGAGACTCGTGCAGCACGCCATCGAGCACCTGCTCGAGGGGCGAACCGTGCTCGTCATCGCGCACCGCCTGTCCACTGTCAGCAATGCCGACCGGATCATCGTGCTCGACCGCGGCAGGATCGTGGAGACCGGCTCCCATCAGGCGCTGCTCGACCGGGGAGGGCTCTATCGGCACCTCTACGACATGCAGTTCAGGGACGAGCCGCCGCGCGAGCAACGCGGCTGACGCCGGGGCGACCCGCTCCCGGAGCAACTACCTGATCATCCGCATGAGCTCGATCGGCGACGTTGTGCTTACCGAGCCCGTCGTGGCCGCCGTCAGGGCGGCCCACCCCGATGCGGGGATCGGCTTCGCACTCAAGGAGCGCTTCCGCGAACTCGTCGGGGGGAACCCCGCCCTCGATCGCGTGCACACGCTTCCCGACGACTCGTTCAAGAGTCTGAACCGTCTCGCACTCGAGATACGCGAGGCCGGATACACTCACGTCATCGATCTGCACTCGAACGCACGGAGCCGCTACCTGTCGCGTCGCTCCGGAGCGTCCGTGGTCTCTCGCTACGCAAAGCGCGACAGGTTCGACGGCGCGCTGGTGAGAGTGCTACGGCGACCGTACCGCGCGAGCAAGCGCACGGTGGAACGCTACCTGGACGCCCTCGAGCCCCTCGGTATTCCCCATCCGTACGCGCGCCCGCGCTTTCACCTCCCGTCCGGGGCGGCCGCCGCGGCCGCGTCCGTGATCGGCGAACTCGGGCTTCCGGAGCGGGGCTTCGCGGTCGTCGTGCCGGGTTCCGTCTGGGCCACGAAGATGTGGCCCGAGGAGCGCTTCGCGTCACTGTCCACTCGGCTAACCGGTGATCTCGACCTGCCCGTCGTCGCGCTCGGAGGGCCGGCCGAGAGAGACCTCTGCTCGCGCGTGGCCGACGCGTCGGGCGCCCGGAGCGCCGCGGGGCTCCTGAGCCTCGGAGCGGCGGCGGCCCTCGTGAGCAGGGCTGCGCTCTTCGTCGGAAACGACAGCGGCCTGACTCACATCTCGATGGCGCTCGACGTTCCCACGGTCGCCGTGTTCGGCCCGACCGATCCATCCCAGTTCGATTTCGAGAGGCACGCCCTCATCTACGCGGGCCTTCAGTGCAGCGCATGCTCGTTCTTCGGCGGGCGGCGCTGCCGGTCCGGCCACTGGGACTGCATGCTGAAGGTCGGCGTCGACGAGGTCCTGGCCGCGGCCGTCGAGCTGCTCGAGCGGAGGGCACGCGAGTGAAGTGCCTCGTCATACAGACCGCATACCTCGGTGATGTCGTGCTGACGCTGCCCCTTCTGCGCGCACTCCGCGCCCTGCCCGACGTTCGCAGCCTCGCTCTGCTCACGACCCCGATCGGAGCCGAGTTCGTCCGCACCCAGGATGCGGTCGACCGGATCATCGTCTACGACAAGAGAGGCATCGACGCGGGCTTGCGCGGGTTCATGCGAACGGTCGGTGACCTTCGGAGATGCGGGTTCGCTCTGGCCGTCATTCCGCACAGATCGTTCAGGAGCGCGCTGATGCCGCTCCTCGCCCTCATTCCGGACAGGGTCGGTTTTGACGAAAGCGGAGGGCGCGCGTTCCTGACGGAGCGCGTAGCGTACCGCTCGCGCGGCCACGAGGTCGAGAGGCTCGCCGGGCTGGCGGCCGCTTGCGGGGCGTCCGTGCCCGAGGGCGGTCCGGAGTTTCACGTGGACGTCCCCGCGTCGGGGATCGCCGAACTGTCGGACCGGCTCCGAGGCGACGGGGTCGGTGATGATGAGCGTCTCGTCGTCGCCTCACCCGGAAGCAGGTGGCCGACAAAGAGGTGGCCTGCGGAGCGTTTCGGAGCCGCGCTGGCTGAACTCGGCGTCGAACTGGGCATGAGGCCGGTGGTGGCGGGCACGCTGACAGAGCGTGAGACGGGGGCGGCGACCACGTCGGCGGCTGGAGCGGGCGCGCTGGACCTCACCGGCGAGCTGTCGATGGCCGGGTGGATAGCACTCCTCGGTCGGGCCGCGCTCGTGCTGTCCAACGACTCCGCGGCGGCGCACGTGGCGGCAGGTACCGGCACGCCCGTCGTCGCTGTCTTCGGCCCCACGGTTCCCGCGCTGGGCTTCGCGCCCTACGCGGTCCGCGCCCGTGTCGTCCAGGTCCCGCTCGACTGCAGGCCCTGCGGCCGGCACGGCTCGGAGAGGTGCCGGTTCGGGACCAACGAGTGCATGGGGCGCGTTCGCGTGGAGGATGTCGTAGCGGCCGCGCGCGAGGTGTCGGGAGAGGGGGACGTGTGACGAAGTCGCTCGTCGTGACGGACTCGAGCATCTGGACGGCCGAGACGGAATACGCCGTCTCCGTCGCCGCGGCCGAGTCCGTCATGGACTGGGACGTGACGCTCGCCGCACCCGCGGGCAGTGCGGCCTCGTCACGCCTAGACCGGGGCGTGGTGTTCGAGGGACTGCCGGGCGCCTGGCCGGGCCGCTCGCCGGCCGACTTCCTCGCCGACGCGCGGTTCCTGGCGGAGTTGATCTCCGAGCGGCGATTCGATGTCGTCCACTCGTCGGGTTCAGTGGCGCACCTGCTCTCGGCGCTCGCCACGGGGAGACGCGCACCGCTCGTGCATCTCCGCGGAGGTGCGCGGCCGCCGAAGCGGACGGCCTTGAACCGGTTCCTCTATAACAGGATGACCTCGTCGGTGGTGGTATCGTCGGACCGGGTCCTGCGGTGGGTCGCCGACGGGCTCGGGGTGCCTCGCCGGCGGGTCCACAGGATACTGGCACCGGTCGACCTGACCAGGTTCGGGAGGGGAGCCCGCGCCACGGGGCTGCGCGGGGAACTCGGTGTTCCTGAAAGCGCGCCGCTCATCGTGAACGTCGCCAGACTGGCTCCGGTCAAGGGGCAGCACACGCTCGTCGACGCGATGCCGGACGTCCTGCGGCGAAGGCCGGACGTCGTCCTGGTGTTGGTGGGCGAGGCGTGGTCGGGCGAGCCCGAGGGACTCATTCGCCGCGCTCTGGACCTCGGCGTTCGGAGGGCGGTCGTCGTGGCCGGCAGGCGCGACGACGTCCCGGCCCTTCTGGCGGAGGCCTCGGTCTGCGTATGCTCCTCCGTGGGCAGCGAGGAGAACTCGCGCGCCGTGAGCGAGTACATGGCCGCCGGACGGCCGATCGTAGCAACGAGGGTCGGCGTCATACCGGAGCTGGTCGAGGACGGGCGCTCGGGACTGCTCGTGGAGCCGGGCGACGCTCCGGGCCTTGCCGCGGGGATCGTGAGAATGCTCGAGGAGCCCGACTTCGCCGCCGCGGCCGGCGCGCGTGCCCGCGCGTTCGCGGAGGACGAGCTGTCGATGAAGGCGTTCGCCGCGGGGATAGCGGTTGCGGTAGCCTCCGGCAGGGGGGAGCGGTGAGGATCGTCTTCGCAAACTCGATGCGCGCGATGGGTGGCGGAGAGACCTGGCTGCTCGAGACAGCCGCGGGCATGCGCGACCGCGGTCACGACATCGCGGTGGTGACCCGGGCGGGAAGCGCGCTGTCCGCTCGGGCCGCCGCGGAGGGGCACGCGGTCACCACCCTTCCCATGCGGAGCGACTTCGATCCCGAGTCGGTTCTCAGGCTCGCGGGGCTCGTCAGGACGACGCGTCCGCACGTGCTCTGCGTCAACATCCAGAGGGCCGTCCGCATAGGCTGCGCGGCGACGCTCCTGGCAGGAGGGACGGCCGTCGTGGAGAGGAGAGGCCTCAACTTCGCGGTACGGCCGACCTCGCTCAACAGGTGGATCTACGGTCGGCGCGTCTCGATGCTCATCGCCAACTGCCGTGAGATAGCTGACGAGATGACCGCGTCCGGTCTGGTCTCCCGTGATCGCATCGCGGTGGTGCCGAACGGCATCGATCCCACACGCGTTCCGCCCGGCGGCGGCGAGGCGGTGAGGAGCGAACTCGGCATCGGTCCCGACGCGCC
The DNA here is from genome assembly GCA_964562405.1 of uncultured bacterium. Taxonomy (GTDB): domain Bacteria; phylum Joyebacterota; class Joyebacteria; order Joyebacterales; family Joyebacteraceae; genus WJLY01. The sequence goes on along the minus strand of CAZLTC010000009.1, from coordinate 22,874 downwards.
GCTCATCGCCATCGTGGCGAGGCTCGTGCCGGATAAGGGGCACGCCGATGCCATAGAGGCGTTCGCGTCGGTCCTCCGCGGCATTCCCGCGGCGCGGCTCGTCATCGTGGGCGAGGGCAAGCTCCGACGAACGCTGGAGGAGATGGCCTCGGAGAGGTTCCCCGCCGGGAGCGCGGTCTTCACCGGGTTCCGACGGGACGTGCCGGCGGTGCTGGACGCGGCGGACGTCCTGCTCGTGGCCAGCTATCGGGAAGGCTCTCCCCATTCAGTTCTCGAGGCCATGGTGGCGGGGACTCCCGTCGTGGCGACCTCCGTGGCCGGCATCCCTGATATGATCGAGGACGGTCGTAGCGGGTGGCTCGTGGCTCCGGGGGAGCCGGGGGAGGCGGCCGCCGCGCTGCTTCGCGCTCTCAGCGATCCGGTCACGGCCGCGTCGGTCGCGACCGCAGCCGGAAAGAGAGTCCGGGAGCGGTTCGGGCTCTCGCGCATGATAGAGGACACGGAGCGCTGCTTCATCACCGCGCACGAGCGGCGCTCCGCCGGCACGACGCCCTCCGGGGCCGAGCCGCCCGCGCGAGGCGAGGGCGTGGCGGACGGCGGGAGGGAGGAGCCGACGTGAGGGTCTTCCATCCCGAGTCCGTGAGCAGCATTCTGGTCATGCGCCTCTACTTCATTGGGGACGTGCTGCTCTCAACGCCCGTCTTCGAGTCGCTGAAACGCCGCTTTCCGGAGGCGCGCGTGACCGCGCTGGTCAAGCGCAGGGCCCTCGATGTGCTGCGCGGCAACCCGTGGATCGATGAGGTGCTGCTGCACGACGAGGAGGGGCGCGGAGGCTTCCGCCTTGGGCTGGAACTGCGCAGGCGCAGGTTCGATGTGGCGGTAGATCTCACGGGAGACCTCAGGACGTCGTGGCTCCTCTACGCCTCCGACCCGGGCTTCCGCGTCGGGTTCAACCACGCGGGCTTCGGGTTCCTGCTCGACAGGCGGATCGCATACAGGTCCGAGGGGCACGTGGTCGACCATCTAATGAGCGCCGTGGCGCCTCTGGGCGTGACAGGGGACGCGCCGTCGCCGGCTATCTACCCCGACGACGCGGACGCGGCGTCGGCTGCGGGGCTGCTGGCCGACGCGGGACTGGCGGAGGCGCCGTACGTGGTGATGTCGCCAGGAGGGAACTGGAGCCACAGACGCTGGCCGGCGGCGAGGTTCGGTGAGGTCGCCGCCTTCGCGGCGGACGCACACGGCCTGCGCAGCCTGGTGATCGGTTCGTCGGACGACGCCCCGATCGCCGCGGAGGTGGTCGAGGCGTCGTGCGGCGCCGCGGTCAACGTGGCCGGGCGCACCGGCATACGTGAGCTGGCGGTCCTGGCCTCGGACGCCAGGGCGTTCGTCGGGAACGACAGCGGTCCGATGCACGTGGCGGCAGCGGCGGGGTGCCCCGTCGTCGCGCTCTTCGGTCCGAACACGCCTGTGCTCTTCGGGCCGCGCGGCTCGCCGTCGCGCGTGATATGGCACGAGTATGAGTGCAGTCCGTGCGACCAGAAGCGCTGCGCCCGCGCCGACCGTCCCTGCATCGAGGAGATCACGGTGAGCGAGGTGGAGGAGGCGCTCTCGTCCCTTCTGACCGAGACGGCGGGAAGAGCGGCCGGGGTGGAGGGGGCCGCGTCCGCCGACGCGAGGGGAGAGGAGGCTCCGCGTTGACGAGACCGGTGCGCGAGCGCGACGTGATCTGCCTCTCCACGAACCGATGGACGGGGCTTCCGACGAGCAAACAGCATCTGATGTCCGTTCTGGCCGAGACGCGCCGCGTGCTCTACGTCGACCCGCCTCTCGACGTCTTCTCGGTCGTCGGACGGAGGCGGCGGTGGCCGATGCTGCGCACGCTCAGGGAGGCCGTGCCCGGGCTCAACGTCATGTCGTCCGTCAGGATGACGGGCACGGGCGATCCCGATGCGCGCTCCTCGTACTACGAGAGGCTGGCGCCGCGCGTTCAGGCCGCGGCACGCTCGCTGGGATTGACCGACCCGATCGTCTGGGCATTCGGTCCGGAGCACGCCGCGTGCGCGGAGCGGCTCGACAGAACGCTACTGGTCTATCAGGCATCCGACGATCCCGCGGCCTTCGGAGGCCGTCCGGACAGCGTGAGGCGGCTCGAGCGCGACATGCTCCTCCTCGCGGACGTCGTGTTCGCCGTCTCGGAGAACCTGGTGAGGGCCAGGGCATCGGCCCGCGGCACCGTCGCCCGGCTTCCGAACGCTGCCGACCGGAGGCACTACTCCCGCGTGTTGACCGGGCGCGAGGACACCGGTATCGAGGAGTTCATTCGCGCGCTGGGCTCAGGCTCAGGGGCGCCCGGGGCACTCGCGTCGGCCGCTCGGCCCCTCGTGATGTACGGCGGTGCCGCTTACGGGTGGTTCGACCACGAGCTGTTCCTCGGTCTCGCCCGGACGCGTCCTGACTGGACGTTCGCGCTCGTCGGCCCCGTCGGACGCGCTCTGGCGGGCGCCGCTCTTCCCCGCAACGTGCTGAAGGTGGGGAGGAGGCCTTACGGGGAGTTCCCGTTCTATGTCGGCTCGTGCGACGTCGCCGTGATACCGTGGCGCGCAGGCGCGTTCTCCGAGAACGCAGATCCCATCGTGCTTTACGAGTATCTGCTCTGCGGCAAGCCGGTCGTGGCCACGCTCTTCCCCGCTGCGAAGGAGCGAATCGACTTCGTGCGGACGGCTGACTCGCCCGAGAGTTTCGCTGGCGCCATAGAGACCGCGCTCCGCGACGACACGAGCGACGAGTCGGTGCGGAGGCGTGTGGAGTTCGGCTTCGCCAATACCTGGGAGAACAGAGTGGAGCTGGCACTCGAAGTGCTGGAGGAGGCCTCGTGACCGGGTTCCCGGCTTCCAGACGGCTCACGCGTGACAGAGTCGTGGAGGCGCTGGACGGTCTCCAGGCCTTCGGGCTGTGCGTCCTCCTCGTCGGACTCGGAACGTCCGAGGCCGCCAAGAGCATCGGCGCGGCCGTGGCGGTGCTCGGATTCGCGGGGAAGCTGGTCTTCGGATACCGCCCCGACCGGAACTCGTTGCCGCTGCTGGCGGCGCTGGCGGCGTTCTACCTGTCGGCCGTGCTGTCGATGGCGCTCGCCGACCCCGGTTTCGGACGGCCTCCGGAGCTCCTGACGCTGGCGATCACGATCGTCCCCTTCCTGCTCGTGCTCGATTCGTGCCGGAGACCGGCACGCAGGGTGCTGCTGGCCTATGCGATCCTCGCCGGAGCGTGCCTCGCGGCTCTCGTTGGATACGCCGACCACATGGCCGGTCCCTTCAAGCGTCTGGCGTTGCCCTCCATAGAGAACGCCGTGGCCGCCGGGGAGTATCTGGCCGCCGCCGTGGCGTTCGGGATCCCCGTCGTGCTGGCCGAGCGTCGCGGTCCCGTGACCGGTCCTCTCTTCGCGTTCGCGGTCGGCTCGGCGGCCATCGCGCTCGGGATGACGCTTTCGAGGGGGCCGCTGGCCGGCGCGGCCGCCGGCGGCGCGGCGGCCGTCGGTCTCTCACTTCGCAGGAGGCACGCGCTGGTCTTCCTGGCCGCGGTGGCGGTCTCAGTCTGGGCGCTCTCGATCGCGAATCCGGGCGCCAGGATCGTCAAGGAGGCTCCGCTGGCGACGAGGACGGCTCACTCGCGCGTGGAGGCGTGGCGCCAGGCGGTCGACGAGTGGGCGGAGCGCCCTCTGACCGGGCACGGCCCGGGCAGCTACGCCCTACTGGACGTCTATTTCGACGACGGCGTACGAGGACCCGAACACCAGCCGAACGCTCACAACATCCTGCTGAACACCGGCGCCGAGTTGGGCGTCATTGGATGTGGCACGCTCATTCTGTTTCTGGTACTAACTATCCGAGGCATGTTCCGCTCTTTGAGGTCGGCCACGTGGGGCCTGGACAGGGCCGTCTTCGCCGGAACCATAGCCGGTGCGGCCGCGATACTGGTCAGCGGAGCGTTCTCCGTGTCCATCGACGCGGAGCCCGGGATCCTGTTCTTCTCGCTCCTCGCCATCGGGGCGAGCGGCTCGCTGGTCCGGAAGGAGACCGCGGTGCCACCGGCCGACGGTCGAGGGAGTGAGGATCGATGAGCGGGGAACGTCCGGCGGTCTTTCTGGACCGCGACGGCACGATCACGCGAGAACTGGGGCACATCGGACGCCCCGAAGACCTGGAACTCATCGAGGGTGCGGCGGCCGCCGTCCGGGCGCTGAACGAATCGGGGGTGCTCGCCGTGGTCATAAGCAACCAGTCCGGCGTGGCGCGCGGTCTCACGACCGAGGAGGGGCTCGCTCTCGTCCATGACGAACTCGTTCGTCTCCTGGCGGCCGGCGGAGCACGGTTGGACGGCGCGTACTACTGCCCGAACTACGCGGAGGGGTCGGTGCGGCGGTACACGGTCGACACCTCGTGCAGGAAACCGGAACCAGGCATGATCGACCGCGCCTGTCGAGACCTGGGGATCGATCTGTCGGTGAGCGTGATGGTCGGCGATCAGCTGACCGACCTGGAGCTGGCTCACCGCGTAGGCATCCCCGGAGTCGTCGTTCGCACGGGAAAGGGCGAAACGACTCTGCGCGCGGCCGCGTCCGAGGGCGTGCCGGTGGCTCACGATGCTCCCGACCTCGCGGGAGCCGTGACGTGGGCGATGTCGTGGATCGAGGGACGGAGGGGGCGCTCGTGACTCGTTCGTTCTCGCTGGCGGTCCCTGCAGTGGCTGCGGTCCTGATCCTCACGGCCGCCGTCGCCGTTGCGGCGGCGGGTATCCTCGCGCTCGGGCCGGGCGGCAACGTCGAGGTTCCCCCGTTCGGCGTCGGCGAGAGGCTGACGTTCGACATCAAGTACGGGTTCGTGAGCGCAGGGACGGCCGTGCTCGGCATCCCGGAGCTGGTCTCGGAGAGGGGCTACGACTGCTACCGCATCGTATCGGTAGCCGAGTCGAACGGGTTCATATCGGCGTTCTTCCCGGTGCGCGACGTCGTGGAGTCGCGGCTCGACGCGCGGGAACTGGTCTCACGCAGGTTCGAGAAGCACCTCCGTGAGGGAGGATACCGCGCCAGCGAGGAGGTCGTGTTCGACCAGGACAGGCACGTGGCCATATACCCGTCCGACGGCGATGACCGGCTCGTGCCTCTCGCGCTGGACGCACAGGATATCCTGACCTCTCTCTACTATGTGAGGATGATGGAGCTGCACGTCGGCGAGTCGGTCTACATAGAGAACCACGCGGACAAGAAGAATTACCCTCTCGAGATCAAGGTCCTGAGAAGAGAGCGCATCAACGTCCCGGCCGGCAGGTTCGATTGCCTCGTGGTCGAGCCGGTCATGAGGGTCGCCGGCCTCTTCCGTCACACCGGCAGCCTCACGGTCTGGCTCACTGACGACGAACTGCACGTGCCGGTCCAGATGAGGAGCAAGGTCGCCATAGGTTCGATATCGGCCGTCCTGTCGGAACTGCGTCTGTCGGACGGCTAGCCGATCCAGAGCGGGTAGGAGGCACCATGGCTTCACGGTTCGACGAGATCGACCTGTCATCACTCAAGCGCGTCTCCATAGGAGAGAGGGGCGGGACCGTAAGCGTAGAGAGCTTCGTCGACCCGTTCGATCCCGGCGATGAGACGGACCGGCTGCTCGAGACGATTCCCGACCTCTTCTCCGGCGCCGACTTCCGCTCCGCGGTCAAAGCAATTGCGAGGTCGTCTGCCGAGGGGAGGACGGTCATCCTCATGCTGGGCGCCCACCTCATCAAGTGCGGGCTGTCCCGACTCCTGATAGACCTCGTGGAGCGGGGAATCGTCACGGCCGTGGCCACGAACGGCGCGGGCGCGATACACGACTTCGAGATCGCGAAGTGGGGCGTGACGTCGGAGGACGTGGGGAGCGGGCTGGAGGACGGTTCGTTCGGCATGTGTGCCGACACGGCCGACGCGATGAACGCTGCGACGGTCGAAGGGGCGCAGCGAGGTGAGGGTCTGGGGGAGGCACTCGGCAGGCGCCTGGTCGAGGGTGATTGCCCGAACGCCGCATCCAGCATACTGGCGCGCGCCTACGCTCTGAACGTTCCGGTGACCGTGCACGTAGGTGTGGGGACGGACATCATACACCAGCACGCGTCGGCCGACGGCGCCGCGATCGGAGCGACGAGCCTCCGCGACTTCCGAACGCTCGCTGCGGTGGCCTCCGGTCTTGACGGGGGCGCGGTGATCAACGTCGGATCGGCGGTGCTGCTTCCGGAGGTCTTCTTGAAGGCGCTCTCCGTTGCAAGGAACCTCGGACACGCGAGAGGTGGGTTCACGACGCTTTCAATGGACATGAACGAGCCGTACCGGGCGATGGTGAACGTGGTCAGGCGCCCCACGGCGACGTCAGGCATGGGGGTTGCACTCAGGGGCCGGCACGAACTCCTGTTCCCGCTCTTCTGGGCCGCGCTGAGGCGAGAGCGCGGGCGGGCCGGCTAGTTCCCGGAGCCGTCTGACTCGGCAGCCGCGGAGTGGCTGCCGGCGGCCGGAGGGGCACTGCCCGTGGCTTCCCAGTGGCGAAATGCCGCCGCTACGGTGGGAGGACCCGGGCCCGCGGGTGGGCCAGTTCGAGGGAGCCACCCGGGCCGGACCGGGGATTAGTGGTTGACACTGCACAAAGCTTGTGATACACTATCATTAGATGCGAGAGCGACCAAGGGTTCAAACATCAGCGAAAGGACTCGCATAGCTCCACTGTTAAGGGTTTCTTCTGGGAACTGACAGCACGAGTGGTGTGAGCGGCTTAGCGACGGACCACGTCTGCAAGCCGCGCACGTGTCGGACCCGGACGCGCCCTTGGCAGACAGCCCATCGACTACCCCAGGCCGGGCGCGGACATTGAGCCGACGCTCGGCTTCTTAGTTGGGGGCCACAGCCTCAGGAGCCAGAGACCGTGTACTTCGTTGACGAGAGATTCGGATACGGAACGATCGAGGAGTACACGCGGCGCGACCGCGAGCGTCTCGGCGTGCTGCGTGGGCAGTTCTACAGGTCGTATGTGAAGCGGGCATGCGACGTGGCCGCGGCTCTAGTCGGCCTGGCAATCCTCTCACCGTTCTTTCTTGTCCTGGCGATCGTCATCAAACTCGACTCGAGGGGACCCATCTTCTTCCGGCAGAAGCGCGTCGGCAAGGACGGTAGCGAGTTCCTCTTCTACAAGTTCAGGTCGATGGTGGAGGACGCGGAGGCGATGAAGCAGAGCCTCATGCACCTGAACGAGCTAGAGGGGCCCGTGTTCAAGATCAGCGACGATCCTCGAGTCACCGGCATCGGTCGATTCCTGAGGCGCACGAGCCTGGATGAGCTGCCTCAGCTGATCAACGTGCTGCGCGGCGAGATGAGCCTGGTCGGACCAAGGCCGCCGCTTCCGTGTGAGGTGGAGAACTTCGAGGGGTGGCAAAGAGAGAAGCTCTCGGTGGTTCCCGGCATCACGTGCCTGTGGCAGATCAGCGGAAGAAATCACATAGGATTCACAGAGTGGATGAGACTTGACATAGAGTACATCCGGCGTCAATCGTTCGGATTGGACTTCAAGATCCTTATCAGGACACTCCCCGCGGTTCTCTCACGAAAGGGAGCCTACTAGAGACCGACTGCTCAGGCGCTCTTGCGCCGCGGTGCCATCGCGCGGACAGCAAAAGCAATCCGGTAGCGTCAGCGAAACCAGAAGCTCCTCACTCACACCGCGACGCTGCCGGATTACCATGTCTGCGCGAAGCGAGCATTGGATTGACACTCGGTCGGGTCTCCCATACCCTATGGTACCGTGCTTGGCTCCGATGACTCGACTCGTTGAAGAGGCGGGTGCGATACCAAATGGTGAGCGGCAGCAACATCATCGGTCGACGTCGCGGCGGCCCTCGGCGCGGACTCCAGTGGAGTGCGGAGGGAATCCGCTGGCTCGTGCTCGTGCTGGTCGCGCTCGGCGCCCTGCTGCGCTTCTACCGGCTGGATGTTCAGAGCCTCTGGGTCGACGAAGTTCTCACGCTGGGCGCGGCCGAGGTCGGGGGCCGGCTCGGCGCAGCGCAGTTCTTCGGCAACGTGCAGGGGCCTCTGCACGCCCTGCTCGTTCACCTGGTGGCTCGCTTCTCCGACTCGACATTCGCGCTGAGGAGCATTTCCGCGGTCGCCGGAACGGCCCTCATTCCGGTCACGTATCTCCTGGGGAAGTCGATCGTCAACAGAGCCGCCGGGGTGGTCTCGGCGCTGCTGGTCGCGGTGTCTCCCTTCGCGATCTGGTACTCGCAGGAAATCCGCAACTACTCGCTCCTGATGTTCCTGACGGCCGTGGCATCGCTTCTCATCTGGAGGCTCGTTACCGAGAGGCGACGCTCGTGGTGGCCCTACGTGCTTGCGGTGGCGCTGGCGGTCTACTGCAACCTCTCGGCGGTGTTCCTGGCGCTCGCACACGCCCTCTTCGCGGTCCCCAGAGCAGCGCGCGACCGCGCCTTCGCAAGAGGGGCGGTGCTCGCGTTCGCGGTTGCGGCCGCGCTGTGCGCTCCGATGGTGTGGGGGCTCACGGGGTGGGCGGAGAAGGAGGACGTGACCGAGCAGATGACCTTCGCACCGTCCGCCGAGGAGACTGAACTCCGACGAGGTGACACCACTTTCACGGTGGAGGCGATCCCGTACTCGGTCTTCGCGATGGGCTACGGCTTCTCCCTGGGGCCCGGGTTGCGGGAGCTGCACTCCCCGGACCCGTCCGCGGCGGTGCGTGAGAACCTCGCGCTGGTGGCGCCGGCCGGCGCCCTCCTCGCGGTCGGTTTGCTCCTGGGGTTGTGGTCGCTGGCGCGCCGGAGGAGAAGGCTGTCGTTCGTGCTGCTCGTGATGCTCGTCGTTCTTGCTGCATCCGCGGCGCTGGCCATTCTCAACATTAAGCCGATGAACCCGCGATACCTGGCCGTGGCCTTTCCTATCCTGATAGTGACGCTGGCGGCAGGTATCGTCTCGCTTCCACGCGTCGCGGCGGGCTTGCTTTGTGCCGCGATTGTCGTATTCTGTTGTCTGTCGCTGTCCGGATACTACCTGAACCCGCGGTACTGGAAGGCGGACGTGAGGTCGGCGGCGTACTACGTCCAGCTCAACGAGGAGCCGGGGGACATCGTCCTGGTTCCCGTTGTGCGCGACGTGTTCAACCACTACTACGACGGCGCCGCCGAACGTTTCGTGTTCTACCGCGGCCAGGCCGGGAGTGACGCGGCTGTTCGCGAGAGGCTCGAGCGAGAGGCGGGCGGCGCGGCGAGGCTGTGGTACGTGGAGGCCCGTGAGTGGGAGGTGGATCCGGACGGCAGAATACCGTCGGTGCTCCGGGCCGACCATCCAGAGATTGATGCGCAGGACTTCACAGGCGTGTCGGTCACGCTCTTCCGGATGCGAGGAGAGGGCGTTCCGCGAGACGGAGTTGCGGACGCTGTAAGGGATACCGTTGGAGCTGACGGCGCGGCGCGGCCCGATGGCGGCCGAACGGGCGGTTCTTGAGCGGCGGATGTGCGGAAGTGCGCCCGGAATGGGGGCGCCGTGGCACAGGTTATGCTTTGCTGAGCCTTGTCTCGCCCTCAGTGGTGAGGACGAGGGCCGTGTAGTAGGGGGAAATCAGATGTACGAACGATGGATTCACTGGCTCTTGGTGCTGGGGCTGGGCTCTGTCGCTCTATTGGCGGGGTGCGCGTCGGGTCCGCAGCGTGATGATGCGGAGCCGGTGAGCGACGTCGTCTTCGAGGGGCCGAGGCAACCGGACTACCGGTTGAGGCCCGGGGACCTCATCGAGGTCAGCTTCCCGGCCGATCCCGGAGCCTCGTACACCACACCGATCACGCCCAGCGGGACGGTGACGCTCCCGATGGTGGGCGAGGTGGTTGCTGCAGGCAGTACGGCCACAGAACTCGCCGGTGTGATCTCAGAGCAGATGTCTCCATACCTGATAGACCCCTCGGTGTCCGTGATGCTGAAGGAGATCGCCCTTCAGCCCGTGTTCGTTATCGGCGAAGTGGGCAAGCCGGGCAGGGTGACCGCGGCGGAGGTTCTCACGGTCTCCATGGCGCTCGCCGAGGCCGGCGGGGTCAAGTCGACGGGACGGCCGTCGAGCGTCGTCGTGGTGCGTACGTACGGCGTCGACCGGGCCGAGGCCTTCAAGGTGGATGTGACCAAGGTCCTGTCGGGGCGTGATCTCTCGGAGGACATGCGGCTCAGACCGAACGACGTCGTCTACGTTCCCAAGTCCGTCATCGGCAAGATAGATGAGTTTGTAGAGCTCTTCTTCAATAACATTGCCCCCACGCAGCTCTTCTACCTGCGCGGCTACGACATGGCACACCTGCAGGGCGCCGAGTGGCGCTTCTAGCGGACGGAGGACCGGAGTCACGTGGCTGAGACCAAGAGACCAATGCGCGAGACCGAGCCGACCCTCCTGCGCGACGTCGTCTACGTCGCGTTCAAGAGGAAATACCCGCTCGTGGGTCTTCTGGTGCTGGGCGTTCTCATCATCGCATACGGGTCCGTTGGGCAGAAGCCGGAGTACCAGGCCACGGCCAGAGTGATGGTGCAGAGGCTCAAGGCGGCATACGCGATGCCCGCCGTGACCAGCGCCGTCCTGCGGCGTGGTGAGGCGATCAACTCCGAGCTTCAGATCATCATGAGCACGGCCGTCGCGGCGGACGTGGTCGACAGACTCGGCATCGCCGAGAAGAAGGAGCGCGGTCTCGCGATCGAGGAATACCAGAGAAGGATCAAGGCGAACTCGCTTCCCGAGGCCGACATCATCGACATACAGTTCCGCGACACCGATCCGGAGTGGGCGGCGCTGGTGGTGAACACCGCACTCGAGTCCTACCTGGAGACACGCGCAAGGGTCGCGCTGAACTACGAGGCCGTGGAGTACCTGGGCAACCAGGCACGGCGGGCGAAGGCCGCCAGGGACTCGGTCGCCGCAGAGATCGCCAAGCTCGGCGCCGAGAAGGGAGATCTCATCCGGGGTCTCCGTGGCGAGATGACCATGGGGCTCAAGAACAAGCTCTGGAACCAGCGGCTGGACCTGGCCGCGAGGATCAATTCCCGCGAGGTGGAGCTGGCTGAGGTGCGGAGATGGTTGGACGAGGACACCGACTACTCGCACGTGCCGAGCGGTGACATCTACGAAATGGGGACCGTGTCGACCACTTACACGACGCTCATCCACGCCGACGCCGACCTTGCCAGTGCGAGCGCCCGCTACACCCCGGATCACCCCGAGGTCAAGAGGCTCGAACGCCAGATCTCGTCACTGGAGGTGCTGCTCCGGCAGGAGGTGGAGCGCGCTCTCAAGCGGCAGGAAATGAGGCTTTTCGAGTGGAAGGCGCAGAGGCAGGCGGTCGACGACCTTCTGTTGGAGCTGAACGGGCAGGACGCCGAGATCGCCAACGTCACCGTGCAGCGCAGGATACTCGAGGCGGACCTCGACGCGAGGAACGACGTCTACACGATCATCTTGGACCGCTCGGAGGAGTACAGGGTCACGGCGGCCGTCGATCCGAACATCCAGAACGTGGCTGTCATATCCCGCGCGGAGGTTCCATCGAGTCCGACACCCCGGCCGGTCAACATGAAGGTCGTGGTCGGTGTGTTCACGGCCATCTTCGGTATCCTCATGGTCTACGGGTTGGAGAAGGCCGACCACTCGCTCGACCGCAGGGAAGACGTTCAGAGGTTCCTTGGCGTCAAGGTGCTGGCGTCGATTCCGGAACGTAGGTCGTAGAACGGAGGAACAGCGTTGTATACGGAGTTCTACGGGTTGGTCGAAAGACCGTTCGAGATGACACCGGACGCTCGCTATGTCTACTTGAGCGCGCACCACAGGGAAGCGCTCGCCCACCTCAAGTACGGCGTCGAGGATCGCAAGGGTTTCATACAGCTCACCGGTGAGGTCGGCACGGGGAAGACGACCATGCTGGACGTCCTCGCCCACGAGCTGGATGCGTCCACGGCCGTTGCCAAGTTGTCGTACACGACGATCGACGAGCTCGATCTTCTCAGGGTCCTCGCGGGCGGATTCGGGATCGACACGACGGCGTGCTCGAAGGCGTCCATACTCGAGCTGCTGCAGGAACGTCTCTCGGCGTGGTCGGACGACAGCAAGAACGCCATCTTCATCGTGGACGAGGCACAGAACCTCAGCCTGCCGGTGTTGGAGGAGATTCGTCTGCTTTCGAACCTGAGAGCGAACGGGATGCTGAGTCTGCAGATCGTGCTGGCGGGGCAGCCGGAGCTTCGGGACAAGCTCGAGATGAAGGAGTTGCGGCAGCTGCGTCAGCGGATCGGCATCCGGTACCATCTGACGCCGCTATCGAGTGAGGAGACCGCTGAGTACATCGCGCATCGCATGGCGGTCGCGGGAGCGACGCAGCGAGTCTTCCAGCCCGATGCCGTTGACGTGGTGTACGAGTACTCGAAGGGCGTCCCCAGGGTCATAAACATGGTCTGTGACCGGGCACTGTTGGCCGGCTACGCGCGCAACTCCGCACGCGTCACGGCCGACATCGTCTACGAGGCCATCGATGGGCTGGAGGGTGGCGGCGAGGATGCGAGCGGTCCCGTTGCGTGGGAGCCCGAGGTCGAAGCCACCGTTATGCCCAAGGTGCGCCGTCCCGCCTCGCGGAGAATGCCGTGGGCTCCCGCCGTCGCGGCCTCCATTGCCGTGGTCGCGATCGTCGTGGGGGCCGTCTTCTACTTCGAGGGAAGAGAGGGTGCGGATCTCTCCTCGGGCGAACTGGCGGTGGCCGCCACCGGTGCGGAGACCGACACCCTTGAGACGATGATGGGTGTTTCCGAAGGCGAGCCAACCCCTAACGAGACCGTCCGCGGTCCGGAAGCAGTGGATGTCGACGCCGAGCGCACGACGGACGTCGTCGGGACCACCGCGGAAGATGAGGTGGCGCCCGTCCTGGTGACCGACACGCCCGTCGGCGAGACGCGGATCGACGCGGCACCGACCGGACCCTACGTGATCGTGGCATCGTCGAGCAGGAATCTGGCGGCCGCGCGCAGGCATGCGGAGGAACTCCGCGGCGACGGGATGAACGCCTCGGTCTGGACGGTCGATCTTGGCGAGCGCGGCACGTGGCACCGTGTGGTGCTGGATGCCGGCTTCGACTCGCTTGCCTCGGCCAGACGAGCCGTTGAGGTGCTCCAGAGAAGCGGCCTGCCGGACGCGTGGGTGGCCAGAAGATGAGGTTCGCTGTCCCTTGGGCAGCGGGTCGGAGAGTCTAGATGAGCGAGATCTCCAGAGCGATGGAAAGAGCGCGCCGCGAGAAGGGCGGCGAGGACGGCGGCCTGCTATCGGACGCGGGCGGCGTCGTCTCGCCCGCGCGGCCGGGCAGGATCACGCACTCCGAGGCCGAGCAGTACCTCTCCCTTGCCTCGGAGATAGGGCAGGCTCTTCCCGACGTGAAGTCGCGCGTCGTGCTGTTCGCGAGCGCCATCCCGGAGGAGGGAACGAGCACGATAGCACGTGAGTTCGCCTCGACCGTTGCGGAGCGCGGCGAGTCTCCGACGCTCCTGGTGGACGCGAATCTCAGGCATCCGACCGTGCACGACTTCTTCCGTGTGCGGCGTGACCCGGGGCTCACCGATCACATCGTGGGAGGCGCGGCGCTCGAGGACTGTCTGGTCAAGACACAAATACCGCACCTTACCGTCTTGACGTCGGGACGACCGGTCATCGCACCCCCGCGTGTGGTCGGGGATCCGAAGATGGCGGAGCTCTTCACCTCCGTTGAGGGTAGGTTCGGCTTCGTTGTGATCGACTCCCCGCCGCTTCTGTCGTACTCCGACGGAGTGCAGATGTCGACGGAGTGCGACGGTGTGGTGCTGGTCGTCAGGGCCGGACACACGCGCAGGCAGCTTCACGTGCGGGCTCTCGACCTTCTTGAAGAGGCGGGTGCGACGGCGCTCGGCACCGTTCTGAACCGGCGACGTTTCTACATACCCAAGTTCGTGTATGACCGCATCTAGGTGCGCCGGCGTCGATGAGCTGGCGCGGTAAGGGCGTGCGCATGGCCCAGGCAGATCGAGTCCCGTCGGGCGGACGCACACCGGGGCCCGGCTGGGGAGCACCCGAATGGGCGAGATCACTCGAGCCGCACAGCGCGCCTACGAGAAGAGCGAGGGTATCCTTGGAAGATCGTGGCCCGTGTGGGTCTTGGTTCTGCTCTTCTATACCGCGACCGCGTACGTACTCCTCTTCAAGATAAGCCTGCCGTCTCCGGCGCACCTCATCGTCTACTCGATGGCGCTGGCCATCATTATCATCACTCTCATGAAGGTCGAGTGGGCACTGCTCGGACTCGTCCTCATGATCCCGTTCGCCCGCCCCGGCTTCACGATAGGCGAGCTCAAGATGTTCCACATAAGCGCCTTCAACGTGGCCGTCGCCGGCGTGTGGCTTGTGTACATCGTGCGGTACTTCGTGGACAGGGAACTCGCGGCCAAGGGCCCGTTGTTCCGCAGGACGCCACTCGACACGGTCATTGTGATCTTCCTGCTGCTCGTCACGGTGACGTCATTCGCCAACCTGAACTACAACGTCGACGGGCAGGCGCGCGCCATCATCCTGACGTACATGAAGGAGCAGATCTTCTACGCCGCCTGGTTCTATCTGGTGATGACCCTGCTGAGAAAACCGGGTGACCTGCGAAGGTTCGCGATCTTCTTCGCGTTGTCGGGCGTGCTCGTCGCTATCGTCGGTCTCACGGCGCGTATCAGCGGTGCTATCGAGACCGCGGGAGCGATAACGGACGCCGAGGTGCAGAGCGGAGTCGCCGGCGGACGAACGGGCGGAGTGGGAGAGGGGGGCTGGTTCGGTCTCGGGCATCCGAACCTCTTCGCGGCGTTCCTCATCATGGTCATGCCGTTCTGGTTCTACGCGACCGACCATCTCAAGAGGTTCACACACAGGCTGCTCGGCAACATCGCGATCGTGTTCGGCTTCGTCGCTCTGCTCTACACGTACTCCCGCGCCGCCTGGGGCGGCATCATGGCCGCCATCCTTTCTCTGAGTCTCAGGGACTTCCGGGCGCTCCGGAGGACCGCCATCTTCCTCGTCCTGTTCGCAGTCGTGGCCCAGGTGATGACCGTCTCGCTGGTCGGCATGGGAGTCGCCCAGGTCATTGAGATGCGCTTCGAAGAGCTGTCGCGAAGCCAGCTCTCCGCGCGTCCGGAGATCTTCGCCGCGGCTCTGGTCCTCATCAAGGAACGACCGTTCGTTGGCATCGGGATGGGCACGTTCATGTGGCATGCGAGCGTCACGTTCACTACCCGAATCCACCACGCGCACAATGTCTTCCTGACCTATGCTTCCGAACTAGGTATCCCAGCCGCTTTGGTCTACGTCATCTTCATTGGGTGGATCTTCGTCATGGCTGTGCGCAATCTTCGCATCGCCTCGATGCCGGGGTATGGCTTCATATCGCAGGCAAGCTTCGTGGGCCTTTTCGCCGTGCTCACTCTCATGATGTTCGACCATCTCTTCGCCGACAGGAACGTGGGGCACGCCTTCTACACGTTGCTCGCGATCATCGTCTCGCAGCGCAGGATGATAGACGAGAAGATGTTCCCCGGAATGGAAGAGGCCGTTGAGGAGCCTCCGAGCAAGGTGTGGATCGATTCATGACTGGTTTCGCGGAGCCCCGCAAAGTGGCCTTCTATATGGATGCGGACGCGTGGCCGGGCGGCGCCGAGCGCTGGCTGACGCTCCTGATGTGCGGCCTCGAGAGGGCCGGCTGGAGCGTATCGCTGTTCCTGACCGACAAGAGGGCGACCGACGGCTGGGCCTCGCTGCTCGCGGAGCGCGGCATCGCCGTCGAGAGAGTCCGCCCGACGCGCGAGGTCGACAGGGAAGGGGTTCGCGAGGCGGAACGCTTTCTCAGCGGATTCCCTCTCGTTCACGTCAACAAGGCTCACCCGAGAGCGTGCCTGCCGGCGATCGAGGCAGCGCGCCGCGCCGGTGCTCGCGCGGTAGTGGCAAGCGAGCACGTCGTCGTCCCTCCGCGGTCGCGGTACCCGTTCGGTGCGGCGGCCGTGAAGCATCTGGTCGTCCGGGCGAACGATCTCTGCGACACGATCACGGTCCCGTCCGATGCGAGCAGAGAGGAGTACGTAGAAGCGTATCGTGCCGGTCCGTCGAAGGTCGTGACGGTGAGAGGCGCGGTCGATCTGTCGATGTTCGACGGTCCCTTCGATAGAGCCGCCGTTCGACGATCCATCGGCGTGTCTCCCGACGAAAGGGTGGTCGCGGTCGTCGGTCGGCTGTGCGCGGGCAAGGGGTTGGAGACCGCCCTTCGAGCCGCGCGACTCGTCGTCGACCGCGTGGACGCGTTCAGGCTCGTGATCGTGGGTGACGGCGATCTGAGGCCCCGGCTGAGCGCGCTGGCCGCGGATATGGGGATCGATGACGCGGTCGTGATGGTCGGATCGAGGGACGACGTTCCGGACATTCTGAGGGCCGTCGATCTGCTGGCGGTCGCGTCGGAGTCCGAGACTTCCGGGCTCGTGGCGATGGAGGCCGCCGCGGCTGGGACGCCCGTGGTCGCCACCCGCGTGGGCGGACTGCCCGAGACGGTTGACGACGGCGTGACGGGACTGCTCGTGCCGCCCGGAGACGAGTCGGCGATGGCCGAGGCCGTGATCTCCCTGCTGAGTGACGGCGATCTGACTTCGCGAATGGCCGTTGCCGGACGCTCGCGCGCGGAGCGCGAATTCGGCGCAGGATGTCTGGTGGACACGATGACCGGAATCTACCTCCGGCTCCTTGGTGGTGGAGGCGAGGGACGGTGAAGAAGAGCCTGCGCATCCTCTGTATCACACAGAACCTGTGGCCCGACAGCCGCGGCGGTGTCGAGCGTGTAGCCAACGAGATCATGACCAGGCTGGCCGCACGTGGGCATTCAGTCGATCTGGCAGGGCAGAGGGCGGACGAGAGCGCCCCCGAGGTCGAGAACCTGGGCGGGCGGCTGACGCTCCACAGGTACGGCTCGGCAGGCGACTCTGGACGTTTCGGAGGGCGCACGCTGTCGGCGCTGCGCTCGTCGCGCCCCGTCCTCCGCCGACTTCTGGCGCACAACGAATACGACGTCGTGCTTCCGCATCACTTCTTTCCGTACTACGCGTACCTGGGGATCGCGGACCGGTCCGTTCCCGAGATCCTGACGTTCCACGCGTCCTTCTGGCAGGAACTCAGGCTCGAGGGCGCCGAAAGACTCGTGGTCAAGCCGCTCGAATCGTTGATCTTCGGCGGCCTGGCCCGCAGGACCGAGACCGCCTGCCTCAGGCGTGCTCATCGCGTCGTTGTCCTGTCCGAGTTCTCCCGGGACCAGCTTGGCAGCTACTACCCGTTTGCTCTTGAGAAGATAGTGAAGATCCCCGGGGGAGTCGACCTTGACAGGTTCCAACCCGCGAAAGACAGGCGCGCGCTGCGTGAATCGCTCGGACTGCCGATGGACAGACGGGTTCTCTTCACCGCCCGGCGGCTGGTACCGCGCATGGGTCTCTCCAATCTGATGGAGGCCTTCGCGCAAGTCGCGGCGTCTGACCCGTCGGCCTGTCTGGTCATCGCGGGCAGGGGGCGACTCGAGGGAGAGCTGCGCAGGCAGGCGGACGAACTCGGCGTATCGGACAGCGTACGCTTCGCGGGAGTCGTGCCCGACGATGACCTCGTGAGGTACTACCAGGCGGCCGACGTCTTCGTTCTGCCGACGATCGCGTTCGAGGGGTTCGGGATGGTGACGCTGGAGGCGCTGGCCTGCGGTACTCCAGCCATCGGGACGCCTGTGGGGGCGACACCCGAGATACTGAGGCCGCTGGCCCCGCAGCTCGTCCTGGACGGGGTCGAGCCGCGTGCGATAGCGTCCGGCCTCCGGATGATGTTGGAGTGGCTCTCGGATGTGAATGAGGCGTCCGCTCTGAGGTCCCGCTGCCGTCGGTACGTGGTGGAGGGCTTCGACTGGGAACGCAGCGTCGACAGGCTGGAGGAGGTGATGCGCGACCTGGTCGGGGGGAGGGCGCGATGAGCGTGACGGGCTCCGCGGCGTGGCGTCTCAGAAGATTGCTGGCCATGACGCCTCACGAGGTCGCCGTGCGTGCCGCCAGGGCGTCACGCGACGCTGTGCGACGTCCCCGCGCGGCGGTGCCCCAGGACGAGCTGGCTGTACTGGGTGACGTCCTGTCATCGGGCAGTCGCGACCTGTCCGATGAGGAGCGCCTCAAGGCCGAGCTCGATGCGACGCGATTCCGCGTCTTCGCGGGCGCCAGGGACCGCCTTCAGCTGGCCTCTGACCTGGCGCTGGCGGGCAGCCCGCCGGACGGCACCCTGGCCGCGGCCGAGAGCGTCCTGGACGGCAGGCTGCCGGCCTTCGGTTGGACGGTCATCGACGTCGGAACGGAGACCGACTGGAACCGGGACCCGGTTTCCGGCAAGAGGTGGCCGCCTGCCTACTGGCCGGACGTCGATTTCCGGGGTTCGACCGGACTCGGTGATCCGCGCTACGTCTGGGAAGTCAACCGGCACCATCATCTGGTGACGCTGGCGCGCGCGAGCGTGCTCGGTGGCGGCGACCGTTTCTCCGAGCAAGCTTGGCGGGGGATGCGGTCTTGGATAGACGGGAATCCGCCTTACTTCGGAATCAACTGGTCGAGCCCTCTCGAGATCGCGATACGACTCATCTCCTGGGCTACGGTGGTCGACCTCCTGGGGTCGGCCGGCGCTTCCGCGGGCGACGTGTCCGCCGTGGCGACGAGCGTGGCGTTGCAGGCCGGGCACCTGTCTGATAACCTGTCCGTTTACGCATCTTCAAGGAACAATCACCTCATCGGAGAAGCGGTGGGGCTGCTGGTGGCGGGCACGAAGTTCCCGTTCCTGAGGTGTGCCGAGGCGTGGGTCGCGAGGGGCTCCGCCGTGGCACGCCGTGAGATCGCGGCGCAGGTGACACCCCGTGGCGTCAGCCGCGAGCAGACATTCCACTACGGCGCGTTCGTGCTCGAGTTTGCGCTGCTTACGCTGGCGTGCCTGGGTCGGGAGAGCGACGCCGTGCTCCTGGACAGGGTCTCCAGCATGGGCGGGTTCATCGGGGCGGTGGGCGGAACCTCCGGTGTCCCCCCATCCGTGGGCGACGAGGACGGAGGACGTGCCTTGGAACTCTCGGACGCGGGGCGAGAGAGGCAGTGCATCCGGGCGGCCGCCTGTGCCTCGGTCCTGTGCCGAGCTGATCTGCCGCGCGGCGCCTCGCCGCCGGACCTGGCTCCCGCGGCCTGGCTCTACGGCGGCGAGGTCGTGGATCAGTATCTGAGAGACCGCTCGATGCGATACCGGGCGGACAGAACCGGAGACGGTCGGCTCTCCGCTGAGGGCACTGCCGGGGCATTCGTTCCGGGCGGGTACTTCGTGGCAGGGCGGGATGATCACCACGGCGTCGTGGACTGCGGTCCGTTGGGATATCTGAGCATCGCGGCGCACGGCCATGCCGACTGCCTCTCCGTCTCTCTCATGTACAAGGGCGACTGGTTCCTTGTCGATCCGGGGACCTACTGCTACCACCGCGAGCGGAAGTGGCGAGACCATTTCAGGACCACGCTTGCTCACAACACTGTGACGGTGGATGGCGCGGCCCAGTCGGACATGCTCGGCGCGTTCATGTGGGGCAGGAAGGCGCGTGGCTTTCCCACGTGGTGGTCGGTCGATGGCGGCCTCCAGATGTTCGAGGGAAGACACGATGGCTACGCGCGGACTTCGAACGTGGTTCACACGCGTTCGGTCGTCTTCGTCGAATCTGGCTACTGGGTCATCGTGGACCGCCTTGAGGGTGAAGGAGAGCACGACCTGCAGGCGACGTTTCAGTTCGCCGACGGTCACGAAGTGGCGAGCGGTGTCCCGCTGGTTGCAAGGGGGCCTCGCTCCGAGGTGTCACTCTGGAGTTCGGTTCCCGAGGGACTGACGTGGAGAGTGGCGCAGGGTGAGGAGTCTCCGCCGATGGGGTGGATCTCGCGGGGTTTCGGCCATCGCGCTCCAGCCCCGGCGGCTCTCTGCGAGGGCCGCTGCCGATTGCCGGCCGTGCTGGTCTTCGGCATAGTGCCCGAGGCGCGACATCGCGGATTCCACCTGAGGTGCAGAGCCGTGGACTCGGGGGAGCTGGTGGAGGTGACCGCGGGCCACGAACTCGGGGAGGATCGCCTGCTCTTCGGCGCGGGCGAGCCCTCAAGCGGGGAGCATTTCCTTGGGAGGTTGGGAGCGGTCCTTGCGCGAGGGGAAGACCGCAGCGTTCTTGGCATGGATGTGGCAAGCTGGACACAGGCTGGGCGAGAAGTGGAGCGCCGTTCCGTCAGCAGTCTCATTTGAACGTCTATGCAGCGAAACAGGGAGAGCGGGTGAAGATGAGAGTCAGCGTGCTGGGTCTGGGCTACGTAGGCTGCGTTTCAGCCGCATGTCTGGCCGAACTCGGAAACACTGTCATCGGACTGGATGTGGACGAGCGAAAGCTGAAGCCTCTCCGCGAGGGCAAGAGCCCGATCGTCGAGCCGGGGCTCGCGGAGCTCGTGAAGCGAGGAGTGGAGGAAGAGCGCCTCCACGTGACGAACGACTACGAGGCGGCCGTCATGAACACGGATGTCTCGCTGGTCTGTGTGGGGACGCCGTCGACCGAGACTGGGAGCCCGAATCTGGACTACACACGCCGCGTCTGCAGTCAGATCGCGGCCGTCCTATCTCGGAAGGAAGCCTTCCACACCGTGGTGTTTCGCAGCACGATCCCGCCCGGCACCGTCGAAGACGAGATGATCCCGATCCTCGAGAGGGAGTCCGGGAAGACAGAGGGCAAGGACTTCGGCGTGTGTTTCAATCCGGAGTTTCTTAGAGAGGCCTCCGCGGTCAAGGACTTCTATCACCCGCCGAAGATCGTGATAGGGGAGCGCGGCGCCGGCACCCGTGCAGGAGACGTGCTCGCGGAGCTGTACGGCCCGATCGAGGCGCCCATGGCGCGTGTCGACATCCGTGTTTCCGAGATGGTCAAGTACGCGGATAACTGCTTCCACGCGATCAAGGTCTGTTTCGCGAACGAGATGGGGAATCTGTGCAAGGCCGTCGGCGTCCCCGACAGCCACAAGGTCATGGAGGTCTTCTGTCTCGATACCCAGCTGAATCTGTCACCCTACTACCTCAAGCCGGGGTTCGCATTCGGAGGATCGTGCCTCCCCAAGGACCTGCGAGCGATAGTCCGAATGAGCCGGGAGACCGGCGTGGAGTGCCCGCTTCTCTCATCCGCGATACCCTCGAACAACGTCCAGATCGCGCGAGCCGTGGAGCTCATCAGGGACACGGGGAAACGGAAGGTCGGGGTGCTCGGCATGAGCTTCAAGGCAGAGACGGACGATCTCAGGGAGAGCCCCATCATCCATGTGGTCAGCACGCTCATCGGCAAGGGCTATGAGCTCTGCATATACGACCGGAACATCTCCTGGCCCCAGCTGTTCGGCTCCAATCTCGGATTCCTGGAGCACGAACTGCCCTACGCCGAGAAGCTCAAGGCGGATTCTGTTGACGACCTGATCGCGCGGTCGGACGTCATAGTCGTAGCGAATCCTGCCGACGAATTCAGAGACGTTGGCCGTCGCATGCGAGCGGATCAGGTCATCGTCGATCTGGTGAGGATCGTAGACGATCCGTCGGAAGTCCGCGGGAAGTACGTGGGCATATCCTGGTAGATGCGCCGGAGATCCGAAGCCAGACCGTGGCTTGCGTCCGGACCCGGATGGGGTGAGCAGTCATCGGTGGCTTGCGGACGGGCACGCGATCCGTGGAACGGGGGGGGGCAGTGGACATCAAGAAACGGATACTGATCATCGTCGAGAACCTGCCTGTTCCGTTCGATAGGAGGGTTTGGCTCGAGTCGACCACACTGGCGAGGGCGGGGTACGACATCAGCGTAATATGTCCCCAGGGAAAGGGACTCATGGAGTCGTACGAGGAGATCGATGGGATCCACATCTACCGGTATCCGCCCCCGCCACCCACGACCACCAAGCTCTCCTACGCATGGGAGTTCCCCTACTGCTGGTACAAGACCCTGAAGCTCGTGAACAAGGTCGAACGCGAGAGGGGATTCGACGCGATCCACGCGTGCAACCCTCCTGACACGTTCTTCCTGATCGGCCTTGCGCACAAGCTCATGCGCGGCGTGAAGTTCGTGTACGACCAGCACGACCTGTGTCCTGAGCTCTATCTCTCGCGTTTCGGGGGGCGACGAGCGATGAACTTCGGGCTCCTCCGGACGCTGGAGTGGTTGACCTACCGGACCGCGAACATGGTCATATCGACCAATGAGTCGTACAAGGAACACGCGGTGGAGGTGGGGCGGTTCTCGGGAGATGACGTGTTCGTCGTGCGGAGCGGGCCAAGAGCTGACAGCTTCACGCCGATGGAGCCCGACGGGTCCCTGAAGAGAGGGAAGAGCCATCTGGTCTGCTACCTGGGCGTCATGGCACCGCAGGACGGGGTCGACTACCTGCTTCGCGCCACCAGGCACGTGGTTGACGTCGTGAAGAGGAAAGACGTCCACTTCGTGCTGATCGGCGCCGGCGACTCGTTCAACGCCATCGAGGGGCTGCGGGACGACCTCGGGCTCACCGACTACGTTGAGATGACGGGCCGGGTCTCCGACGAGACCGTCAGACGCTACCTGTCCACCGCCGATCTCTGCGTGTGTCCCGACCCCCGCAACCCGCTGAACGACGTCTCGACGATGAACAAGGTCCTCGAGTACATGACGTTCGGCAGGGCGATGGTCTCGTTCGACCTCAAGGAGAGCAGATA
>CAZLTC010000008.1:20597-63070 GCA_964562405.1 uncultured bacterium | reverse complement strand
CCGGTCGCGCTCCAGGCCCTCTGAAGCCGGGCCCGGCCGGTTTCGGGTCCCTGCGCGTGTCGCTCATGCCATGTCCTCTTCCGAGAGCTGTGAGGCAACGATCTCCTGGTACACGCGGCAGGTCCTGCGCAGCTCCGCGTGGGTGCCCATCCCGACGACTCGCCCGTCGTGGAGCACAATGATGCGGTCCGCGTCCATGATCGTCGAACCATTGAGGTCTGGTATAGGTTACCGAACCGTCAACGGTTCGAATCCTGGAACAAATGGCTCCTCGGGGCGGACTCGAACCACCAACCAATCGGTTAACAGCCGATTGCTCTACCATTGAGCTACCGAGGATTATGACGATTGTTCAGAAGGGCGCGGCACGGGAGGCGTCTCCCCGATTTCCGCGCCCGACAGACCTCCATTCTAGCAACCGGCGTGCCCACTGTCAAACGCAAAGGGTGGGACGCCGAACGCCGAGCAGACACGCAACCGGGGCCCTCAGCTGCCTGAGCGACCACGGGATGCCCCGCCGCCCGGCTATCAACTCGCTCAGCTGGCCGGTCCGCCCCGCTGCGCCAGCACGTCCGCCACGCTCATCACGGCCACATTGACCCCCGCCTGCGAGAGCATGTCCTCGAGCTGCATGACGCACGAGGGGCACTCCGTCACGACGATGTCCACCCCCGCGTCGCGGATCGCCTCGACCTTCCGGGCTCCTATCTTCTTCGAGATGTCGTAGTGCGAGAGCGAGAACGTGCCGCCGCTCCCGCAGCAGCGGTCGGCGTCGCGCATCTCGACGAACTCGACCCACGGCAGCGCGCGCAGCAGCTGGCGCGGCTCGTCACGTATCCCCTGCCCTCGCGACAGGTGACACGGGTCGTGGTAGGTCACACGCACCTTCCGCGGCGCGGCGCCGGCGTCAACGTGATCCCGCGAACGACCACCGGCCTGTGAGGCGTCGGCAGCGGGCCCCACCTCGGCACCGAACCCCCGGTACGCCAGGAACTCCGCGAAGTCGAAGACTGGCAACCCCACTCCCCCGTCCAGCCCCAACATCTCCTCGTACTCTCGTTTGAGGGTGAGCCCGCACGAGCCGCATCCCGTCACGACGGCGTCAGCGTTCGCCGCGCGCAGCAGCTTCACGTTTCTCCGAGCCATAGAGCGTGCGGTCTCGAAGTCGCCCGAGTTGAAGACCGGCGTCCCGCAGCAGGTCTGCCCGCGCGGTATGACGACGTCGACGCCGCTCCGTGTCAGAGCGTCGACCGTGGCGAGCCCGGTCTCCGGATAGAGAAGGTTGGTCGCGCAGCCGACGAAGTACGCCACACGCCGGGCCGAACGCGCGATCTCGCGTCGCTCGGCGACCTCCGCGTCCTCCTCGGCGTCGGGCCCAGCAGGCGAGTGAGAACGTGGACCGCCGCCCGCGACCGCCTTCGCCTCCTTCGGAGCGAGCGACATGAAGCTCCTGGGAGCGAACGTCGGGAACACGCGGTCCTCATCCACTCCTGCGAGCGGCAGGAGCAGCCGTAGGGCGCTCTCCGGCGGGAGCCCGCGAAGGAACCACCGCTGGGCGAACGATGCGAGCCTGCCGAAGGGCGGCAGCAGTCGTCCGCGCTTGAGCAGATACCGGAAGACGAGCCTTCGGATGAACGGGAGCCTGCCGGACTCGACGAGGTCCGCGCGGGCGGCCAGGATGAGGTCGTCGACCTTGACGCCGTTGGGGCAGCCCTCTACGCATGACTTGCAGTTGAGGCAAAGCAGGATGCGGTCCTCGAAGATCTCCGACAGCTCGAGGTCGCCCTCCAGGACCGAGCGAATGAGCGCGACCTTGCCGCGCGCGACCGTGCCCTCGAGCCCGACCTCGGCGAACACGGGGCACACGGACCTGCAGGTGCCGCAGCTGCGGCACCTGGCGGCAAGGTCGGCTCTCACGAGCAGCTCTCGACCCGCTCGGCTCAAACGCCCTCCTCTGGGACGGCGGACTCCCGGCCGGCTCGACTCAGACGCCCCGCACCGCTCATGCCGCCACCTCCGCCCCGAACGCGGTCTCGGCCGCCGGGAAGACGCCCTCAGGATCCAGCTCCGCCTTGAGCAGCCTGAGAACATCGGGGCTCCCAGCCACTGGAGCGTCGTCCAGCACGGCCGCGGCGGGCCACGGCGCGTCGCCCAGCGTCTCGAGCCCCGCGAATTCGCGCTCGTACCTCTGCCGCACGGCATCACGGTTGGCGAGCGACTCGAGCCTGACGGTGAGCCCGGTCACGATGCCGAGCGTCCCGCGCGAGCCCACGAAGAGCTGCCGCAGGTCGTAGCCCGTGACCCACTTGACCGTGCGCGAGCCCGTGTGAAGCACGCGCCCGTCAGCGAGAACGACCTCCATGCCGAGCAGGTAGCGCCGGAGCACGTTCCCGGCGAGGGTCCAGTTGCCCGGAGCGCGCGCGATCACGTCGCCGGCAGCGGAGTCGCCTTCCGCAACGTCGCCACCCGGCCAGTACAGACCATCCGTGGCAACGCGTGCGTTCAGAACCGCGCACGTCACTCCGGCCCCGATGACCGCCATCAGGTCCGGAGGTACGACCTCGTTGATGCCAGCCAGCCGCTCCGTGGACAGGTGGACGGCGGCCGCGCTGGAGGGGTTGCCCGCGATCTCCGAGGACGCGGCGTCCGCATCCGGCACCCGCGCATGGACGACGCCCGCATCAGCTCCGCCCCACCACGGCGCGATGACCCACCCGGCCTCGCGCGCCGCGTTCACCACAGCCACGACGCCATCTGTGGCGCCGGGCAGGGCGACTGCCCTGCCCGCGCGGTGCTCGATCCGGATGCCGGCCCTCTCAAGCCTCTCGATCATCGGCGCCTGCCGCCCTCCCCGACCGGCCTCGCTCCGCCGATCCTGGCCATGCGGCCGACCGGCGTGGTCACGGTCGATCCGTCCTCGCCCTTCACGTCGATGACGTACAGGTAGACGCCGCTCGCGACCTCGTCGCCCTGCTGGTCGCGTCCATCCCACAGCACCTGGTTGTAGTTGAGATCGCCGGGGGCGTCATCGATGACACGGATGAGCCTGCCGCCGACGGTGAAGATGCGTATCCGCACATCGGCACCGCCCTGGTTCAGCAGGTAGATGATGTTCGTCTCGTCGGAGAACGGGTTCGGGTAGTTGGCCACGTCACGGATGAGTATCTGCTGGCCCTCGGCGACGTGCAGCGTGAACGTCGCCCCGGCGCCGGTGAGATCGGTGGCGGACAGTTTGATGTCGTAGCTCCAATCGCGCACCGGTGTCGTGTACGTTAGCCGATACCACCGGCTGGCCTGGCCCATCGTGTCACCGATCGCCACGAGAGTGTAGTCGCTCGGGTCGACGAACCCCGTGTCAGTCTCCTCGACCTTGACCGATGACGGGTCGATCTCGACCTCGTCGATGATGTCGGCGACGATCGTCACGTCCTCCGGCGATGCGGCCAGGTAGTCGCCGCTCACGTGTGGGACGCCATCGATCGTCACCTGGAACCTGGGCGGGCTCATGTCTATGTGCATGACCGGATCGCCGAAGATCATGTAGGTCAGCGGCGACGACGGGTAGCCGAGCGACGTCAGATACTTGATGGTGCCCTTCGCGAGTGTCCCGCCGAGCGACCACCGCGGCCAATGATAGATCCCGTCGCCCTCGGGCGTCGGGTCGGTGAAGAACGCTTCGTAGATCTTTCTGTGCAGGAGCGAATTGCGCTCCAGGTATGCCAGGCTGCTGCACGCGAAGGTGGCCACCGCGCCCCGCCCACCGTCACGCTGGAGCATCTGCTCGGTGATGCAGTCGATGGTCGTTCCCTCGCGGTAGTCGTGGAACCGCGCCAGCTCGCAGGAGAACCCGAGGAAGATGAAGGGCTTGCCCGCGTTGTTGAACGTGGCGACGTCGTTGCTCGATGTCTGCACCGAGGCGAGGATCAACTGCTCATGCGTCATCTGCGTCCTGTTGCCGTGCCCCTCGAAGTTGACGATGGAGGCGCCGTCATCGATCATCTGGAGCAGGTCGGCGCGCGCGCCCTCGTTCCGCACCCAGTCGGCCGTCTGAACGGCATAGAACAGGTCACCCGAGGTGATGCTCCCGTGGTACGGGTCGGTGTAGCGCCGCAGGAAGAAGTTCGTCGTGTCGATATCCGCGGGAGACGCCGCGACCAGATCCGACAGCTCCTCGCTGACGTCGGTGAACTCGCTCTCGTAGGGTTTCCTCGAGTACGGAGACTCGAGCGTGACGTACGACCACAGGTCGTCGGCAATGAAGAGCACGTTGTTGCGCCACCCGTCACCGTAGGAGTAGCTCTCGTAGGTGGCGATCTTCGATATGAAGTTGGAGAGCTGGCCGGTCCCGCCCGCGGGCAACCTGCCGATAAACATCTGCGGCAGATACGGCTCCGGCCCCCTCACGTACCACTGGTCGCTCGCCTGTACCTTGTCTTCACCGCTCACGAAGAGATACGTCGGCATGTAGTTGGGAGAGCTTGTGGAGGTGATGCCCTTCGTGTCCTCGCTCGCGTCGCCCACCAGAAGAACGAACTGCGGCTGCCTCTCCCACTCGTCGAACGCGTACGTGAAGTAATCCCTGAGCGGCTGCGGCCCCGGGAGGCCGCCGCCGAACTCGTCGTAGACCTCCGACAGGAGCGCGTGCGCAACCACGTAGCCCTCGTTCTCGCGCCGGGACACCAGCGCCTCGGTCGTCTGCGCGAACGGGTCGTAGGAGACCGCGATCACGTCGGCCTCCTGCGCATACAGGTTGGCCGGCTCGCGCCGCTCCACGGAATCCGGTCGCAGGAGCGCGTCCTCCGTGGCGGCCTCGTACCGCCTGAACCCCGGGACGACCTCCTGCAGGACGAGGCTGTAGCCGCCGCCCCCGGGCTCGACGTTCTGGGACTGAAGCGATATCTCGACCGGCGAGAACGGGGACGTGACGTCGAACGCCACGAGCGCGTCGCCGGTGAAACCGGCTATCTCGAACTCCCGCGTGCCCGTGAGCCCAGCGTTCGTGAAGCTCAGGCGATCGTCGAGCGCGGCGTACTCGCGCTGGTAGCTCCACGAGAACCAGTCGAGGTTGGCCGTTGAGCCTATCGACCCCATGCTCCCGTCGGTGATGAGGTAATTCAGGCCGTCGGTGAAGTACGAAGCGGGCAGGGAACTCGAAATGTAGATGTCGTTGCTCATCGTGTAGGCCTGCCCGGTGAACACGAAGTAGCCGGCGGAGTTCTCCTGGGACGAGCCGTTCTTCACCGTGAAATCGATGCGGTGGCTGCCCGAGGTCATGCCCTGGTAGCGCGCGGTGAGGACCATCGTGCCCGACGGGTCGATGTCGTAGAGCCGGAACGGAAGCTCGTAGTGGTCGCCGTTCTTTGTGAAGTCCGTCCAGCTGTACCAGTCGACGAAATCCGAGTATGGGGAGGCATCGTAGTAGACGTCCTCCTCGTACCGGAGCGTGTCGCGGAAGCTGACCGGCGGCGTCAGGCCCGTCTCGTCGAGCCAGGCCACCCGGGTGGGCATCCTGGCAGCCAATCCCTCGCCCCAGCCGAACCAGTAGACGTTGCCCGTGTCGTAGCGGTCCTCGTATCCCTGGATCACGTGCTGGTCGAAGAACGAGAGCCCGTAGAAGAGCACGTAGTCGGAGCCGTCGAAGAGCCCGTCCGCGTCCTCGTCGACGACGACGATGGGCACGGGAGTCTCGACGAACGGGTCGGCCTGCCCGTCGTCGTACGAACGTTGGTAGACGGCCACCGTGTCGATGGCGAGCGTCCCGGAGAGCCCCTCGGACGCGAGGTCTGCGAAGTCGAGCCTGTAGACCCCCGTCTCCCCTATCTCGACGCGGTAGGACTCGTGGTCCTGCCGGAACTCCGCGCGCTTCTCGGCGTGCCTGGGCTCGGACCTCGCCTGCCACTCGCGCGCCTGCACGTAGTTGAGGACGGTGCCGGCGAGCACCGCGTCCCACTGAGGCTCCCGCGCCGCGACCGGCCGCATGCCGGCGGCCCTGGCGTTCTGGTCGAACGTGACGCGCACGACGATGCTCTTGTGGAGTGACAGCTCACCCGTGGACGCGGAGTACTGGAACGGATGGAACACGACCTGCACGACGCGCTGGTGCCGCAGCGTCGTGTCGAACCCGAGCGCGGCGACGCCGTCGGGATAGGTGCCGCGGCCGGAGTAGAACTCGGCTGACGGCTCGTAGTGCTGAACGGCCACCGGGAAGTCGTCACCGTCGCGGACGAACTCCTCCCGCGGCGTCGGCTCGACGCGTCTCGGACCCAGGTCCTCGGTCTCGACTGAGACGACCTCGAGCGTCGCCTTCGCGCCGAACGGGAGCCCGAGGAGGACGCCCTCGGCCGGCAGGGACGGAAGCCCCTCCTCCATCGTGCTGCCGTACGTCCCGGCACGCACCCTTACAAAAGGCTCGCCACCGCGGACCACACGCTCCAGCGCGTAGTCGTCGGTGGCGAACTCGATCGTTATCGCTCCGTCCTCTGTCCCTACTATGCGCGCTCCGTTCGCGGCCGCCGTGACCGGCAGCGCCGCGAGCGCCGCCACGACCGCGACGAGGATGACACGTCCCCTCATGTCCTCGGGTCCTCCCACGTGCCTCCGACCGGGTGTTCGAACGCCTCGCCTCCTGCCGCGAGTCCCGCAGGATCCCGTGGGGACCGGAGGGATCGCCGCGGGGCTAGTGCGTCACCTTGGGCAGATACGTGGCGAGGTCGAAGTCCGGGCTGTTCTCCTTGTCGTGGCACGCCAGGCACGTCTCGACCCTGATCGTGCCGTAGGAGCCGTCCCTTGCGTGCTCGGTTCCCATCCCGTGGCAGGCCTCGCACTGGACGTTGCGGAGGTTCTCCGGGACGTCCTGCGAGCCGTCCGTCGCCAGCCCCATCTGGCACGTCGTGTGACAGCGCACGCACTCGGGGTTGGTCGACTGGAACGCCTCCTGAAGCGTCGTGAACGCGTGGGAGTGCGCCGTCGTCTGCCACTGGTCATACTGCTCCTTGTGGCATCTGACGCACGACTCCTCGACTCCCAGGCAGCGCTCGGTGTAGCTCTCATCGGACTTTTGCTTCATCGCTGCCGCGCGCGCCGCGGCCTGCTCCTTCATGAGGCCGTCGATGATCTGCTTGTGCTCCTTGAGCTTGAGCGCCATTGACGCGTCGGCCGGGACCTTGTCCCCCAGCTCGACGACGTCGGCCGAGTACTCCTGGAACACGCCGTCCGCGTCGAACTTGAGCCTGTAGTCGGCCATGTACTGCCCGCGGTTACCCGGCTGCAGGAAGACCGCGCCGTTGACCTCGAACGGCGCCGACGACTTCTGCGCCTGGAGCCCGACGACGAGGTAGTCGACGCCCGGCACCTCATCGACGAGCAATTTGGCGACCTTCAGGCTCATGTGTGCCAGGACGACCACGAAGTCGGCCTTCTTGTGAAGCTCCGGGAGCAGGGCCTCGAGCGTCTCCTTCGCGTTCGCGACGGTGACGCCGACCGACTCGACACTGCGGTCGGTGCGGATGGCCTGGCCCTGGTCGAGGACTCCCGTGACGGCGAACCTGATGCCGCCCTTGTCGACGATGACGTAGGGTTCGACGAGCAGTTCACCCGTGGATTCATCGTAGACGTTGGCCGAAACTATGGGGAGCGTGCTGGCCCCGAAGATCTCCTTGAAGTAGCCGACGCCCATGTAGAGGTCGTTGACTCCGACCGTCGTCGCGTCGTAGCCCAGCTCGACCATGGACCTCAGGCTGAACTGGTCTGTCAGCTCACGCTCGAAGTCCTTGCGGGTGAGCGACCCGCCGCCGTCGACGAGAAGCGTATACGCTATGTCCTGCCTTACCTGGTTGAGATAGCCGGCCCTCCGGACCAGCCCGCCTTTCTGGCCCCCGTGTCAGCCACAGGGTTCGAGTTCGCCCCTCGTCTCGGCCGTGGCCATGAGGGCGATTTCGAACGGTCCCTCGGGACGCTCGGCTCGCTGCACGCCGGCGCAGCCCGCGATGAGCATGCCGAGGAGTATCGTGAGAATGAGCCTGCGGTTCATCGAAGCCCCTACCTCCTGAAAGTACGTAAATCCCCCAGCCCCACGTCCGCCGGGGGAACGCGTGTACAGATAACATAGCATACCACGCGCCACGGGGCCACGCAAGGCGCATCGGGGACCACAAGAAAAACGGGCGGGGCCGCGGTGGCCCTCGCCCGTCTTCCCAACAACATCGCCTTCGGAACTAGCGATACAGAGCCTTGATGGCGCCCCAGCTGCTGTCCTCGACCGGGGTGATCGGCTCGCACGTGCCGTCAGGAGCCGGCATGAACACGCCGAAGTTACCGGAAACGCCCTGGGCCGCGATCGAGTGGACGCAGAAGAAGTCCAGGTCGTTGTTGCAGTCGGCGACAGCCATGCCGTCGACCGGGTGCGGTCCGACAGTGATCGTGCCGGGCGTGCCCTGGTAGAGGTACTGCACGGTCGCCGCGACGACGACGCCACCGACCGGCATAGCGCAGTCAGCGCCCGACGTGATGGCCCAACCGGCCGTCTCGACGTCGCCGAAATCCAGGCCGCCCAGAAGGTTCGTCTGGGCAAGCTTGAAGCCGCTGAACGTGCGATCGAACATGAACGAGGCGCCGAGCATCCCGCCGCCCGGGCCGAAGCCGTCGAAGCACACATAGATGTTGAACGTAGAAACCGGCTCAATATAGTTGTCGCCCGTGCCATCCGAGCCGGTCACCAGGTACATACCAATGTCAGGATTCTGGCCGGCGAACGCCGGAACGCTGAGAGCCAGAATAGCTACGGCGATGATAAGACCCTTCATTTGTCTTTCCTCCATCCAGATTGGAGCCAACAGAACAACACCACGGCTTCACGACACCACTGCCTGTTGTTGTGGTCGACCACCTCCCTCCGCTTCGTGTTCTTCGCCTGATCTCAATAGCGAACCACAGCTCATCGAGCCGCGATCGCATGATTGTACGCAC
This sequence comes from uncultured bacterium, assembly GCA_964562405.1. Lineage (GTDB taxonomy): Bacteria > Joyebacterota > Joyebacteria > Joyebacterales > Joyebacteraceae > WJLY01. Next base: position 54,106 of record CAZLTC010000008.1, on the reverse strand, counting down.
GTCTATCGTCCCATTGGTTATTATACCACAGCTCAAGACCGTTTGGAAAGGATTTTTATCACCGGGAGCACACGGACGCGCGATGCGCCCGGAGGTCGACGAAGCGGCACGTAATACTGATTTGGTATTCACGCCACCGCCGGGCAACAGACAGGGGCGGCGCATGTCGCACAGCACCGCCCCTCTGATAGTAGAAATCAACGACTCTGAAGAGAACTACCTGTACAGAGCCTTGATGCTGCCCCAGCTCGTGTCCTCGACCGGGCTGCCGACGCAGGTGCCGTCAGGAGCCGGCATGAACACGCCGAAGTTACCGGAAGCGCCGTGGGCCGCGATCGAGTGGACGCAGAAGAAGTCCAGGTCGTTGTTGCAGTCAGCGACAGCCATGCCGTCGACCGGGTGCGGTCCGACAGTGATCGTGCCGGGCGTGCCCTGGTAGAGGTACTGCACGGTCGCCGCGACGACGACGCCACCGACCGGCATAGCGCAGTCAGCGCCCGACGTGATGGCCCAACCGGCCGTCTCGACGTCGCCGAAATCCAGGCCGCCCAGAAGGTTCGTCTGGGCAAGCTTGAAGCCGCTGAACGTGCGATCGAACATGAACGAGGCGCCGAGCATCCCGCCGCCCGGGCCGAAGCCGTCGAAGCACACATAGATGTTGAACGTAGAAACCGGCTCAATATAGTTGTCGCCCGTGCCATCCGAGCCGGTCACCAGGTACAACGCGATATCCTGGTTCTGGCCGGCGAACGCCGGAATGGCCAGAGCCAGAATCATGAGACTGATCAGCAGATACTTCATTTGATGCTCCTTGTTAACAGAGGCTGCCGTCCATCGATCAAGCTGGTACGGTACCGCAGGCGGTAGTAGTTGGTCAGGGCACCACCCCCTCGCCAATGTCTATGTGCCAGCGGGCGTCTAATCCTTGAGTCGGGAAATAGAACGAAGACCGCTCAGCACCTATCAGTACGCCACCACCTCGCCTGTGCAGCAATCCTAGCTTCGACTCCGCTACTTCTAGTGCCCGTAGTGAGCGGAGAACAGCGTGAAGTCCTGGAGACCAACGGTGCCGTCCCAGTTGAAATCGCTGCGCTGGTTCGTTCCGCCGTAGTCACCCGAGAACACCGTGAAGTCCTGGAGACCGACCCCACTGTCGTTGTTCAGGTCGAAGGTGTTCACGTTCACATCATCGCTGTCGTTCAGAGCGACCGTGTAGATCTGCACCTCTACCGTGATAGTCCCCAGCGGGATCGTCTCGTTGCCAACAACGTTGAAACGAATCTCACCACTGGCGTTCGTCTCTGCATCGACGTGCGAGATCGTGACGTCTCCGCCGGCCACCGTGAAGAAGAAGCTGGAATACGGGATGCCCTGGATCGGACTCGCGTCAGCTCTCTTCGCCGTGACGGTAATGTACTGGTATGCCGGCCCATCACCGGCGGGGCAGGTCACCATGCCGCCCTGCGGTCCCAGAACAACATTGGAGTTGTCCGGGTCCGGGATGCCGGCACTGGCCAGCCCAGCGGCCGTCAGGACCAACAGCCCTGCCAGCACACCTACCACTATTCTCGACATTTGCATACCTCCTTAGCACGCTTCGTTCGTCTGCCGGGATTGCAGCAGCTCTGGAGTCTCGGATTGAGCCCCCAGCATGAAACACTATCGGCCTGGCGAACCTCCTTTCCTACCTTGTGCTCACTAGGCGTCGTCGGTCGCTGTTGTCACATCGACCACAACTCCGTACCTACTTCACTAGATGTTAGCACAACTTCCTGCTCATTGCAAGCGCAAAGGCCCTGGTGGGGACCCCCTCAGACTCGCGGCGCTGACCCAGCCAGGCCCCCGCCAGCCCCACTTCACCTGCAAGAACCAAGCCTGTGGCCTGCAATCCGACCCCATCAGGGAAGCAGCCCCCAAGTGCCAGTGCGTACCAATAATACACTATCTAGGCTTGTTGGGCAAGAGCTAAAGTGTGCCATTTGCAGCCCCACCATCCCGGCTGCCGGGTCAGGAACACGACCCGGCCCCACGCGGTGGCGCGGGGCCGGCTGGTCTCAAGCACCGTGACGGGCTCATGCGGACTACCTGTAGAGAGCCTTGATCGAGGTCCAGGAAGTCGGTTCCACAGGGCTCTCCGGAGCGTCGGCATTCACCCCGAAATTGCTGTAGGTGCTCCAAACGTCGAGTTCGTTATCGCAGTCGGCGATGACGCTCCCGTCCTGACCGTGTGGCAGGATCTGGATGGTCCCGGCAGTGCCGGTCCAGAGGTACTGGATTCGTGCGGCCACGAGGACGTCGCCGGTCGGATAGGCGCAATTGGCTCCGGATGTTATGGCCCACCCGTTCACGCCCTCCACGTCGCCAAGATCCAGACCGCCGAGGAGGTTCTCCTGCGTCAGTTTGAACCCGGAGAATGTTCGTTCGAACTTGAACGACGCACCGAGGAGCCCGCCGCCGTCGCCGAAGTGCGTGAACACAACATACACATAGAAGTTTGTCGCCGGATCATCTATCCTGTTGACGCCGACCGGGGGATTCGTGCTGTCGAGACCGATCAGAATATCCGGATTCTGATCCGCGAAAGCGGTCCCGGCCGCCAACAGCAATGCCATCACAACCAACACCATCTTCCTCATCGCGGTTCCCCTCCTCGAGTAGGGGCGGTGCTCAGCCACCCCAAGAACGCCAGTGCCTGCTCGGAATCATTATCAGAACGTGGTCTGCTTGCTTGCCTCCTCGCCCATGGCATTCGCGTAGAGCGCGTCTCTCAGAATCTCGTTCCCGCCAAGCGGCGATTTGGTGGGCGAAACAGGACTCGAACCTGTGGCCCCCTGCGTGTAAGGCAGGTGCTCTAACCAACTGAGCTATTCGCCCTCCCGCCCCACTCGCTGTGCTACCTTGCCGTTCGAAGGCGCGCCCATCATGATGCCGACGGGTATCGCCACGCAGTACCCGGCCACCAGCAGGATCGGAGCGAGCGTGATCGAGCCTCGGGCGAGCGAGAAGAACCCCACGGCGATCAGCACGAGCCCCAGAACAAGCACGACGATGTTTCTCGAAGGCATCAACCCACACCTCTGGGGTGGGCGGAACGCGTCGCGTCCTCGTCCAACCACTCCGGACAATGGCCTGCCAGCTACGGGAGGCTATCACCCGTTCCCGTCAGTGTCAAGCGAAAAGCCCTTGTCCTCGCCCTCCCGCTGGGCGCGGGCGCGCTCCTTCGCCTTGACGTGCTCCGCGAAGGTGCGTGAGAACGTGTGGGTGCCGTCGCCGTTGGCCACGAAGAAGAAGTCCTCGCTGTCTTCCTCGGGATACAGAGCGGCAAGTATGCTTGCGTTTCCGGGGTTGCATATCGGGCCCGGGGGGAGCCCCGTGTATCGGTAGGTATTGTACGGTGAGTCGACCTCGAGGTCCTTGTAGTAGAGCCTGCGCCGGAACGTCCCCAGGGCGTACCGCACCGTGGGGTCCGCCTCCAGCCTCCAGCCCTCCCTGAGGCGGTTGTGGTACACGGCCGAGATGCGCGGTCGTTCGCTGTTGAAGAGCGCCTCCGTCTCTATGATGGAGGCCAGCGTGAGCACCTGGTGCACCGTCATGTCCATCGAGTCCGCGCGGGCGACGAGCGCCGGGTCCATGAAGCGCATCGTCTCCCCCACCATGATGTTGATGGCCTCGAGGGAGGAGGCATCGAGCCTGAAGTTGTAGGTGTCCGGGTGGAGATAGCCCTCGAGCGAGGGCGCCGTTACCCCCAGCGCGTTCATGACGTCCGGGTCGTGCACCAGCTCCATGAACTCGCCGGAGTCGATGTCGAGCACGCCCTCCAGGAGCGCGGCGACCTGCGACGCGCGGTAGCCCTCCGGGATGGTCACGCGCCGGCCCGCCACGTCGCCGTACCTGAGCGCCATCAACACATCGAGTTCCGAGAGCCTCGGTCCGAACTCGTACGTCCCAGCCTGCAGACTCTCCGTAAGCCGCAGAAGCCGGACGGCGAGCCTGAACTTGGTCGCGCTTCGTATGACGTCGTGCTGCTTGAGTGTCGTGGCGATCTGACGGAGGTTGGAGCCTTCCTCGATGACGACCAGCTCGCGCTCGCCTATGTCGCGCTTGATGGTGAACCACGCCATCTGCGTGAAGGTCACGAAGACGACGAGAGCCATGAAGACGACGATGGCGACGTCGCGGACGAACCACACCCTGCCACGATACCGTCCGAGCGGTACGTCGTGGTCTCTGTGCCGCCACCACTGCATCCCGTGGCTCCTCAAATACGCGGGGCGTTCGAATCGAGATAGCTCTGGAGGATGACCGAGGCCGCGATCTGGTCGACGCGGCCCTTGCGCCGGCGCGACCTCTCGCCCGTCTCGCGCATGATGCGGGAGGCCTCAGCGCTCGAGAAACGCTCGTCCTGGAGCACGACGCGCAGTCGGGCGGCGTCCTCTATGGCGACGGCCAGCTCGCGGGCACGCCTGGCACTGGGGCCGATGCTTCCGTCCATGCGTATCGGGTAGCCCACGACCACGATGCCGGCGCCCTCCTGCTTCGCCAGCTCGGCGATGCGGGCGGCGGCCGCGGCGTCGTCCATGTCGGTGAGGGTCGTCAGCGAAGCGGCCAGCATGTGGGCCTCGTCGCTCACCGCGACGCCTATCCTGGCGTCGCCCGGGTCGATACCCATGATGCGCCCGGTCTCGCCGTCGGGAAGGCGGAGTGCGGCAAGGAGGTCCGCGAAGTCCGAAGGCATCGGAGAGACGAACGTCATGTTCCTTCCGGTACTCGGATGACGCAGATGGAGTCTGCGCGCGTGGAGGGCCTGGCGGTGGGCCGCCTGCGACAGCTTCGCCGCCTGGCGCCTGTAGTGCGGAGACACCTCGCTCAGGTTCTCCTTCACGCCGCCGTAGCTCGCGTCGCCTACTATGGGGCGGCGCAGGTGTGCAAGGTGCACCCTGATCTGGTGCGTTCTGCCGGTCTCCGGCCGCACCTCGAGCAGCGTCGCGTATGGGAACTCCTCGACGACCTTCCACCGCGTCGACGCGGGACGCCCGTCCGGCACGACCCACATCCGCTTGCGGTCGGAGCGCATCCTTCCGATCGGCTCCTCGATTCGCCCGCTGTCCTCCGCGAAGGCGCCCCACGCGAGTGCGAGGTAGACCTTTCCGATCTTGCGCTCCTGGAACGCGTCCGCGAGCTTCCTGTGCGCGGAGTTGTTTCGCGCCACGACTATGAGACCGGAAGTGTCGCGGTCGAGCCTGTGGACTATGCCGGGGCGCAGCTCGCCACCGACGCCCGAGAGCGTCTTGTCGCGCCACAGGAGCGCGTTCACGAGCGTGCCCGACGGCGTCCCCGGGGCGGGATGTACGACCATCCCCGCGGGCTTGTCGACGACGATGATGTCGTCGTCCTCGTAGACGACGTCGATCGGGATGTCCTCGGCAACGGCCTCGGGCTGGCGCAGCTCCGGGATCTCGGCCTCCACCACGTCGCCTACCTCGAGGTTCACCGAGGGCTTCGCGGGCTTGCCGTTGACCGTCACGTGACCCGCCACGATGAGTTCCTTCGCGCGCGTGCGAGAGAGATCGGGAACGTATTCCCCGAGGAAGCTATCGAGCCGGTCCTCGGCGGCCTCGTCCGGTACTATGAGGGACAGCTGCTTTTTCATTGGGTTTCCGATCGTGGCCGGAACACGAGATGGAAGGCGAGTATGACGACGCCGATCGTGATGGCACTGTCGGCAACGTTGAAGTAGGGCCAGCGCAGGTCGCCGATGCCGATGTTGATGAAGTCGACGACGGCGCCAACGCGCAGCCGGTCTATGAGGTTCCCGACGGCGCCGCCCATGATGAGACCGAACGCCAGCTGCTCGGGAGCGCGCAGTCTCGCTATCTGCCTCCACGACGCCGCTATCGCGACCGAAGCGGCGGCCGATACGAGGATGAACACGAGCGAACGGCCGCGCATCATGCCGAAGGCCGCACCGGTGTTGGCCGTCCGCGTGAACCGGACGAGCGTGCCGATGAAGTCGACGGACTGGCCGAGGTCCATAACGCTCGTGACCACCTTCTTGATCACCTGGTCGAACACGATGATCGAGAGGGCGGTCACGAACAATCTGGCCGTGCTGCGCGAACGCCGGGTGGCGCTAGGAAGAGGACGTTCCATTCTCCTCGGCCTTCTTGCACTCTATGCACATGTGGGCGTGAGGCACGACCTCCAACCGCGGCTTCTGGATCGGCTTGTTGCAGACGCTGCACTTGCCGTACGTGCCTTCCTTGATGCGCGACAGCGCCTCGTCGATGTGGTACAGGAGTCTCCCCTCCGCCGACGCCATGTGGTACGCCTTCTCCCGCTCCTGCGCATCGCTGGCCTGGTCGGCCATATGGACTGAGTACGCAGACAGATCGCCCGCCGCGTCCCGTTGGGAGTTGTTGAAGATCTTGTCCTCGAAGTAGCCCAACTCCTTCAGCAGCTTCATGCGCTCTTCGATCAGTCTCTTCTCGAAGTGCTTCAGATCCCTTTTGTTCACCTGTTTCCTCCGCCTTGCCGAGCTCTCGGGACCGCATCCGTGAACACTACTTCACGCGCTCGACCGCGATCCTCGCCCGCTCTCCGTTCACATCCCACTCCCTCGCGAGCTCACCCGTCTCCGGGCCGACCTTCACGCTCTCGGCGAGCGTCTCGGCCTCGACCTTGGAGACGAAGCGTTCCACAGCAGCCTGGAGTCTGGGACCGGCCTCGTAGTAGACGCGTATCCTGTCCACCACCTCGAAGCCGGCCTCCTTCCTCATGAACTGGATCTTGTTTATCATCTCGCGGGCGAAGCCCTCATCCCGCAGCTCCTCGGTGAGTTCGACGTCGAGCGCGGCGGTCAGACTCCCGTCCGCCTGAACGGCCAACCCCTCGCGGCCCTCAACCTCTATCTTAACGTCCGAAGGCTCAACGACCGCATCGTAGTCGGCGATGCTCACACGGACCTTCTTGCCCGAGGCGAGTTCCGCCACTTCGGCCTCGTCGAGTTCCCTGATCGCGTCGGCGACCTGGTTGACGTTCTTGCCGTGCTTGGGCCCAAGCGCCGGGAAGATGGGGACGGCCCTCTGAGCCGCGAGCGCCGACGGCTCGGCCCAGGCCCACTCCTTGACATTGAGTTCGGTCAGGACCAGCTCCCGCAGCTCCTCGGCCCGCGCGCGCTCCTCTTCGGGAACGCCGGCCACGAGCAGTTTCGCGAGCGGCTGCCGGACCTTCATGCCCGACTCCTGGCGCGCCGCGCGGCCCAGCACGACGACGGACCTCGCCAGTGACATCGCGGCCTCGAGTTCCCCGTCGATGGCGGCCTCGTCGGCGGCCGGATAGTCGCACAGGTGAACGCTCTCGGGAGCGTCGGCGATTCCACCCGCGACGAGCCTCCGGTAGACGGCGTCCGACAGCAGAGGCGCGAACGGCGCTATCGCGAGCGAGGTCTTCAGGAGCACCTCGTGCAGCGTCGCGTACGCGGCCTTCTTGTCATCGTCCATCTCGCCCTTCCAGAACCTCGACCGCGACAGCCGGACGTACCAGTTGGATACGTCCTCGAGCACGAAGTACTGGAGCTTGCGGACGGCCTTCGTGATGTCGTACCCCTCCATGTCCGCGCAGGCACCGGCCAGGGTCGAGTTGAGCCTGGAGAGCACCCAGCGGTCGAGGATGCGGAGGGTCGACGGATCGGCCGCGTGTTCCGCGGGGTCGTAGCCGTCTATGTTCGCGTAGAGCGAGAAGAAGCTGTACGTGTTCCTGAACGTGTCGAAGAGCTTGCTCGCCACGTCGCGGACACCGTCGGGGTCGAACCGCGTCGGGACCCAGGGCGGGCTCGTGGAGACCAGGTACCAGCGCAGCGCGTCGGCCCCCTCGTCATCCATCATGGCGAACGAATCGGCCACGTTGCCCACCGACTTGCTCATCTTCTTGCCGGCGGCGTCGAGCACCATGTCGTTGACGACGCACCTCTTGAAGGAGGACTTGCCCGAGATGATGGTCGATATGGCCAGGAGCGCGTAGAACCACCCGCGCGTCTGGTCGACGCCCTCGGCTATGAAGTCCGCCGGGAAGTGGGTCTCGAACTGCCGCTCGTTCTCGAACGGCCAGTGCCACTGCGCGTACGGCATGCTGCCCGTGTCGAACCAGCAGTCTATGACCTCGGGCGTGCGAGACATCTGCGCTCCGCACTTGTCACAAACGAGGCGCACCGCGTCTATCCAGGGCTTGTGGAGGTCGAGCGCCTCTCGGTCCAGCTCATCGACCGAACGCGATTCCAGGTCGGCGATGCTGCCGATGGAGGTCATCTCGCCGCAGCCCTCGCAGACCCAGATGTTCAGGGGCGTGCCCCAGTAGCGGTCGCGCGATATCGCCCAGTCGACGTTGTTCTCCAGCCAGTCGCCCAGCCGGTTCAGACCGACCTCCTTGGGATGCCAGTCGATCTTGCGGTTGTTCGCGATCATCTGGTCCTTATAGTCGGTCGTGCGCACGTACCACGAGTCGCGCGCGTAGTAGACGAGCGGCGAGCTGCAGCGCCAGCAGAACGGGTAGGTGTGGACGATGGTCCCGCTCCGGTACATGAGCCCGCGCTTCTCCAGGTCCTTCGTGATCAGTGGGTCTGCATCCTTTATGAACATGCCGGCCCAGGGCTTCACCTCTTCGGTGAACCTGCCGCCGCCGTCTACCGGCTGCAGGAACGGAAGGTTGTACTCGACCCCCACGCGGTAGTCGTCCTCGCCGAACGCGGGCGCCGTGTGGACGATCCCGGTGCCCTCGTCGAGCGTGACGAAGTCGGCCGGGATGACGTACCAGGCCTTCTTCTTCGTCTTGACGAACGTGTAGAGCGGCTCGTACTCGTGGCCGACGAGGTCCGACCCCTTGTAGGTCGCCACGACCTCGTAATCGCCCTCGAGTACGGGCAGTCGCGCCTCGGCCAGTATCAGAAGCTCGTCGCCGTGCTGGACCTTCACGTACTTCTCGTCGGGCGCGACGGCCAGGGCGACGTTCGATATGAGCGTCCACGGCGTCGTCGTCCAGACGAGGTACGACGTGTTCGGCTCGTCCTTGGCCTTCATCCGCACGAAGACCGAGGGGTCCTCGGCGTCGCGATAGCCCTGGGCCACCTCGTGGCTCGAGAGCGGGGTGCCGCATCGCGGGCAGTACGGCAGTATCTTGTGTCCTTTGTATACGATGCCGCGGTCCCACATGAGCTTCAGGATGTGCCAGACCGACTCGATGTAATCGTTCGTGCACGTGATGTACGCGTCCGACAGGTCGATCCAGTACGCCATGCGGCGCGTGAGCCTGTCCCACTCGTCCTTGTAGGTGAACACGCTCGCGCGGCAGCTCCGCGTGAACTCCTCGATGCCGTACTCCTCGATGTCCTCCTTGCCGTTGATGTCGAGGGCCTTCTCGACCTCGATCTCGACGGGAAGGCCGTGGGTGTCCCAGCCGGCCTTGCGCTCGACTAAGAACCCGCGCATCGTCTTGTAGCGGCAGACTATGTCCTTGATGGTCCTGGCAAGAACGTGGTGCGCACCCGGGCGGCCGTTCGCCGTGGGCGGCCCCTCGAAGAAGACGAACCGCGGCGAGTCCGCGCGCAGCTCCAGGCTCTTCCGGAACGTGTCGCGCTCGTCCCAGAACGAGAGGACCTCTTCCTCTATCTGCGGTAGCGTGGAACCCTTCTCGAACTCTTTGTAAGCCATCGGCTACATCTCGCTGATCAGACGGAAGACGAGCTTCGTCAGATGAGGCTCGGCCTTACTCGCTATCTTCAGTATCTCAACGTGGCTCGCCGGGCCGAGTGCGTCGGGCAGGCACAGGTCCGTCACGACCGCGAGACCCACGACGCGCATGCCGCCGTGTATGGCCACGATGTTCTCGGCGACCATGGACATGCTCACCACGTCGCCGCCTATCGTCTGGAGAAACCGGTACTCCGCCGCCGTCTCGAGGTTCGGGCCCGCCACGCCCACGAAGACGCCCTTGCGAAGCCGTATCTTCTCCTCGAGCGCGATGTCCTCGGCCAGCCGGACGTACTCACGGAAGTAAGGCTCCGACATGTCCGGGAACCGCGGCCCCAGCTTGTCGTCGTTCGGGCCGATCAAGGGGTTGTCGCCCGTCAGGTTGATGTGGTCGACCAGGCAGACGATGTCGCCCTTGTCGTAGAGCGGGTTCATGCCGCCGGCCGCACACGTCAGGATGAGCTTCTTCGCTCCGAGCGCGCGAAGCACGCGGATCGGGAAGGTCACCTCCTGCATCGTGTAGCCTTCGTAGTAGTGGACGCGCCCGTCCATCACCGCGACCCGCCTGCGGCCGATCTTGCCCAGCACCAACTCGCCGGCGTGCCCCTGGACCCCGGACTTCGGGAAGTGCGGGATCTTCTCGAACGGGATGCGGGCCTCCTCCTCCATGTGGCTCGAGAGGTTGCCGAGGCCGCTCCCGAGAACGACCGCGATCTGTGCCTTGAAGTCGTTCTTCCTGCGGATGAACTCCACCGCCTTGTCGATCTTCTGTGAGAGCATGAGCACCTGGGCCATGTTCGCTCCTGTTCAGTGGGCCCCCGCGGGGCCGCCTTACCGCGCCTTACCGGCGCGGGCGTTTGCTACTGCAGCCTCGAGGCGATGTCGTAGAGGGTGGCCACCAGGAAGCGCCGCAGGAAGTGGATCACGAAGAACACAACGACCGGCGTGAGGTCGAACCCGCCCGTTACGAGGAACGGCATCGCCCTCCTGACGCGCGTGAGCACAGGCTCGACTACTGCACGCAAGAACCGGACCAAGGGATGTCGCGACCGGGGTGCGAACCACGAGATGATAACGGCCGCGAACAGACATATCAGATACAAGAGCAACGCCAGGTCGACTATGGTGGCCAGCGCGTACATCAGGTTCTTGAGAACGAACATGCCTGACGCTCCCCGAAAATGGCCCGCCCGACGCGCACGATGGTCGAGCCCTCCTCGATGGCGACCTCAAAGTCGTTGGTCATCCCCATGGACAGGTGGTCCATGGAGACGCCCGGTATGACCGCCTCCTCGATGGCGTCCCGCAGGCCCCGGAGCGCCCTGAAACAGGGCCTGACGTCCTCCGGGTCGGGCAGGAACGCCCCCACGGTCATGAGCCCGACCACCCGGAGCCCCTTGAGGTCGGCCATCTCTGACACCGCCTCGACGGTCTCACCGGGCTCGAACCCGTGCTTGCTCTCCTCGCCGGACGTGTTCACCTCGACGAGGACGTCGATCGTGCGTCCGCCGGCCTCTGCTCTGCGCGATATCTCGGCAGCGAGCCTCGGGCTGTCGACCGACTCGATCATGTCGAAGAGCTCGAGGGCCTTGGCGACCTTGTTGGTCTGGAGGTGACCGATGAGGTGCTTCTCGACCGGGGGAAGCCCATGGGCGAACTTGCGCTCGGCCTCCTGCACGCGGTTCTCGCCCACGCAGGTCACGCCGGCCTCTATGGCCTCGACGATGCTGTCGGGCTCGACGGTCTTGGTCACCGCCACGAGCCTGACGTCCGACGGGTCGCGGAAGGCCCGGTCGGCCGCATCCTCAATCCTGGCAACAACCTGCAGGACGTTCTCGCGCACTCCCAAGGACTGCCTACCCCCTTGCCCCCGGTTCAACGAAGGAATCATTATAGCGCGCAGGCAGGTCTCCCACAATGCCAAAACCCGCCCCGCCGGACACCCTGGACGGCCCGCGCAGGGGCACCTTTCCGGCCCGAAGTTCCTTTGCACGCGCGTGTTAGGGATGCTATCCTTGTCAGGCTGAAACGGACGGTGGGAGGCTTCCCCAGAGCAAGTGCCACGGAGCTGACATGACAGAGTCCTTCAGGCCCCGCGTGATCGTGTTCTGCTGCAACTGGTGCGCCTACGCCGGCGCCGACCTGGCCGGCGTATCGAGGCTCAAGATATCCCCGCACTTCCGCATCGTGCGCACGATGTGCTCGGGCCGTGTCGACCCGGAGTTGATCCTCCAGGCGTTCCTGGCGGGCGCGGACGGCATCATGATCGCCGGCTGCCACCCCGGCGAGTGCCACTACATGGAGGGCAACTACAAGGCGATGCGCCGCGTGACCTTCATGCGGAAGCTGATCGACGGGTTGGGGATCGAGCCCGAACGGCTAGCGCTCGAGTGGGTGTCGGCGAGCGAGGGCGCCAAGTTCCAGGAAGTGATCAACGAGTTTGTCGGGAGGATAGAAGGCATGGGGCCGAGCCCGGTGAAGAAGGGCGCGGGCAAGGCCGAGAAGACGGGAGTGGGAACCGCCGCTCCCTAGGAACAGCACGTTCGAGACGACCCACGAACGAGAGAGGAGGGGAGCCCCGACTGGAGCTCCCCTCCCTGTGTCCCACCTAGACTCAGCCTACTGCACCCTCTTGAACACGCACGACACGACCGTCCGGTCGTTGCCGCCCATCGAGATCATGAGCGCGTACGGCTTCTTGACGTCGATCTTCTGACCGTCCGGCTTGCCCGTGAGCTGCATGACGATGTCGGCGGCCTGCCTCACACCCGTCCCGCCGGTGTAGTGGCCGTAGCCGATGAGGCCGCCCGAGAGGTTCGTCGGTATCTCTCCGTCGGGGGCGGTCCTCCCCTCGCGCACGAAGTCGTACGTCTCGCCGTACTCGCAGAACCCGGCCGCCTCGAGAGACAGGAGACCGCCGATCGAGAAGCAGTCGTGCACCTCGAGCATGCCGATGTCGTCCTTGGTCACGGCGGCCATGTCCATCGCCTGCTTGACGGCGCGGGCGCTCGTCGTGAGCTTCGTCTGGTCCTCCGGGTCCTTCGACACGTCAGCAACGGAATGCCCGAGCCCGACCAGCTCGACCGTGTCCTTCTTGTCGACGCCGAGCTTCGAGAGACCCTCCTCGGACGCGAAGATCACCGCCGACGCGCCGTCGGAGACCTTCGAGCAGTCGTAGAAGTTGATGCATTCGCAGAAGACCTTTGGGTTCGGGGGCGTCATGCCCGCGGCGAAGAGGTCCTCGATCGTGTTGTGGTACTCCTGAGCCTTCGGGCAGAGCCGCGCGTTCAGGATCTCCCGCTCGTACCAGCGGGCCATCGCCTCGCGGACCTTGTCGTACCCGAACTTCTCGTAGGCCGCGCAGGCGCGGTCGGAGAACTTGCCCGGGAAGAAGTACGCGTGACCGCTCTTGCGCTGGCTTGCGTAATGGCCGGCCCCTCCCAGGATGTCGGCGCCGTAGACCGCCTTCACCGTGTTCTGGACCTCGACGCCCAGGGCGAGCACGGTGTCGGCCATCTCGGCCAGGATGGACTTGGTGGCCGTCGCGAGCGCCAGGCCGCCCGAGCCGCAGGCGCCCTCGACGCGGATGAGGGGCTTGTACTCGAGCTTAGGGTCGATCATCGGCATCATCGCCGCCAGGTTGCCCTGCCTGTTGAAGCGCGCCGCCATGAAGTTCCCTATCACGCCCTCGTCGATGTTCTCGACGCTGTTGACCTGAGCGAGCGCCCCCTGCCCCGCCTCCTTGATGTAGTGCTCCAGACCCGGACGGGGCTTCTTGGGATGGAACTCCTTCCGTCCGGTGCCAAGCGAGACCGTGTTGCTTCCGGCCGTCGCGAAGATGCGTCTTCTGAGCTTGTTCATCGGGCTCCTCCTACACCGCTTCCGTCTGCATAAGGTCTGCGTAGTCGTTGACGGGTCCGTAAAGATGATAGAACCCGTTGGTCATGACACCGTTGACGACGTCGGCCGACTCCGCGACGCCGTCCGACACGAGCTTGTCGCCTATGTCCTTCGCCCGGACGAGATACTTCTTGGCGAGAACCGCTCCAAACGTGTCCGACGCCGCGAGGCTCCTGAAGTAGGCGGCAAGCTTGTCCTTCTTCGCGGGGTCCATGAGAAGCGCGCGCCACGCGGCGTGTCCCTCAGGTATCGCGCCCAGTTTTTCGTCGATCTTCGTCGTCCAGTCGCCGTCGGCGAACATCCGGTACTCACCCTTGCCGAGGTCGTAAACGCCCGCGGGCCTTCCCTTCTCGTACTTGAGGATGCCGTCCTTCTGGCTCCCGTCCGAATACTGCCCACCCATCACGCCCGCGCCCGCCATGCGCTCAAGGAGGTCGTCCTTGAGCGTCTCGCCCTCGATGTGCTCGGTCATGACCTCCATGATGAACCGGCAGACGTCGACACCCACGTAGTCGATGAGCTGGAAGATGCCCATCGGCCGGATGAGGTAGTCCTGGCTCACGCGGTTCATCGCGTATATGGCCCCGGTCTCGCCGAGGTCGCCCTTGAGCTTTGCGACCTCGCTGGTGGCGTGGAGTATGTCGCGCATGAAGTGACCGTTGCCGATAAACCCGGCGATGTCGTTCGCGGGGAAGACCTTCTTGCGGAGCCTGCCCGCGAGCTCCGTCGCGAGCTCTACCAGCTCGGGCAGCGTCTGCTTCGACGTGATCAGCTCAAGGAGTTTCTGCACCGCCGGCGGGTTATAGAAGTGGTAGCCGACGATCCTGCCACCAAGACCTACGCCCTCATCGAGCGTGGTGATCGGAATGGACGAGGTGTTCGTCAGGTAGTACGCGTCAGGACAGATCGCGTCGAGCTTCTTCAGGACGTCGATCTTGATCTTCTTGTTCTCAATGATGGCCTCGAAGATGAGCCTGGACCCGGCTGCGCTCTCGAGCTTGCTGCTCGGCCTCACCACCGACATCGCCTCGTTCACGAACGACTCGATGACGTCGTAGTTCTCGACCAGGTCCTCGTGCTCCCCGTAGACCTCACGCAGGGACACGATGCTCTTCTCGGCGACCTTCGTGAACTGCGGCTTCAGATACGAGAGGAGACCGCACAGGGCGTCGTCGCTCACGTCGATCGCATGGAGCACGTACTTGCGGTGCTTGTTCTCGGGTCTGATCTTCTGCTTCGCCATCTCGGCCGCGAGCAGAAGCACGATCCCGCTCCCCATCTTCCCGGCCGCCCCGAGCACGGCCACCCTCTCAAGCCTTGTGTCAAGGTCCATTCCCTACTCCCTTCGTACTGATCTCTGGTGGCTCTCTCTTCCCATCGTCTCCGTTCGTCTTCAGGCCGCCTCGTCGCCTACGCCGGCGGCGCTCGCCTCGCGGGCCGTGGCGCCGTCGGCCTCCCCCTCCGCACCCATCGCCTCTGCGGGGTCCCAGCAGTGCCGGCACCTGGCCTCGTACGACTCCGACGCGCCTACGACAACGCGCTCTTTCGAGGCGATGATGCGCTGCGTCCTGTTCGCGGGCTTGCCGCACTTCATGCAGACGGCGAGCGTCTTCGTGATGTACTCGGCCACGGCCAGGAGCGTCGGCATCGGCTCGAACGGCCTGCCCAGGTAGTCCTGGTCGAGCCCGGCCACGATGACGCGGATGCCGCGCCCGGCCAGTTCCTCGCAGACCTCCGGAAGCTCCCCTCCGAGAAACTGGCCCTCGTCAATACCTACGACCCGCACGTCGTCGTCGACGTATCCGCGTATCTCAGCGGCCGTGCTGATGCGTATCGACTCGACGCGGCGGTCGTCGTGAGAGACGATGTCATCCTCGTCGTACCGGTCGTCTATCCTCGGCTTGAACGCGAGGACCTTCTGCCTGGCTATCTTGGCGCGTCTGAGCCTGCGGATCAGTTCCTCGCTCTTGCCCGAGAACATGCTCCCGCAGATGACCTCGATCCACCCGGCGTCGTCGTGTCTGTCCGTCATCGGTCCCTCCCGAGCGTCGTGGCGCCCGGACGTCACCTCGCGGTTCCGAACACCTACTCGTCCGCGACCAGTTGCACGTCGCCGTGCCAGATCTCGGTGCGCCCGCCCTGTCCATCCTCCACCACGAGCGCGCCGTCCGGCGTGATCTCCACCGCCGTTCCCGCTATCGTCTCGGCGTCTGACGCAACCTCTATGCGCTTGCCGAGCACCGTGGAGAGCTCTACGTAGCGGTCGTGAAACGCCTCGAACCCACCGGCCTGAAACCGTGCCCAGTCCGCGTCGAACGCGTCCAGTATGGTCTTCAGGACCTCGAGCCTCGACACGGGTCTCAGGAGGAGTGTCCGCATCGAGACCGCGGTCGCCGCGATCTCGGGCGGGAGATCGGCGGCCTCGAGGTTCACGTTGAGCCCGATGCCGACGACCAGCCGCTCGACCGGACCTCCCGCTCCCTGCAGCGACTCGAGCAGTATCCCGCCCAGCTTGCGGCCTCCGGCCATCACGTCGTTCGGCCACTTGACCCTGCCGTCTATCCCGAAGTCCCTTCTCAGGGAGTCGGCGACCGACACGGCGGTCACCATCGAGAGCGGGGCCAGCTCGCGCGGCGGAAGCCTGGGCGCGAGCAGCACCGACAGCCAGAGCCCAACGCCCGGCGGCGAGAACCACGACCGGCCGGCCCTGCCTCGCCCGGCCGTCTGCTCGTCCGCGACGACCACGGTTCCCTCGAGCGCTCCGCGCTCTCCCATCTTGCGGAGTACCGCGTTCGTCGAGTCGACGCTCGCGATGTAGTGCACCGAGCGTCCGACCAGGCCCGCGTTGAGCCTGAGATCGATGGGGCCCGACAGCACCTGCCCGGTGGCGAACCCGAGCCCCTCCCCCAGCGCCCTTCCCCAATCCCGACGCTCCGGCGCCACGTCGGCGCGCCCGTTCTTGTGCAGACTCTCCGGTTCCGCGTTGCCACGTTTGTCCTTGCGTGAGCGCTTCGCATCGCCTCCGACGGGCGCGGTCACCTTCTCGCCCCTCCCGAGAGGGCGCCGAGCTGCCGGATGCGCTTCTCGGCAAGAGCGTTGGCAGCCTCGGCCGTGCTGATGCGGCGCTCGCGAGCGAGCGCGAAGACCTTCTTGAGTGCCGTGTATATGTCCTCGGCTCTGCGCATCGCGCGGTGGAACGAGTATCCGGCTATCTCCTCGGTGACCGCGATCAGGGCGCCCGAGTTGACCACGAAGTCCGGGGCGTAGAGAATGCCTCGCTCTGAGAGCATCTCGGCATGCCGCGGCTCCGCCAGCTGGTTGTTTGCGGGGCCCGCGACGATCCTGCACCTGAGGCGCGGGATGGTCTCGTCGTTGAGGATCTCCCCCACGGCGCACGGACTCCAGACATCGCACTCGACATCGTAGAGCGTGTCGGGCTCGACGATGGCGACGTCGAGCACTTCCTTCGCCACTTCGGCAGCCCTGGGGTCCGAGTCCGAGCCGATGACCTTCGCCCCTCTGGCCATGAGCTGCCTGGCCAGTTCGCTCCCGCCTCTCCCGAGGCCTTGTACGGCCACCGTGAGACCGCTGATGTCGGAATCCATGCCGGACTCCTCGAGGCACGCCTTGAACCCGGCGAGCGCACCGTGAGCCATCATCGGCGAGGGGTCGCCGCACCCGCCGTACGCGGAGTGCAGCCCCACGACGTGCTTCGTCTCGAGGCTGATGCACTGCATGTCCTCGACGTCGGTCCCGAGGCCCTGCGAGGTGATGTACCTGCCGTTCAGGCTCTCTATCTGCCGCCCGAGCGCTCTGAAGAGCAGCTCGTTCTTGTCCGTGTGCGGATCACCCATGATGACGGCGGCGCCGCCGCCGAAGTTCAGTCCAGCGGCCGCCGCCTTGTAGGTCATGCCGAGCGAGAGCCTGAGCGCGTCCTCGAGCGCTTCCTCGTCGCTTGCGTACTCACGCATGCGCGTACCGCCGATGGCCGGACCGAGCACGGTGCTGTGTATCGCTACGATGCCGCGCAGACCCGCCGCCTCGTCGAACGCGAACAACACCTGCTCGTGGTCAAACTCGCCCAGGGCCTTGAAGACCTCCATACCTAGCCTCCGGTCAGTCCTTCTTGCGAAGCCAGCCAGGCTTCCTCTTCTCGAGGAACGCCTTGATGCCCTCCTGCGCCTCACCCATTGCGAAGCAGAGCCCGAAAGCCTCGGACTCGTAGGCGCCGCCGACCTCGATGTCCGAGTTCACGCCGCGGTTGACGCACGCCTTGACGAGCGTGATGGCGGCCGGGCCGCGCGAGACGATGGTGTTCGCAAGTTCCCTGGCCGCGTCCATGAGCTGCTCCGGCTCGACGACCTTCGTCACGAGCCCGTACGAGAGCGCCGTCGCCGCGTCGATGGGCTCGCCGACCATGAGCATCTCCATGGCGCGACCGAGGCCGACGAGGCGTGGGAGCCGCTGCGTGCCCGCGAACCCCGGCGTGACGCCGAGCTTCACCTCCGGCTGGCCGAGCCTGGCCTTGGTGGAGGCGATCCTGATGTCGCATGCCATCGCGAACTCGAGGCCGCCGCCGAGCGTGAACCCGTTGAGCGCGGCGATGACCGGCTTCGACAGGTTCTCGATGCGCGAGAAGGTCTCCCTCCCCAGCCTCGAGATCTCGCGAGACCGCATTCCGTCGGCGGTCGACAGCTCGGCAATGTCGGCGCCGGCTACGAACGCCTTCCCTGCGCCGGTCACGATGACGGCAGCCACCTCATCGTCCTCACCCAGCTCTCGCATCGCGTCGTTGATCTCGCCCATCGTCGTCGTGTCGAGCGCGTTCAGAGCGTCCGGCCTGTTCACCGTGAGGACGGCCAGAAACCCGTC
Source organism: uncultured bacterium (assembly GCA_964562405.1). Taxonomy (GTDB): domain Bacteria; phylum Joyebacterota; class Joyebacteria; order Joyebacterales; family Joyebacteraceae; genus WJLY01. Next base: position 35,594 of record CAZLTC010000008.1, on the reverse strand, counting down.
CTTCTCTATCGATATGTTCTTGAAACCCACTTGTCACACCTCCGTAGGGTCCCCGCGGCGCCGCGTCACTCCGGGCGGCGTCCGCCTCCATCGACCGTCTCCGGGTACGTCTTCGCCTCCTCCTCGCCCTCGAGCACGCGCAGGCATCCAAGGGCCAGAGCCCGAAGCTCGTCCTCCCCCGGCAGCACTATGACGCGGCCGAGAAAGCGCACCTTGTCGACGATGCGCCTCGCTATGTCCTCCGACTTCGCGATGCCGCCGGTGAGAACGATGGCGTCCATGGACTCGCCGAGCACAACCGCCATCGCGCCGATCTCCTTGGCGATCTGGTAGATCATTGCCTCGAGGACCGCACCGGCCTTCGCGTCTCCCGCGTTCGCGCGTTCGAGCGCCTCTATCGCATTGTTGGTCCCGAGGTACGCCGTCAGTCCTCCGGCCCCAACGAGCTTCCTCGTGATCTCGGCCTCGGTGTACTCGCCGGAGAAACACATCCGGACGAGTCCGCCCGTCGGGAGCGCTCCGGCACGGTCGGGCGTGAACGGTCCCTCCGACAGCCCGTTCGTGACGTCGACCATGCGCCCGCTCTTGAGGGCGCACACGGTGATGCCGCCCCCCAGGTGCGCGACCACCAGGTTCACGTCGCGCACGCTCTTTCCCAGCTCCTCGGCTGCCGCGCGGGCGCTCGCTTTGACGTTGAGCGCGTGCACGAGACTCGTCCGCTCGATCTCAGGGAGCCCGGAGTAACGAGCCACGGGCTCCATCTCGTCCACGCAGGGTGGATCGACGATGAACGCCTCGATGCCGTAGTCCCACGCGATGCCGTACGCCAGCACGGCGCCCAGGTTCGCGACATGCGGGCCCTGCACCTCCGCCCGCGCGTCTGCGACCATCTCCGGGTTGACGCGGTACGTACCGCTGACGGTCGGCTTGAAGAGGCCGCCGCGCCCTACGACCGCGGTTAGCGAGTGAAGCGCGACACCGTGGCCGGCCAGAAACTCGAGGATGGCCTCCTTGCGATACTCGTACTGGTCCCACACGCGCTCGAATCGGCCCAGCTCAAGTTCGGTGTGCTGGACGACCCCCTCGTACGAGCACTCGTTGCCCTGGAAGACGGCGAGCTTCGTGGAGGTGCTGCCCGGGTTCAGCACCAGGATCAGCTCCTTCTTGCCGGCACCGGCGCTTGCCATCGGCTAGTAGCCCCTCTCCTTGTACACCTCGCGCTGGATGATGAAGCGCATGATCTCGGCCGTTCCGCCGCCGATCGTCATCAGCCTCGCGTCGCGGGCGAGCTGCTCCGTTCTGTTCTGCTTCGTGTAGCCGTCGCCACCGGTCACCTGGAGAGCCTCGTAGGTGATCTCCTGCGCCGAGTTGGTCGCGAAGAGCTTGGCCGCGGCGCCCTGTCTGGTCGCCGGCAGGCCCATCTCGATGCGGCGGGCCGCCTGGAGCGTCATGAGCCGGGCGGCATCGACCTTGGTGGCCATGTCGGCGATCTTGAACGAGATGCCCTCGAACGAACGGATCTCCTTCCCGAACTGCTGGCGCTTGACCGAGTGCTCAATGGCGATCTCGAGCGCCGCGCGCGAGTAGCCGACGGCGCCGGCGGCTAGCGAGGTACGCTCGGTGTCGAGCTCGTCCATGAGCACCCCGAACCCCTTGTTCAGCTCGCCGACCATGTGCGTCGCCGGAACGCGCACGCCGTCGAACTTGAGGTGCGACACGCGGGCGCCGCGCATGCCCATGAGGTCGTGGTCCTCGATGACGCTGAACCCGGGCCACGACGTCTCGACGACGAACGCGGTCATGCCCCGTCTAGCCTTCACCGACGGGTCGGTGATGGCGAAGACGAGGATGTAGTCAGCCTGGCTTCCGTTCGTGATGAAGCGCTTCTCACCGGTGATAACGTAGTCGTCGCCGTCCTTCACGGCCTGCGTCTTCATGCCGGCGGTGTCGGAACCGACGTCCGGCTCGGTTATGCCGATTGCGCCGATCTTGTCGCCGCACACGATGGGCGGCAGGTACTTCTTCTTGAGCGCGTCCGAGCCGAACTTGAAGATGGGAGGAGCGAAATAGACAGAGGTCACGCCGCGCGACACGTCGACGACCGGCGAGACCGCCGAGATCTCCTCGGCGATGATCGTCTCGCACACCATTCCCTTGCCCGTCCCGCCGTACTCGGGCGAGATCATCGCACCCATGTACCCCGCCTGCCCCACGCGCCTCAGGACCTCGCGCGGGTACTCGGCCGTCCTCTCGATCTCGTCCGCGTGGGGCGCCACTTCCTTCTCGGCGAACTTCCTGACCTCCTCGCGGAAGGCGTTTTCGGCCTCGGTGTAGAGAACGCTCAGCATGTGTGTTCCTTTCACTCGGATTCCTTCGGCTCCACCTCGACCATGACCTCGGTCGTGCCCACGGAGTCGCCCGCCTTCACGTTCACCGTCTTGACGACGCCGTCGACCGGTGAGCGCACCTCGTTCTCCATCTTCATGGCCTCGACGATGACGAGGCTCTGACCCGATGCGACCTCGTCGCCGGCGGCGACCAGGACCTTGACCACCGAACCCGGCATCGGGGCCTTGATCGAGCCGCTCGCGCCGGCACCGGAGCCGGCTGCGCCGGCCACGGAGTCGTCCGCCGAGCCCATCTCCAGGGTCAGCTTGTGGCCGCCGACCCAGACGACGAGCCCTCCGTCGCACCTCGCCACCCGGGCGGTGCGCGAGCGACCGTCCAGGATCATGGACACTGCGCCGCCTGGCACGAGCGACCAGTCGACCCGGTACTCGCGCTCGCCGATGAAGACGCGGGCGTTGGGGGGCTTGCCCTCGAGCCTGACGGTGCGCTTCTCACCGCCTACGGTGAACTCGTACTCCAAGGGAACTCCTTTCGGGGACGGGGACGCGGCCGGGCCTGCCGCCGGCGGCGCCGTCCTGCGAGACGGGCCGTCCGAACCAGGCTCCGCGCTCTCAGTCCTCGTGCCCTATGCTCCAGCTTCCCAGCGTGTCCCATGGCGACGCTTCCCGGCGCCTTCCGGCGACCCGCCTCCCCACCTCCGCCGAGAGAGAGAGGGCCCCCGCGATTAGGGCCGCGTGGACGGCGTCTTCGTCCGGGCCGTCGGAGTGCCGGTCTGCCATGTGCTTCTCTATGAAGTCGGTCTGCGTATCGCCGCGAGCGAATGCGTCGCTCTCGACGATCTCGTGGAGATAGTCGATGGTCGTGGCGATGCCCAGTATCGCAAACTCGCGGAGCGCGCGCAGCATCTTGAGTCTCGCGGCCTCGCGATCGGCCGCGTGCACGATGAGCTTCGAGAGGATCGGGTCGTAGTGGACCGGCACCTCCCAACCCTCGTAGATGCCGCAGTCGTGCCTCACGCCGGGTCCGGCCGGCTCCAGGAGGCGCAGTATCTTCCCGGACGATGGCAGGAAGTTGTTGGCAGGGTCCTCCGCGTAGATGCGGCACTCGATGGCGTGCCCGTGCTGCGCGAGGTCGTCCTGCGTGACGTCGAGTTTCTCGCCGGAAGCTACCTTGATCTGCTCGCGGACGAGGTCGATGCCGGTCACGAACTCGGTCACCGGGTGCTCGACCTGGATGCGCGCGTTGACCTCGAGGAAGTAGAAGTTCCTGTTCTCGTCCAGCAGGAACTCGACGGTGCCGGCGTTGGCGTACCCGACCGCCTGCGCCGCGCGCACCGCGGTCTCGCCCATCCTCGCGCGCAGCTCGGCGTCGACCGCCGTCGACGGCGACTCCTCGACGATCTTCTGGTGGCGGCGCTGTATCGAGCACTCGCGCTCAAAGAGGTGAACGACGTTGCCATGCTCGTCGGCCAGCACCTGGAACTCGATGTGACGCGGACGCTCGATGAGCTTCTCCACGTAGACGGTGTCGTCGCCGAACGCCGACTTCGCGACGCGACGCGCCGTCTCGATGGCCTTCATGAGATCCGCCTCGGCGCGGACGACCTGCATGCCCTTGCCGCCGCCTCCGGCGGACGCCTTGACGAGCACCGGGTAACCCATCTCCAACGCGGTCTGGAGACACTCGTCGTCGCTCCCTGGCGCACCCAGCATGCCCGGGATGATGGGAACGCCCTCCCTTTGCATGGTCTCGCGCGAGCGAATCTTGTCCCCCACGAGGTGCAGCGCCGCCGACGGCGGGCCGATGAACTTGAGACCCTCGTCCTCGCAGCGCTTCGCGAACTGCCAGTTCTCGGCTAGGAACCCGTATCCGGGATGGATGGCGTCGGCGCCCGCCTCGCGCGCCGCGTCGATTATGGCGTCCATGTTGAGGTAGCTCTCGAGCGCGGGCGCGGGGCCGATGCGGACGGCCTCGTCCGCCTCGAGCACGTGGAGCGACGCGCGGTCGGCGTCGGAGTAGACGGCGACCACTGGAATGCCCATGTCCCGGCAGGCCCTGGCGACGCGGACGGCTATCTCTCCGCGATTGGCGATGAGTATCTTCCTCATGACTCCTGGTCCTTTGCCCAGCGGGGCTTCCGCTTCTCAAGGAAGGCCGTCATGCCCTCCTGCCCCTCGTCCGACGCCCGCACCTCCGCTATGACCTTCGCGGTGTGCGACTTGGCCTTCTCGAGCGTCATCTCGTAGACGCTGTCGATGAGCTCCTTGCAGACGCGCAGCGCCTCGGGACCGCTGGATACGATGCGGCGTGTGAGCTTGGCCACGTCGCCGTCGAGCAGCGCGTGTTGCGTGACCGCGTTGACCAGCCCCAGCCTGAACGCCTTCTCGGCATTCATCCGCTCGCCCGTGAGGAAGAACTCACGGCACGCCCCGGGGCCCGCGCGCATGATGACGTACGGCGAGATGCAGGCCGGGACCAGACCGATCTTGACCTCGGAGAGACTGATCACCGCCTCGTCGGAGGCCACGACGATATCGTTGGCCGCCATGAGCCCGGCGCCGCCGCCGATGGCATAGCCGTTCACCTTGGCGATGGTCGGTTTGCTCAGCTTGTGAATGAGTTCCATCACATCAGAGATGACGAGCCCGTCCCGCACATTCTCCTCGAACGTGTAGGCCGCCGTCTTCTTCATGTAGTTGAGGTCGGCGCCAGCGCAGAAGGAGTTGCCCTCCCCCGTCATCACGACCACGCGAACCGACGGATCCGCGTCGTGGTTACCGTAGACGTCGAGCAGCTCTCCCAGCATCACGTCGTTGAACGCGTTCTTCACCTCGGGCCGCGACAACGTGACGGTCGCCACCTCGTCCTCGACGCTGGTCTTGAGTGTCGTGTACTCGCTCATGTGCCTCCTGAGCTACATTCTGAAGACGCCGTATTTCTGGTCCGGTATCGGAGCGTTCAGCGACATCGCAATGCCCAGCGCCAGAGCCGAGCGGGTGTCGAGCGGGTCGATGATCCCGTCGTCCCAGAGCCGCGCCGTCGAGTAGTAGGCGGACGCCTCCTTCTCGTAGCGCTCGATGATGGGCGCCTTGAACGCCTCTTGCTCGTCCTTCGTCATCTCGACGCCTTCCTTCTTGAGCTGGCGCATCTTGACCGTCAGGAGAACGTTTGCGGCCTGCTCGCCACCCATGACGCCGATCTTCGCGTTGGGCCACATCCAGAGAAGCCTGGGGTCGTAGCCGCGTCCGCACATCGCGTAGTTGCCGGCGCCGTAGGATCCGCCGACCATGACCGTGAACTTGGGGACGTCGGCGTTCGCAACCGCGTGGACGAGCTTGGCGCCGTTGCGTGCGATGCCGCCGTGCTCGTACTCGCGCCCCACGATGAACCCGGTGATGTTCTGAAGGAAGATGAGCGGGATCTTGCGCATCGTGCACAGCTCTATGAAGTGCGCTCCCTTGACGGCGCTCTCTGAGAAGAGGACGCCGTTGTTGGCCAGTATGCCGACCGGGTAGCCCATGATGCGGGCGAAGCCCGTGACGATGGTGATGCCGTAGAGCTCCTTGAACTCCTGGAAGCGGCTCCCATCGACGATGCGGGCTATGACCTCGCGCATGTCGAACGCCTTGCGGAGGTCGGTCGACACGATGCCGTACAGCTCCTCGGGGTCGTACGCCGGGTCCTCCGGCTCGGACATCTCGAGGTCGAACCTCCTGGGAGCATCCAGGGTCTCGACGATATTGCGCGCGACGGCGATGGCATGCTCATCGTTGAGCGCGTAGTGGTCGGCCGTCCCGGAGATGCGGCAGTGGACATCCGCGCCACCCAACTCCTCGTCGGTCACGTCCTCGCCGGTCGCGGCCTTCACGAGCGGCGGCCCGCCTATGAAGATGGTCCCCTGCTCCTTGACGATGACGGTCTCGTCGCTCATCGCTGGAACGTAGGCGCCTCCGGCGGTGCAGGAACCCATCACGACCGCGATCTGCGGAACGCCCATAGCGGAGAGACGCGCCTGGTTGTAGAAGATGCGCCCGAAGTGCTCCTTGTCCGGGAAGGTCCCGGCCTGGTGCGGCAGGAAGATGCCGCCCGAGTCGACCAGGTAGATGCACGGGAGGCGGTTCTCCATCGCCACCTCCTGCGCGCGGACGTGTTTCTTGATGGTCATCGGGAAGTACGTCCCGCCCTTGACCGTCGCATCGTTGGCGACGACCAGAACCTCGCGGCCGTGCACGCGACCGACGCCGGTCACCATGCCCGCACCCGGCGCCTCGTTGTCGTACATGTCGTATGCCGCCAGGGGCGACAGCTCGACGAACGGAGTGTTCGGGTCGAAGAGGCGCTCCAAGCGCTCGCGCACGAGCAGCTTGCCTCGCTTGTGGTGCCGCTCGCGCTGCGACTCCGGGCCGCCCTCCTTGACCTGGGCCAGGCGTGCCTTGAACTGGTCCACGAGTTCGCGCATCCGCGTTCGGTTGTCCTCGAACGTTGCGCTTTTCGTGTCGACCTTGCTCTCGATGCGATACATCTACGAGTCCTCTCCGTTGACGTCGAGCGGGACCGACTCCGAGCCGCTGGCATCCCCTGGGGGGCCGTCGCGCGCATCCCCTAGGGCGGGGCGCTCCGCTCGTTCGCCGCCGAGACGCCGCGTTCGCGGCGTGCGACGGCTCACAGCCCGCCTACGGGGAAGTCGCGCGCCGGCCGCCAATGTGGCACCCAACCACTACCGCACGGGCACGAACTTGTAGCCGTAGCACAGAATGCCCGCTTCGCCTTCCTCGCGGACCTTCCTGAACTCGATCTTGACCGGCAGGCCGACCTTGAGGTCCTTGAAGTCTACGTCGACGACCTGCGCCGCGAGCCTGACGCCGTTGTCCAGCCGGGCGATGCCCACGGCGTAAGGGGCCTGCGTCGAGAACTCGGACGGCGCGATGCGTATGATCGTGTAGGTCAGGAGCTTGCCCGTGTCGGGAAGCACGACCTGCTCGAACTCGCGCCCCCCGCAGCCCCTGCACACGATCCTGGGCGGGAAGAAGATCTCGCCGCACGAGGTGCACTTGGCTGCCTCCAGGCGGTAGCGCTGAGGGATCTCCCTCCAGTACCTTGCTGATGTGGACATCTCTTATCCTCCGAAGTGTTGTCTCAATGGGCCCGCGGTCCACGACCGGCCACGGCCGGGTTCGTCCTACTCGGACGTCAGGATGTGGACGACGCACGAGCCGCCGGTGCCGCCCATGTTCTGGGTCATGCCGATCTTGATGTCGCCGCACTGGCGGTCGCCGCACTCGCCCCTGAGCTGCTTCGTGACCTCGACGATCTGAGCCACGCCCGTGGCTCCGACCGGGTGGCCCTTCGACTTGAGGCCGCCGGAGGGGTTCACCGGAATGCGGCCGCCGAGGTGCGTCTCGCCGCTCTCGGCGCCGGTTCCGCCCTTGCCCTTCTCGAAGAAACCGAGCGCCTCGATCACGCAGATCTCGGCGATCGTGAAGCAGTCGTGGACCTCGACGAAGTCGATGTCCTTGGGAGTCAACCCGGCCTGCTTGTACGCCTGCTCGCCCGCGTTCTCCACGCCGGACAGCCAGGCGATGTTCTTCCGGTCATTGAGCGCGATCGAGTCGGTCGCGTGGCCGGAGGCCAGGATCCTGATCGGCACGTTCTTGGCGATCTTCTTCGCCATGTCGAGCGGGCAGAGTATCGCCGCCGCACCGCCGTCGGTGATCGGCGAGCAGTCGAGGATGGTCAGCGGGTCCGCCACCATCACCGCGTTCTTGACCTGGTCGAGCGTGACCTCGAACGGATACTGCGCGTGCGGGTTCATCGTGCCGTTCTTGTGGTTCTTGACCGACACGTGCGCCAGCTGGTCGCGCGTCGTCCCGTACTCGTGCATGTGCGCGACGGCCATCATCGCGTAGAGGCCCGGAAACGTCACGCCGTGATAGACCTCGTACTCGGCGTCGGCCGCGGTCGAGAGCGCGAAGGTCGCTCCGCCGCCGCTGACGTCGGTCATCTTCTCGACGCCGCCCGCGAGCACGATGTCGTGCGCGCCGGAGGCCACGTCATAGTAGGCCTGCCGGAAGGCCGCCCCGCCAGACGCGCAGGCGGTCTCGACCCTGAGCGCAGGTATGGGCGCGACACCCAGATAGTCGGCCATGAGCGAGCTGATGTGCTCCTGACCGCAGAACAGCCCGCTCGACATGCTCCCGATGTACATCGCCTCGATGTGATCGACGCCCGCGTCCTCTATGGCCAGGAGCGCCGACTCGGTGAAGATATCGCGGAGCGACTTCTCCCACAGCTCGCCCCACTTCTGCATCCCCACGCCGATGACTGCTACGTCCCTCATGTGTCCACTCCTCAAGTTGTCTCGTGAAGGGGCTACTCGCCCATCCGGATCTTCCTGCGGTAGTTCGCGTAGGTCCCGTAGTCGATGTAGACCTTGTCGCCGTCGAGCTTCTCACGTGTCTTCGGCGCGAGGTTCCTGACCTCCTCGATCTTGTTGGTCACCTCGTACACGAAACCGTCGCTGCCAGAGCCCGAGCCGTACGACACCATGAGGATCATGTCGCCGGGCTTGGCTACGTCGAGCGTGGCCGTGAGACCCATCGGCGACGATCCGGAGTAGGTGTTGCCCAGGGTCGGCGAGAGCCAACCGGGCTCGATCTGCTCCTTCTTGAAGCCGAGCATCTTGCCGGCGCGCATCGGGAACTTGCCGTTCGGCTGGTGGAAGACGGCGTAGGCGAAGTCGGCGGGCTTGAGGCCCACCTTGTCCATCATGCCGTTCGCGCAGCCCAGGACGTGCTTGAAGTACGCGGGCTCGCCGGTGAACCGACCGGCGTGGCGCGGGTAGTGCATGTAGCTGCGGCGCCAGAAGTCGGGCGTGTCGGTCATGTACGAGTAGGTGTCGATGACCTTCGCCACGCCGTCCGCCTTGCCGATGATGAACGAGGCGGCGCCGGCGGCCGCCGAGTACTCGAGAGCGTCGCCGGGCGCGCCCTGCGACGTGTCGGACCCGACCGCGAGGCCGTACTCTATCTTCCCGCCGTCAACGAGGCCCATGCAGACGAACATCGCCTCGGAGCCGGCCTTGCATGCGAACTCGAAGTCGGCGCAGTGCGCTTCGGGGGTGGCGCCGATGGCCTCCGCCACGACCGTGCCCGACGGCTTGACCGCGTAGGGATGCGACTCGGACCCCACGTAGACGGCGCCTATGCGCTTCGGGTCGATCTTCGCGCGCTTCAAGGCGTACTTGGTCGCCTCGACCGCCATGGTGATGGCGTCCTGATCGGGCGACGGGACGGTCTTCTCCTGGAGCATCAGCCCCTTCTTGTAGCTCGGCGCGTCCGCTCCCCAGACCTTGGCTATCTCCTCTACCTTGATCCGGTAGCGGGGCATGTAGGCACCGTATCCGATGATACCAGCCATTTGTACCTCTCTTCCCCTGGATGAACTCAGCACATGATGTTGCGAACCATTCCGATTCTCTCGACCCTCCTTGCGGCCCTCGCGACCGCTATACGGTACGGAGTCGTGTCCTCCTTCTTGGCCTCTGTGATGATGTCTGCCATGACGTCGTACACGCGCCTCGCCTCTTCGCGCAGGCTCTCGCGCGGGGCGCCGCGAAGCTCCGGCTCGGTCTGGAACAGCTCCGCTCCGCCTATCACGAAGTCGGGCGCGTAGAGGATGCCGCGCTGCTTCAGGAGGTCGGCATGGCGCGGCTCCTCGAGCATGTCAGACGCCGCCCCCGCGACGACCGCGCAGCGGAGCGTCGGTATCGTGTCGTCGTTGAGGATGCGTCCTACGGCACACGGAGACAGCACGTCGCACTCGACCGACAGGATCTCCTCCGGGCGCACGACCGACACCTCCGGGTGGCGATCCTGCACCTCCTTGATCTGGTCGTACCTGACGTCGGTCACGGTGACGACCGCGCCCTCCTCGACCAGCTCGTCGACGAGGAACTGCCCGACCTTGCCAACACCCTGGACGGCGACCCGGATGCCCTTGAGGCTCGAGCTGCCCCTGAGTTCGCGTATGCACGCTTTCATGCCGGCGATGAGACCGAACGCGGTCAGCTCGTGGTTGCCCTCCATCGGGACGACGCTCGTGGTCTCGCGCCTGACGTACCGGAACTCGCGGTCGGACGTCCCGAACGCGGGATACGTCACGAAGAGCCCCTTCAGGCCCTCTACGAACCTGCCGAACGCCCGGAAGTACGCCTCGTCCGGCACGTCGTCGTCATCGACCATGAGCACTGCCTTTCCTCCGCCCATGTCGCTCTCCAGAGACGCGCTCTGGTAGGTCATCATCTCGGAGAGACGCAGCGCGTCGATGACGGCCGCGTCCTCGCTCCGGTAGCTCATGAGCCGTGTGCCGCCGACCGAGGTGCCGAACGTTGTGTCGTGAATCGCGATGATGGCCCGCAGCCCCGTCGGCCTGTTGAAGCAGAAGATGAGCTGCTTGTGATCGTTCTTCTTCATCCGGTCGAAGATGCTCATCGTTCCTCGTACTCCTTCTTGTCGCAGATCTCGACCATGGCGCCGCCCGTGCTCTTCGGATGCAGGAAGGCAATGCGGCCTCCCTCTATGCCCGGCTTGGGCCTCTCGTCGATGGCGCGGTAGCCCGCGGCCGCGACCTCCTCGAGACCTCGAATCACGTCGGGCACCTCGAACGCGACGTGGTGGAAGCCGGGACCGCGCTTCTCAAGGAGCGTCTGGAGCGGTCCGGGCCCGAGGGGCTCGATCAGCTCCACCATGACGTCACCCGCGCGCAGGAACGCCGCCCGAACGCCGTGAAGCTCCGAGTTCTCGACCTTGACGACCTCGAGCCCGAGCGTGTCGACGTAGAGCCTGATCGACTCGTCGACGTTCTCGACCAGGATGGAGATGTGGTCGACCCTCGTCACTGCGTTCTTATTCACCACGCTCTCCCCGACGGGTGGTACCTGCCGTACGCGATCTCGATGGCGGCCGACATCTCGCCGAGCGTCGCCCTGGCGCGGGCGCAGTCGATAAGGACCGGCATGATCGGGGCATCGTCCCGCGCCGCAGTGGCAAGTCTCTCGAGCGCGTCCTTGACGGCCGCTCCGTCGCGACGCTCACGCAGAAGCCTGAGCGCCTCGACCTTCTCCTCGCGCAGGCTCGGATCGACGCGGAGCGTCTCCATGCGCGCCGGCTCGTCGACCTCATAGCTGTTGACGCCTACGATGATGCGCTCGCCCTCCTCGATCTCCTTCTGCTGGAGGTAGGCGCTCTTGGCGATCGACCGCTGGTAGTATCCCTGCTCGATGGCGGCTGTCGCGCCGCCCATGCCGTCTATCTTGTGAAGTTCCTCGTGCGTCTGTTCCTCGATGCGGTCGGTCAGCCACTCGATGTAGTACGAGCCTCCAAGTGGATCGGCCACGTTCGCGACACCGCTCTCCTCAGCGATGACCTGCTGAGTGCGAAGCGCGAGCCGCGCGCTCTCCTCGGTCGGGAGCGCCAGCGCCTCGTCGCGGGAGTTGGTGTGCAGGCTCTGCGTCCCGGCCAGGACCGCCGAAAGGGCCTGGAGCGCCACGCGGACGATATTGACCTCCGGCTGCTGCGCGGTGAGGCTGACGCCGGCGGTCTGCGTGTGGAATCTGAGCGTCTGTGCGCGCGCCGACTCGATGCCGAAGCGCTCACGCACGATCGCGGCCCACATCCTGCGCGCCGCGCGAAGCTTCGCGACCTCCTCGAATAGGTCGCTGTGCGCGTCGAAGAAGAACGAGAGCCTGGAGCAGAACGTCTCCGCGTCGATGCCGGCCCAGCGGGCGGTCTCCACGTAGGCGATGGCGTCGGCCAGCGTGAAGGCCAGTTCCTGGACCGCCGTGGCCCCGGCCTCTCTCATGTGGTAGCCGGATACCGACATGGTGTTCCAGCTCGGCACGTAGTCGTTGAGATACGCCGCGAGCCCCAGCGAGAATTTGACCGACTGCGCCGGGGGATAGATGTAGGTGCCCCTGGCGGCGTACTCCTTGAGGATGTCGTTCTGGACCGTGCCGCGCAGCGCCGCGACATCCGCGCCCGTCTCCCCGGCGGCCACGATGTACATCGCCATGAGCATTGGCGCGGTCGCGTTGATGGTCATCGACGTGCTGACGCCGTCCATCGGTATGCCGTCGAACAGCGTGAGCACGTCCTCGATCGAGCAGACCGAGACGCCGACGCGACCCACCTCGCCCTCGGCCATGTCGTGGTCGGCGTCGTAGCCCATCTGGGTGGGGAGGTCGAAAGCGACGGAGAGACCGGTCTGGCCGTGGTCGAGCAGATACCTGAACCTCTCGTTCGTCTCCCGGGCGTCGCCGAACCCGGCGTATTGACGCATCGTCCACAGGCGCCCGCGGTACATCGTCGGGTGTATGCCTCTCGTGAAGGGGTACTCGCCGGGGAAGCCGAGCGCGTCACCCGGATCGGAGTGCAGGTCGTCGTCGGAGTAGACCGGCCCCACGGGAAGGCCGGAGAGCGTGCGGAACTCGTCTCTGCGCTCGCCGTGCTTCTCGAGCGCGGGGCGAAGGACCAGCTTCTCCCAGTGCTTCCTGTCGCCGTGCGACCTCTTCAATGTACGCCTCCGATGCGAACTACTCGATCACCAGGAGGGCCTCACCCTGCGCCACGCCCTGTCCGATGCTGACGAGAACCTGCTTGACGACACCCGCCGCCGTGCACTTGAGCTCGTTCTCCATCTTCATGGCCTCGAGCGTCACGACGCCGCGTCCGGGTTCGACCTCCGTGCCGACCTCGACCTCGATGCCGACGACGACGCCCGGCATCGGCGCTACGACGGTCTCTCCCCCGTCGGCGTCATCCGCCGCACCCGTGGCCTCGGCAATGAGCTTGGCCCGCTCGTCCATCACCGAGGCGGTATAGGGCTCGCCGTCGAGCACGATCTCGTGCCTGCCGTTCCGCCTAATGACCGAGAACTCGTAGGACCGCCCGCCCAGGATGAGCGAGTAGACCGGCGAGTTCCCGACTCGAACGAGGTCGGCGTCGACGGTTCGACCGTCGAGCGTCACGCGCACCCCGTCGGGCGTGTGATCGATGTCCAGCTCGAAGTCCCTGTCGAGAACGGTGACGTAGTACTTCACGAGTGCTCCCACCATGGCCCGCCAGGGGAATCCCCTCGGCGGGCCTACCGGCACTACTTCTGATGCAACTGCCAGCCGCCCCACGGCGCCGTGCCGGCCGGCCGCTTCCATCCGTTCCCGCCTCCGCGCCCGCCGCCGTCCGCCGCCGCGAGAGGCTTCGGCTTCACGCGCTGCGCGTCGGCCACCAGCGCGGCCGCCACCGCGGCGATCTCGGGGTGCTTCGTCCCGCGGCCGGCGTAGTTCGGGTAGAAGACCTCATCGACGAAGCTCGTGTCGAACTCGCCCTTACGGAAGGCCTCGCTGTCCATGCCGGCCTTGTGGAACGGGATCGTGGTCTTGATGCCCTCGATGTGGTACTCGCCCAGGGCGCGCTTCATCCGCTCGATGGCCTCGGCGCGCGTCGGCGCCCAGACGAGCAACTTCGAGACGAGCGGGTCGTAGTAGATGGGCACCTCGTAGCCGACGTGAATGCCGCTCTCGACACGCACGCCCGGGCCGGACGGCGCACGCAGTCGCTCGATGACGCCGGTCGATGGGAAGAAGTTGTTCTCGGGGTCTTCCGCGCAGATGCGGCACTCGATCGCGTGACCCTTGTGGAACACCTCGGCCTGCGTGAACGAGAGCCTCTCGCCGGCGGCGATGCGCAGCTGTTCCTTAACGAGGTCGACGCCCGTGACCAGCTCGGTGACAGGGTGCTCGACCTGCAGCCTGGCGTTGACCTCGAGGAAGTAGAAGTTCCTGTCGGCATCGAGCAGGAACTCGATGGTGCCAGCGTTGACGTAGCCTGCGGCCTTGGCCGCCTTGACCGCCGCCTCCCCCATCTTCGCGCGCAGGGACGGAGTCAGGGCGGGCGACGGCGACTCCTCGGTGAGCTTCTGGTGCCTGCGCTGGATGGAACACTCGCGCTCGCCCAGATGGACGACGTGGCCGAAGGAGTCTGCGATGATCTGGAACTCGACGTGGCGCGGGTGCTCGATGAGCTTCTCGAGGTAGATGCGGTCGTCGGCGAACGCCGAACCGGCCTCCGATCGCGCGGCCTTCGCCGCGGCGGCGAGGCCGGACACGTCGCGGACGATACGCATGCCCTTACCACCGCCCCCGGCGGCCGCCTTCATCATGACGGGGAACCCGATGCGCTCGGCCTCCGCCACGATCTCCTCGGCACTCGACAGCGGTCTGTCGCCGCCCGGCACCACCGGGATGCCCGCGGCGACCATCGTCTTCCTGGCCTCCATCTTGTCGCCCACGAGGGCGATGGTCCTGCTGTCGGGGCCTATGAAGACGACACCCGCCTCTTCGCAGGCGCGGGCGAAGTTCGCGTTCTCCGCGAGGAACCCGTACCCGGGATGTATCGCCTCGGCGCCGACCTTACGAGCCAGCTCGACGATGGCATCGATGCAGAGGTAGCTCTTCGCCGGCAGCGGAGGGCCGATGCGGTAGGCCTCGTCGGCGAAGCGCACGTGACGGGCCGTGCGGTCGGCGTCGGAGTAGATGGCCACCGACTCGATGCCCATCTCCTCGAGCGCGCGGATCACGCGGACGGCGATCTCGCC